>DATGXW010000340.1:0-15533 GCA_035298585.1 Phycisphaerales bacterium
CCCCGCGTTCTATCTCCGAACATCTGACCGTGGGGTCGACGCCCGCTTCGACGATGTCCGCAAGCTCGCCTCCTTCATCGACTTTGAACTTGCACGCACCGGCCGGGGCATCGTGATCGCCAATCCGATCCCCGCCGCCGACGAACTCGATGCGGCCTCGTGGCGTGGATGGCTGGCCGAGGCTGAGCGATCGGTCGGGACCCCCTCCGATGGGCGCGACGCCACGCCGCGACTGCTCGCCGCGCTGCACACGTGCTCGGGGGGGGCCACCTTGCGTGCAAACCTCGCCCTGGTCCGTTCCAATGCACGCCTGGCGGCCCAACTGGCGGCCGGCGTGGCGGACGCGTCGCGGGGGGGTGTAATCGGGACACAAATGTAAAAATGGGCAAGCTGGGCTTTTCGAGAAGCCCATCGGGTTCTTCACAGCCCGAATCCGGTCGTTTTCGCAAGGGCCGAAAACCGGCCGTACACACGGATTTAGGCCAATCCAAACGTTCTGTTCGCTGGTCGCCATCGCGCTGTCTCCGTAAAGTCATTTCCCCGAGACACGTGTCTCGTGCGAACGCCAGGATGGCGAGTCCGCCACATCCAGGCTCACGCCAACGCTCTCAGACTTTGTGTTTCAGCCATCGGACCTCGCCTCGGTCAGGAGATCCTCGGCGATCAGTCCCTTGGCACATCCCCCTGCTGGACCTTGAGAGAGTGCACTTCTGAGTTTGAGTCACACAACGGAGAAACGAGAATGAACCATCGCAACGTGATCATCGCGATCCTGACGGCCGCCGGCTGTTCAGCCACCGCCCTTGCCCAGGACAGCACCGGCACCAGCGCGGGCCTTCCCGGCGACGCGGTCGGCGCCTACACGACCAACACCCAGCGCCTGAACTACGTGATCGACATGGCCGACCTCTTCGGCTCGTGGAACACCAAGTTCGGCATCGCCCCCTTGATGAAGACCAACCGGACGGGGACGACCTTCTTCAACAACCTCCAGTCGGCCGCGGGCATCAGCTCGACGGCCCGCCCCAACACGGTTCCCCCCGTCGGCAGCTACCGCGAGTGGTTCGGCCCCGGCTTTGGCGTGAACCCCGACGGGACCAAGAACCTCGCCGGTTCGCCGACCGCGGCCCCCGAGGTCTACACCCAGCTCGGCGCGATCGTCGCCGACTTCGGCACCGACGAGGGCGGCCGCAACTACAACGGCATCACCACGGCCATCTTCGGGTATGACACGACCTTCCCCTCCCGCCTCTACGTTTCGCGCGTCGTGACCGCGGTCAACCAGCCTTCGGTCGGCGCTGGCGACACGGCCCAGTTCGGCCTCGGCGGCGTTGATGCCCGGGGCAACGTCGCGATCCGCGCTGACGGCTTTGGCATCGCCGACACCGTCAACGGCTTCGGCTCGACCGAGGTGAACTACTTCCGCGTCAACGCCGGCCAGCGCAGCGGTTCGGCCATCAACCAGATCAGCAAGACCGGCGGCGCTTCGGACGCGGCCGCCTCGGTCTGGGTCGACCTGGTTGCCCCCCTCGACGCCACGCGCGCCTCGACCGTTGCCCACAACACCCCCAACATCCTCCCCGCCGACCTCTCGTCGAGCGGCGTGGCCCGCGTCCTGGGCTCGAACTTCAACCGCAACTACGTCTTTGAGACCAACAGCAACCTCGTCAGCGAGGTCAACACCCATCGCCCCGGCACGGGCGATCACCGCGGCGGCGTGCACGTCTACCCCGCCCCCCTCCTGGGCGGCGCCAACGAGGTCGCCACGGGCGGCATCCTCTCGCAGTCGACCGCCGGCGGCGGCGCGACCGACTCGCTCAGCATCTGGGGCATCAAGGGCGACGGCTCGGTCGGTTCGGCCGTCACCATCACCCGTCCGCTGAGCATCTCCGACAGCTGCGATCCCTTCACCTTCGCCCCCGGCGCTCCGGCCTTTGAGAACTACCGCAGCCAGGTCGCGGCCCGCGGCGGCAACGCACAGGTCTCCCTGGGCCAGACCGTGAACTTCACCCGCGTCGCCTCGGCGATGCTCGCCTCCTCCAACACCGCGACCAACCCCTACAACGTCATCGCGGTGTACGAGGACGATGGCTTCAGCGCCCCCTTCACCAACGGCTCGTGGAAGCTCGCGGCCTGGGTTGACACCCCCAACCTCTCCGGCAAGCCCATCTTCGGCGACGTCGGCAACGACGGCATCCCCTTCACCGGCGACGCCGGCGAGTTCGACGGCCAGGTCGACTTTGACATCAACTCCCCCACCTATGACGCGCCCATGGGCCGCCTGGCCAGCATGCTCGAGGTCACCGGCGGCTCCCCCGTCGGTCCTTCGCTCTCCTCGCCTATGACCGATTCGGCCGGCAACATCTGGTTCACCTCAGCGGTCGCGCTCAACAAGTCTGACCAGTTCGGCACGCCCTTCACGGACTTTGACAGCGCCCTCATCCGCGCGGTCTACAACCCCGCCTCGAGCTGCTGGCAGCTCGAGCTGATCGTCGAGCTCGGCGACACCTTCAGCGGCCTCAACTCGGGCACGCCCTACCAGATCCAGTTCATGCAGGTCGCCGACAGCAACTCCATCGCCTCCGAGACCACCTGGTCGAACATGATCGTCGCCGGCGGCTGGAACAACCAGGGCCTCTGCCCGACCCGCGATCCCCGCAGTTCGTTCAACCTCGGCGGCCTGGTCTTCAACGCCGAGATCGTCTACGACGTCGACGGCAACGGCGAGTTCAACGATCCCACCGGCGGCGGCGGCGATCCCTCCAGCCCCGACCAGTCCTACCAGGTCCTCATGTACGTCGGCAACAGCCGCTGCCCGGCGGACTTCGACGGCTCGGGCTTTGTCGACACCGAGGACTACGACGCGTTCGTCCAGCAGTTTGAGCTCGGCGAGAACACCGCCGACTTTGACTGCTCGGGCTTCGTCGACATCGAAGACTTCACCGCCTTCGTGCAGGCCTTCGAGCGCGGCTGCTGAGAACGGTCCCCCATCGTGACGCCTCATTGCAAAGGCCCCGGCTCCGCGCCGGGGCCTTTTTTCGTGCACACAGAGCAGCCCATCGCCCCACCTCAGCCCGGGCCTCTCTCCTACAATGTCCCCCCAAAGTCCAGGCGACACGATCGCCCCAGCAGCTTCTCCCGGAACGCACGTGATCGACATCCGCGACATCTTCGCCCAGCGCAGGACCACCTTCTCCTTCGAGTTCTTCCCTCCCAAGAGCGCCGCGGGCGCGGAAGACCTCTTCCAGCACATCGCCGAGCTCGAACAGCTCCGGCCCACGTTCGTCTCGGTCACCTACGGCGCGGGGGGCTCCACCCGCCAGCTCACGCACGACCTGGTCGTCCGCATCCGGACGTCGACCTCCCTCGACCCGATGCCCCACCTCACGTGCGTCGGCCACTCCGCCGCCGACATCGACCAGATTCTTGAGCGTTACGCCGCCGCCGGGATCAACAAGATCCTGGCCCTCCGCGGCGACATGCCCAAGAACTGGGACGTCGCATCGCAGGGTGATCCGCACAAGGACTTTCCCCACGCCTGTGACCTCGTCCGCGCCATCAAGCGATTCAACGACGCGGGCCGTCATCCGCACAACCGCTGCGGCTTTGCGATCGGCGTCGCGGGCTTCCCCGAAGGCCACCCTGACACGCCCAACCGCCTGATGGAGCTCGACCGGCTCAAGGCCAAGGTCGACCAGGGCGCTGATTTCATCATCACCCAGCTCTTCTTCAACAACCGCGACTTCTACGACTTCCGCGACCGCTCTGATCTTGCGGGCATCCGCATTCCCATCATCGCGGGGATCATGCCCATCACTTCCATCGGCGGCATGCGCAAGATGGCAGAGCTTGCCCTCGGCGCCCGCTACCCCGCCCCGCTCATCCGTGCAGTCAACCGTGCAGGCGGTGACGACGACGCCGTCCGCAGGGTCGGCGTCCACTGGGCCACCGAGCAGTGCAGAGACCTCCTCGACAACCGAGTCGCGGGGATTCACCTCTACACGCTCAACAAGAGCACCGCGACGCGCGAGATCTATGCAACACTGGGCGTGAAGGATTCGACGGGCCTGCTGTGAACATCAGGCAAAGACCTGTGCTTCGCCTCTGCCTGTCTCCGCCTACTTCGCCCGGCAGGGCGCTCGATAGTTGCCAGGGGCGCCGCGAGGATTTGCGAACCAGCCCCTGGTTGGGCACTTCATTCGATCTCGCCCGGCAGGGCGAACCCCTGCCTACACCCCACCACCCACAAACTCCCTCTCCCACCGCCTCCGCAGGATGCGGTGCACGGCGATTCCGACACAACCTCCCACAATCAACCACACACCGCATGCAGCAATCGCCTGCATCGTCGCCGCATGTCCATCCCGCTCGGTGATGGAAACGGGCGTGAACTCACCATGCACACCCACGTGATACTCGAAGAACTTTGTAGAAGGAAAATGCCCGAGCTCCTGCCGCGAAACTCGCAACACCGTTCCACCCGAGGCATCCGGCGTAAACACGCAGCTCGCTGCCATCTCGCCAAGCAGTTCGCTCCGCTCCGGCTCTTCCACATACAACCGCACGTCATCGTGTCGAACGCACGTTGATTCACCCAGGCGAAACCGCGCCGTCGGATGCAACGACATCGACACATACGCCCAGCTCGCCACGTCCAGCGTGCCCACGGGCTGTAAGCCAACCTCACTGAGAATTTCGGTTCCGTCTTGCTTGGGAAACACGACCAGCATGAACTCGGGCGGCTTTTCGCCACTCTCGCTCGTCCAAACCGTGCGAGGCCAAGAGGCAACCACCCGCACCGACAAAAACCCTCCCCCGAACATGCATACCACGCCCGATGCAGTAGCGTTGCATATCCACAACAGCCGAAGGCTCATCGGCGGCTTCTGCAGCTCTTGCACTTCTCGCTCCTCCAGCGATGCAGACCGGTCGCACCCTACAGAACGCACGATTCAAAGCGCGAGCCCAACGCACGCATCTACTGCTCAATTGCATTGCGCACGCCTCGCTCAACGCCATCCGCTCCCTTACCCCGCCAAATCCATACCCGCTCCGCCACCACCACAACCAGCCACACGACGCCCAGAATCACCAGCGATCGCAAGAACCTGATCGCCCCATCAAACCCCACTGCTTTCCCATCGACCAGCTTCATCGACAACGGAACAATCTGCGTGCCCCGCACCATGTACTCGTAACTCTCGACGTAGTCATCAAAGTGCAGCGTGAGCACCTGCACCGTCTGCCCGCCGCGTACTTCCTGCTTGAAACTCGCGTAGGCATGTGCATCGCCCGACACCCGCACGAGGCGAACTGCATATCGCTTTAGCAACTGCTCGACCTGCAATCCCACGGGATCGAGCACGAGATCGCTCCCGCGTACCCACACACTCCTTTCCGCAACGTTCACCCGAATCCACGGTGCTTCGATCGATTCAGGAAGTTCGTTGCCCAGTGCACGATCAAGCACGTCGATCACGTTCTGATCCGGTTCACCAAACAACGCAACTCCCGGATCCTTCGGAAACGCATGGTACGTAAAGCCCTCAGGCTCCGCGCCGCTCCCTGCGGACCACAAAGTCCTTGCCTGCCTCGGGGCAGGCCACGACATCCATAGAACAACGAGCAAGCCCACCACAGCAACAAGCCGCGTGACGCGGAACCCGCACACGCGCAGCCTGGGCTTTGCTCCTTCACGGCCATGCTTCCTCACTCCGGCAACATCTCCAGCTCCCGCTCCACCCGCTTCACGATCTTCTCGACCACCGCGGGCCCAAAGTCAAAATCAAGACCCGCCGCCCCAAAGAGCTGCGGCAGCGGCTTGCTCCCGCCCAGCGACATCCCCCGCACGTACGCCTCGACCGCGCTCTTCTCGCCACGCTCCAGTGCATGCACCCACAGGCCGAGCGCCCCGAGCTGCGCAATCCCGTACTCGATGTAATAGAACGGTGAACCAAAGAGATGGCTCTGCCGCTGCCACACCTTCGCGCGGAACTTCTCAAGCCCGCTCCAGTCAAGTGCATGCCCGAACCGCTCATCCAGCGTCAGCCAGAACGCGGTCCGGTCCTCCCTCGTGTGCATCGGATTCGCATACACCCACTGCTGGAACGCATCAATCGTCGCGATCCACGGGAGCAGCGTCACGCTCTCCTCGATCTGCTTGCGACGGGCCCGCGCAAGATCCGACGAGTCCTTGTAGAACTCGTCCCAGTACGGCATCGTGAGCAGTTCCATGCTCATGCTCGCGACCTCGCAGTACTCGATCGGCGCATGCCGGTATGAGACCAGGGGCTCATCCTTGCACAGCGTCGAGTGGAAGGCGTGCCCCGCCTCGTGCAGCATCGTCGTCATGTCGCGGTGCAGCCCCGCAGCGTTCATGAAGATGAACGGCCTGCGGCTGCGGTCACGCATGTACTGATACCCGCCCGGCGCCTTGCCCTTGCGTGAATCAAGATCCAGGCTCGCCCCGTCGGCAGGGCCGCTTGTGTTCGTCCCGTCACCAAGCTCCGCCAGCATTCCCGCCAGCCGCGGATCAAGCCGCCGGAACGTCGCCACCGACTTTTCCATCAGCTCCTTGCCAGCGCCAAACGGCTTCAGCGGCGCGCGGCCCTTGATGTCCACGCTCAGGTCCCAGGGACGAAGCGTCGGAAGCTTCAGCGCGCTCTTCCGCTGTGCATCGAGCGACCGCATGAACGGCACCACGACCTTCTCGCACGCCTCATGGAAGGCGATGCACTCCTTCACGCCGTAATCAAAGCGGTGCTTGCTCTTGAAGGCGTACCCCACGTAATCCTTGAACCCCGCGTTCCGGGCGACCTGGTCGCGCAGCGGCACCATCTGCTCGTAGAGCCCGTCGATGCGGTCGGCATCCACCAGCCGTCGCTCGGCCGTGAGACGCCACGCCGATTCCCGCACCGCGCGGTCGGTCGATTCCTGGTACTTCCCCATCTGCGGCAGCGTCCGCTCCTGGCCATCAAACTGGACGGTCATCGCGCCGATGATCTGGTCGTACTCCTGATCCAGGAGCGTCAGCTTGGTGTTGAGCGGTACGTTCTCCTCGCGGAAGAGGTCCACCTCCACCGCCGTGTCACGCTCGAGGACCTCGTACCGGCCTTCCTTGATCTTCGAGAGCCCGAGTGTGCGGGAAAGCTCCGTCTGCCGCTTGTCGAGTTCAAACGCAGCGGGTTCGAGCTTCGGGGCCACGTTCTCCACGTAGGCCGTGTACGCACGCTGGACCTCCTGGTCCTCGGTATGGCAGGTCATCGTGATATAGAGGTTCGCCCGCGACTCGCTGCACGCCGCATCGAGTTCGCTCCGGTCAAGCAGCCACCGCTCAAGCTCCTCCAGCGAATTGACCGGCCGCTCCATGAGCGCCCGCTGCAAGGGCTCGATGTTCTCCCACCGGGTCGCGTCCAGCGCTGCCGGGACGAAGCCGCTCACCCCACCAACCACCCCCGACCCCGCGACGCTCGTGCTGTTACTCATGGAAACATCGTACAGACGCCGCGACCCGGTTTCCGCTACCGTTCCCACCGTGATCGAATCCGCACTTCTGGCTCATATCTACGCGCGGTCCAAGGGCCTCGAACGGTTCCCGCAGGTCCTGGTCGGCCCCGGCGATGATTGTGCAGTCCTCGCCGTCTCCGGCGGCGGCTCGATCCTCCTCACCGTCGACCACCTCGTCGAAGGCCGGCACGTCCCCCCGCTCTCGCCAACGCCCACGCGCACGGAACTCGACGCGGCCGCGCGCAAGGCCATCGCCCGCTCGGTCTCAGACATCGCCGCCATGGGAGGAACCCCCATCGCCTCGCTCGCGACCGCGTGCATGCCCCCCGGCTTTCCCCAAGCCGCCGCCGACCAGCTCTTTGACCGCATGCACTTCTGGGCGCAACACTTCAACGCACCCCTCATCGGCGGCGACATCGCCCAATCACCAGCGCTGGCAGACGGTACCCGCGGGCATTTCATCCTCACCTCCACCCTCATCGGTTCCCCGCACACCGCACGGGGACCCGTTCTCCGATCCACCGCGAGGCCCGGCGATCTCGTGTGCATCACCGGCAGGCTCGGCAACTCCCTCCACTCCGGCCGCCACGCCAGCTTCTCACCGCGCGTCGCCGAGGCCGCCTGGCTCTGTGCACATGCCTCACCCTCGGCCATGATCGACCTTTCCGATGGACTCGGCCGCGATGCCGCCCGCGTCGCACACGCTTCCAATGTCACGATCACGATCGACGCCGCCCGTCTCCCCGTGCATGACGATCTCCCCGACTCTCCCGATCGCTGGCGCCGGGCCGCCGGCGATGGCGAAGACTATGAGCTGTTGGTGACGCTGCCGGACGACTCGGTACTCGCCCGATGGGCTGTCGAGCGGAACATCCCGCTGACGGTCGTCGGGCGAGTCGAACAAGGCCCTGCCACGTGCCGCATCATCGCCCCCGATGGCGCTGTGCACGACGCCGGCACCCTGGGGTGGGATCACGCCTCCTGATCGCCGGACAAACCGGCCTGGATAACTCCTGGCGCCCCGGACGCGTGTTGCAAAAAATCAACATCGTCTTCCATCCGCGTTGTCGGTTGTTGCCCCAGGTCAACTTCCCCTTCCACCCGAACCCTCGGATGTGCACGGGGGGCCATTGGCACGTGGATTGACCTTGTTCCCTTGGTGGAAACGAGTCAATCCAAGATCAGCCCCGCCTCCCGCGCTGCACGGCGGTCGGGCGTCAAGGCCGCTGCCAAGGCGGTCGCCGCCGGTTCGCTGCTGCTGCTGACGGGCTGCGCTGGCGGCCCGTCGGCAACGAGCTCCCCCGCGTCCACATCCGAGTCGAAGATGCCGCAAGGCTCTTCCTCGGATGTGGTCTTTTCGTCTCCGGATATCCCGCAGTATCCCCAGGCTCTCCCGCCCGAGTATCTCCCCGAGTATGGCCGTCGCGATGCGATGCTCGCCGTGCGCACCAACGAATCGATCTATCCGCTCGACGCATGGCCCGCCGAGCCCCGCCCCTCGGTCTTCATGAGCAGGCGTGTCCGCGTCTCCACCGACGCGGATTCGTTCTATCTCTTTGACTACCGGCTGCGGGACTACCGGAGATCCCGATGAGCGATCCCACCTCGATCTCGCGTGCACATCCTGAGGAACCTGCCCTGAAACTATCCAGCAGGGATGTGGATAGTCTGGGGACACCCGTGCGCACTTTTGGCGCTCATGGTCAGCGGCCATCGCGTCCGTTACACTCAACGCTCATGTCCCGCATCGACGCCATTGGTTCTGGTTTCCCGCTCCGCCTCGCGCAGGCGTATGAGCCCCAGCGCGTCCAGCGCCCGGTGACGCCCGTTCCGCCCGTTCGTTCTGTTGAACGCGAGTCGACCCCGACACAGGGCATTGAGAGCCTTTCACAGGCGACGGCGGCACGCTCGACCCCCCGTCCTGAAGGCATTCGCAAGCTCGTTGCGGGTCGGGTCGATGTGCCGATCTCGTTCCCAAGCGACGACCTGGCATCGCGTCCGCGAGCCGCGGTCGGCAGCCCCTTGGCGATGTACGCCGCTCCGGCCGACCGCAATACGGCCGCAACCGCGGTGAATGTCGGACGATCCCTCGACGTCACGGCCTGAGTTCGCCGCGGGTGGTATTCATCACCTCATCGCCAGGTTTACACTCAACCGAGGCCCGCGCTGCGTTTCATCCTGCGCTCGGACGGTGTGTGCACAGCGCCAGCAAGTCCAAAAAGCAGTGAGGGGCCGACGATCACGCGATCGCAGCCCCTCAGAGCTTTCCGGTGCCGACCGTCTGCACAGATGTACAGCACGAATCGGCGTATCTCTTTTCCTCACCGAGCCGCCCTCCGCGGCGCCCCATCGGTGATAGCAGCCTCGTGCCCACCGCCCGATCGCGGCGGGACCTCTCCAAAATCCGCGTCGGTCGTTTCCTTCCGGGCGGCTCTCTCTTTCCTGTAGCAGCACGCCATTGTCGTGGCGGGCGATGATGCCACCGTGATCGCCGCGTGAAGTCCTGTTCACATCGAAAACTCCCGCGCCCAGCGGAATGCAAAAAAGCCCCGAGCGCAAGCGATGCGGGTCCCCTCCTCCGGAAACCCGTCGCCTGCGCTCGTGGCTCGTAGCGTACGCGCAACCAGCATGCGTGCACGTCGAACAGCGTTTGAATGTCGTTGGTGTCCCCACCATCTCGTGGTGCCGACACGCTCACTGATCCGACCCGATCGGGTCGGCACCCACAACATGCCACAGGAATTCACCCCCGCCAGCAAAGTCGGCAAAACCCGCGCACATCGACGCCTTGCACGCGTGTTCAACGTCCGAAAACCACATTTGCCGGCCAGAAAAACACCACGCCCGGCCATCATGACCGGGCGTGGTGAGAGAGATTGAGCTGTGGGATGAAAACTCAGCGGCGGCGGCGCAGGAGACCGAGTCCTGCAAATCCGGCCAAGACCGCAACCCCCGGGGCGGGAACGAAGTTCGTGCTCCCCGAGAACGACCCTTCCGAGTACCACTGCGAGGTGGGGAGGTAGGTCTGGGGGTCGACCGCGACGCCCGGGCCCGTCGCCGAGTTCAGGACCGTCAGCGTGTAGGCCAGCGTGTCGAGCCCCACCGACTGGCCGGGATACAGGCCAAGGTTGGGATCAGCGGGACCAAACCACTGGTAGTTCACAACGCTGTAGTCATCGCCCGCCTGGATGGACGCGGTGGAGCCCCACGTGGGGTTCGGGCCGCCGTTGCCGACGGTTGAGAAGAGCCCGCCCGCGAAGTTGCACACCAGCAGGGGGAGCTGCGTTGAGGGATCGATGAACGCAAAGGCGCCGCTGATCGCATACGTGTGCGTCGCCTTGCCGCCGACGAAGGGCAGCGAGCCGAGGTAGGACAGCTCAAAGCTGGCCTCGAACTCAAGCTGCAGGAACGTGAACGTGGGACCGTTGTTGTCATCGATCGCCAGGAGCTGGGGATCGAAAGGATCGTTTCCCGAGGTCACCAGTCCGCCATTGCCGCCGAAAGTCCACGAGGTGTGGTCGGCGTCCGAGGCAAAGCTGAAGAACGTCGCCGAAGCGGGCGCGGCAACGATCGCCGCGGCGGCCAGCGCCGCGCAGGTCATAAGACGCATGTGTGCTCTCTCCATCCAGTGCTCGGGGCACGCGCACGCAGACCCCGACCCCTGACTTATCACGGGGTCCTATACGCACACCCGCGCTGGTTCGGTTGCAGCCCAGGTCCGCAAATCGGACCTTCCGCACACGTCTGGCGATTCCCCGTTATCGCGATGTGCCCTGAAAGAGCCCGCCTCCCCACCGGGAAGGACTCTCGATCGCCAGGAGCCGTTCTTTGCGATCGACCCCACCCCCGTACCCGGTCAGGCTCCCATCGGCGCCGATGACCCTGTGACAGGGAATCACGATCGCCAACCGGTTGTCGCCGTTGGCCTTGGCGACCGCGCGCACCGCCGTGGGTTGGCCGATCACCTTGGCGAGCTCCTGGTAGCTGCACGTGACCCCGTAGGGAATCGCGCTCAAACCTTCCCAGACCTTCATCTGAAAAGGTGTTCCCGCCCTGTGCAGCGGCACTTCAAAGGTCCGTCGTCGGCCCTCGAAGTACTCGGCCAGCTCGCGCTCGATCTGGTCGAGGAACGGGTGCGACGCCGGTGCGATCGGCCTGCCCACCCGCTCTCGCAGCACACGGAAGTTTGTTTCGAGCATCCTTCGATCCAGGAATTCCAGGAGGCCCAGCCCGTTGTCGGAAGCGACCGCGACCATGGGCCCAAGCGGCGTCGTCAGCCAGCGGGCCGCCAGCGGTTCGACCCCATCTGAGGTTGCATCGCCGAAGAGCTCGGCCGCCGCCTTGCGAAACCCGCTCTCTGATTCAAACCCCGCCCGCATCGCCGCGGAGGGCGTCCGCGCTCCCGCCCGTACCCACGCCAGCGCAGCACCCACCCGCCGTGCACGCGAGAGCGCCTGGATCGTGGCGCCCATGTGCTTCTTGAAAAACCGCGACGCCGTCGCGGGGTGCACACCAAGTGCGCGGATTTCCGCCGCGGTGACGAGCCTGGGCGGATCACGCTCGAGGATCTCCGCCAGCTTTTCAGCCCATTCAGGCACGCCGACGCCGATGAGCGGCTTGCACCTCAGGCACGAGCGATACCCCGCCTGCATGGCTCCCGCGGGGGTCTTGAAGAACTCGCAGTTCTCAAAGTTGGGTGTCCGAGCAGGGCACCCGGGCCGGCAGAAGACACCGGTGGTCTTGACCCCCAGGTAGAACAGTCCGATGGCGGAGGTGTCGCGGGCCTGGACGAGTTCATACATCCGCTCATCGGAAAGCTTCTGGGATGAATGGGGCCGCGTGCTCATGGCGATCATGGGAGAATTAGCCGGGTCCTCCCCACCCTCGACCACCGCGCCAGTGATCTCAATGCCGGATTTCATTCGCCTCGCAAGCACTGCCTTCCCGCTGGGCCCGTCGCCGACAGATCCGTGAACGAGGCGAGTTGCTCCTGCCCCAACCCGGGATGCGATCCAAGCCGGTATGGCCTCACCACTCGAAGCTCCCCGCCGCGAAGATTCAAACCTCTCGACGCCCAGGCCGGCCTGCGCGGCCATTGCTCGTTTTTCAATGTTCCTGCTCGACCGACCACACCATCTTCGGGCCTGTGCAGTCGATGTGCGCGGTGAAGAACCCGGGCTTGCCGCCGGGTCCAGACTTCTCGTGCTTGCGCACCAGCGGCCAGATGATCTCGCGGTCGCTCTCAGGGAGCGGCAGTGCATCGATCTCGTGGGGGTGAAACCACGCCAGTTCACCCTCGTTCATGTGCCTGGGGGGGACATTCACGGGACCTTTGACCAGGTAGTAAAACAAGAGCCAGTGCCCGCGGCCTTCGAACGCGGCCTCGCTGATGAGCCCCAGCAAGTGCAGGCGCTCGATCGGAACATCGATCCCTGCTTCTTCCATGATCTCGCGACGTGCACACTGCGCGGGAGATTCACCCGTCTGGACATCGAGCTTTCCGCCGATCGGTGAGCAGAGGCCCTGGTTGGGGGCCTTGAGCCTGCGAAGCAAGAGCACGCGGCCCTGCTCATCGCGCAGGTCGCAAAGGCAGGCAAGCCGGTAGGGCATGTCGGGGGATGAGCCGTGGACGGCGGGTGAAGGCATGGCGGAGGGTAGGAAAACCACGGGGAGCGTGCACGCTGCGTTATTGGACCGGGGCAAGCGGTATGGCGCCGCATTCCGGGCACTGTGCGTGCGCGGCAAGTCTCGCCCGTGGATAACTGCACTGTTCGCAGGCCGTCATTGTGGTACGCGTTTGTGCGAGCAGTCTGTCGCGCTGTCTTGAGGCGAAGGTCAATCGCACATAGGAGGTCACGATCATGCCCATCGCGATCGAGAGCACGGGTACCGCGACCGCGACGCCGCCGACGCTCCAGAGACCAAGCCGCCCATGCCTGACGTGATCGACCGGTGTCCTGGGTGTCCACCACCCAAGGCTGATAGCGGCGACCGCATGACCAACCGCAATGGAATTCCCATGGATGATGAAAAAATATCCCGACAGCACACCATCGTGAGAACTGGCTCGGCCGATGAGCGGCGCCGCGATAAACAGGGACAAGGGGTACGCCAGGACAACCAGCAGCCAGAAGTTCCTGCGGTGGCGACGAACCGCGTGCTGAACACGTGCCGTTGGATCCAGTGTGTGACCGGCGAGCGGGTGCTCGTAGTCCGCGGAATCTGCGTGAGATGCATCAGAATGCGTCGTGATCGCGTCCCCCGATCCGCGTGACTTTCATCCCTTCCGGTAACGCCTTGAGGAACTGCACACCGTACCTCGCCGTCACGATCCGCGAATCGAGCACCACCACCCGTCCATGATCGCTCTTGGAGCGGATCAAACGCCCGAACCCCTGCTTGAACTTCATGATCGCGCGCGGCAGTGCATCTTCTCTGAAAGGATCCTGCCCACGCGATTGCATCAGCTCTGTTCTCGCTTCCGTCAGCGGGCGATCCGGCGGATCAAACGGCAGCTTGGTGATGATCACGTTGCGCAGGCCTCGCCCGCGCACGTCAACACCCTGCCAGAACGAGGCAGCACCCAGCAACACCGATCGCTCGTTGCCCCGGAACGATTCCAGGATCGCCTGCCGCGAGCCATCCAGCCCCTGCGCGAACATCGGCAGCCCGAGCATCTCGAGCCTGCCCCGGATTCTCCTTGCCACCGCGTTCAGCGTTGCAAAGCTGGTAAACAGGACAAACGCACCGCCATCGGTTTCGCGGACGTGATGGACAATCCGGTCGGCCAGGGCGTCGGTGTAGCTCGATTGACCACCCCCGGTGGGAGATCCTGTGCTCGCGTCGATGATCAGTTCGGCCTGCTGTGCGTGGTCAAAGGGGCTTCCAAGCTGGAGTGTTCGTGCTCCTTCGCATCCCAGGCGCGTGATGGTGTGGTTGAAGGCCATCTCCGCCGATTCACGGGATTCATCATCGCGGACCCGGCGCGTGGAGAGGGTGGCGCTGGTGAGAATCACGCTGTGGGGCTGGGAGAAGAGGCGTTCCTTGAGCAGTGGGCCGACCTCGATGGGTGAACACGCAAAGGTGACCTTCTGGAAGGCGGATTCATCGGAGGATGCGCCGGTCTCGACCCAGTACGCACACCCGGGAAGCGTCTGGTCGATCAGCGCCGCCGCGTCGTCGGCGATCTCCGACGCCCGGATTGCGTAGGCGTTGAGTTCGTACTGATCCTGGTCGCTCTTGCACGCCTCGCGCATGGATCGCAGGCGGATCGTCAGGTTGTTCATCGCGTCGGTGAGGATGTTCTCGACGACGGCCGGTTCGCGGATCCGTGCCGAGGCGGCGCCCAGGGAGCCTCCAGCACCCTTGCCAAACCCCGGTTTGTCTCCCGACTGCTTGGCGGCCTTCTGCTGCGCGTAGGTTGCGAGAGAATCAAAGAAGGCGCGCGAGGCGTCCATGGCCTCGGTGGTAAGCCGAACCAGCCGGTCCGCGGCTTCGCTGTCCCCCGCCGCGAGGGCGAGCTGCGGCAGGTATCCCCGGCCCGTGCGCGGGTGGTAGAGCGTCGTCAGCAGGTGCATCACCCGGCCTTCGGTCAGGGAGATGCCAAAGTGGTCCGATGCGACATCCTCGACGCCGTGTGCTTCGTCGAGGATCACATGGTCGTACTTGGGGAGGAACCCGACTTCCTGCGATCGCAGGGCAAGATCCGAGAAGAACAGCGAGTGGTTGCACACCAGGAGGTTTGCGCCGTCCAGGAGGCGGCGTGCACTCTGGTAAAAGCACGTCTGATACTCGGGGCACTTTCGGCCCATGCAGTTGCCAGAGTCCGATTGAACTTTGTCCCACACGCCGGGGCGCTCAAGCTGGGGAAGTGTTGAGAGCGTGCCGTCGAGCGTGTCCTGGGCCCAGTCCTCGATCATGTGCAGCGACCGGCGGGCGGGCGGGTCGGGAAAGAGTTTTTCCTGTCGCTGGCTTGCGAGCTTCAGCCGCCGGATGCTGACGTAGTTGCCCCGCCCCTTGACGAGCAC
>DATGXW010000341.1:0-6424 GCA_035298585.1 Phycisphaerales bacterium
GAGGGTGAGCTGGGAGGCGTGGAGCATCAGCCGGGCGGCGGCGGGACCGCCGTAAAGGGGGTCGCCGATGATGGGGGCGCGGAGCCCGGCGGCGGCGTGGACGCGGAGCTGGTGTGACCTGCCGGTGCGGGGCGTGAAGACAATGCGCGTGATGGGGATCGCGTCGGTCATCCAACGTGATGCTTCGCCGAACGTGACCGTGGTGGTCGCATCGCCGGTGAAAGGGTCGCCCGCGGCATGCCGGGTGAGCGTGGAGCGTGCCTGAACCGTGTAGTCGGTGATGGCTTCTCGGCCGTGGACATGGTCGACGATGTGGACGGGGCGGGGCCACTGGTCGATGTCCGCGCGGAGGGGGAGGGAGATGACGCCAGAGTCTGGAGTCGTGTGTCCGTGCAGGAGCGCGGTGTACTCCTTGAACACCTTGCGGTGCTCGAACTGCGCGGAGAGGTCGCGGTGGGCTTGTTCATCGAGCGCAAAGACCATGAGTCCGCTGGTCTCGTAGTCGAGGCGGTGGACGGTGAGGGAGCCGGTGGCGTGGGGGAAGGCAGCGCGGACGCGCGCGGTCATGCAGTCAGACTTGTGGGGCCCGCGGCCGGGGACGGAGAGGAAGAGGGAGGGCTTCTCGACCACCACGAAGCGTGGAGACCGGTGGAGAATGCGGAGGGAGGATGGAGGGCCAAGCGGGTGCATGAACGGGAGATGTGCACACGGGGAGGTAAGGAGGAAGTGAGTGGGTCGACAAAGGCGGGGCGTCCCGTCCCATGAAGCCGGGGAGGAGTCGAGCATTCAGGAGCGAGGGGTCGAGGCCTGGGCGAGGACGACTTTTTCCCAGTGTTCGTAGAGCTTCTTGATCGAGACGGAGACGGAGGTCTTGAGTTCCTGCGCGAACAGGGAGATGCGGAGCTCTTCGAGGAGCCAGCGGTGTTCGATGAGCGCGGGCTCGTGGATGGCGTGGTCGTGGTTGTACTTGGCGCGGGTGAGGTACCCGATCCAGAGGGGGCGCATCTCGGCCATGGTGCGCTCATCGCGCTCAAGGCCGCCGGAGGCGAGCTTGGAGAGGCGGGAGACGACGCCGCGGAAGTAGCGCGGGAGGTGGTCGCGCCACTGGACATCCGTCGATGTGAGAAAGCCTTTGTCAGAGAGGAGCGCAAGGTGGAGGCGGATGTCGGCGAGCGAATCGGCCCAGGCGGGTGGGAACTGGCGGGAGAGGGCGGCGTCGGCGGCCTGCTTCTGGAGGAGGATGTCGCGGAGGCCGTCGGCGACGGCCTGCCCGGTGCGGTAGAGGGTCTGGACGCCGCGGGTGATGGCCTGTGCGAAGGACTCGGGTGTGCGGATCGGGAGGGGTTTGCCCGCGACATCGAGCATGAAGGCCTTCTCGGCGATGAGGAGCTCGAGCTGTTCCTTGAACTCGGCCTGGGGACCGGTGGTGGCGTACTGGATGGACATGGAGTCGATGGTGGGTATGGCCTTGACGACCGAGCGCAGTTCGGGGCGGGTAGAGAGCCAGAAGAGCCGGCGGAGTCCGATGTGCGTGCGGTGGACCGCCTCGGCGTGCGATTGCAGGAGCCGCAATGAAACGGATGTGCGGCGGTCGAGGATGGCGGGGTAGCCGGTGAGCTTGACACCGAATCGCTCGAGGTCGACGTGGTCTGGGAGTGGGCCGAAGGACCAGTCGGTGAGGTCATCCTGGTCGAAGCGGTCGCGGGCGAACTCGCGGAATCGCTTGGCGGCCAGGGGCGTGAGCTGGCGGCGGAGCTCCTCGGGATCGCGGCCGGAGGCGATGAGTCGCTTCTGGTCGTCGATAACCTGGACGTTCATGCGCAGGTGCGGGGGAAGCTCTTCAAATTTCCAGGCGTCGGGGGAGATCTCCGCGCCCAGTCGCCGGCCGAGTTCTTCGGAGAGGACCTGGGCGAGTGGGCGGTCTGCGAAGGCGATCGATTGAACGCACTGGGAGGCAAAGGCGGGGGCGTTGTCGATGTAGTGGCGGAGGTTCTTGGGGAGGAGGCGGACGAGGGCGACGATCTTTTCCTCCAGCATTCCGGGGACGAGCCATTCGCAGCGCGAGGGGCTGAGCGCACCGATCTGGTGGAGGGGGATGGTGACGGTGATGCCGTCGTCGGGAGAGCCGGGGTCGTAGCGATACTGAAGGGGAACGGGGGCGAGGGCGCTGGTGGTTTCGCGCTTGCGGGGGTCGAGCGCGCTGGCGGACTGGGCGGAGTCGCCGGGGACGACTTCGAGGGCGTCGGGAAATGCGTGGGGATTGACGCGTGGGTCGTTCTCAACGATGACGTCGGCCATCGTCATGTAGAGGAGGCGGGGGTTCTGGCGCTCGGCGTTGCGCCGCCACTTTTCAAAGGCCGCCATGCTGAAGATGCCCGGGGGGATGCGGCGGTCGTAAAAGGCAAAGCGGGCCTGTGAATCGGCGAGGAGGCCGTGCTTTCGGGCCTTGGCTTCGACGGACTGGGCCTGGGACTGGAGCGCGGTGTTGTGGGTGAAGAACTGGCCGTGGTGCTCGGCGTCGCCCTCGACGAGGGCGTGGTGGATGAAGACGTCGCGGGAGTGGCGCGGCTCGATGGGTCCGTAGTGGACCTGGCGGCGGCTGACGATCTCAAGGCCCCAGAGCGTGACGCGTTCGTAGGCAAAGACGGTGCCGTGCTCGCGGTCCCAGTGGGGCTCTGAATAGTGGCGGCGGATGAGGTGAGCGCCGACTTCCTCAACCCAGTCGGGCTGGATGCGGGCGACGGTGCGCGCGTAGAGGCGGCTGGTCTGGACGAGTTCGGCGGCGACGATCCACTTGGGACCGCGGCGGAAGAGTGCACTTCCGGGCCAGATGGAGAACTGGCCGGAGCCAGAGGGTCCCGGGGTTGTCGACGCGGGGGCGCCGATGCCGCCGACTCCCCCACCGCTCCCGCCGGTCCCGCCAGCGGAACTGCCTCCGCCGCCGCGTGCACCGATGTACGAGAAGTCCTCACCCTTCCTGGCGATGTTGCCCAGGAGCCCGGCGAGGATCGCGCGGTGGATGTGGGCGTGCTGGCCCTGAATCTCGAGTGATTCCTTCTTTGAAAGCGTCCTGGGGTCGGGGAGAATGACCTCCTCATCGTGGTGGAACTTGCCGTGCCAGAGGCCCCGGAAGGGACGGGCTTTGTAGCCCATCTCGGAGGTCTGTTCGTGGAGCTGACGGTGGACTTCCTCCCACTCGCGCATGCGGAGGTATGAGAGGAATGTGGAGCGGCAGAGCCTGCGGAGCTTGCTGTGGGAGAGGTGGCGCTTGTGCTCCTGGTACCAGCTCCAGATGTTGAGCAGCGTGAGGAAATCAGACTCCGGGTCGATGAACTTGCGGTGTGCGTTGTCGGCTGCGTCGGCCTGGTCGATGGGCCGATCGCGGGGATCCTGGACGGCGAGCGCGGAGGAGATGATGAGCATCTCGCCCAGGCACCCTTCCTTGTCGGCGGCCAGGAGCATGCGCGAGAGGCGCGGGTCGATGGGGAGGCGGGCCATCTCCGCGCCCAGCGGCGTGAGCTCCTCGCGGTCGTCGATCGCGCCGAGTTCAGAGAGGGTGTCGTAGCCGCTGCGGACCGAGCGGTGGTCGGGGGGCTCGACGAAGGGGAATTCCTCGATGCGTCCCAGGTCGAGGGACTTCATCTGGAGGATGACCTGGGCGAGATTGGAGCGGAGGATCTCGGGCTCGGTGAACTGGGGGCGCTGGGCGAAATCCTCCTGCGAGTACAGGCGGAGGCAGAGGCCCGGGCCCAGGCGGCCTGCACGGCCCTTGCGCTGGTCGGCCGAGGCGCGGGAGATGGCTTCGATGGGGAGGCGCGTGACCTTGGTGCGGGGGCTGAAACGCTTGATGCGGGCCAGGCCGGTGTCGATCACCGAGCGGATGCCCGGGACGGTGAGGGAAGTTTCGGCGACGTTGGTGGAGAGGACGATGCGGCGCTGGGGGTGGCCCTGGAAGATGCGCATCTGTTCATCGGGGGAGAGGCGCGCGTAGAGGGGGAGGATCTCGACGCCGGGAGGGTGGTGCTTGCGGAGCGCCTCGGCGGTCTCGCGGATCTCGCGCTCGCCGGGAAGGAAGACGAGGATGTCGCCGGGTCCGCGGGAGGCGGCATGGTCGACGGCGTGGAGGATGGCGGTCTCCAGATCGGGCGCTGCTTCGTGCTCCTCGTCGCCGGTCAGGGGCGGGAGGTACTCGACGTCGACGGGGTAGGTTCGTCCGGGGACCATGACGATGGGCGCGGGGGTGAGAATCGCCGCGGGGCCGATGCCCGAGGACTTGCCGAAGTGGTGGGCGAAGCGCTCGGGGTCGATGGTGGCGGAGGTGACGATGACCTTGAGGTCGGGGCGGCGGGGGAGGAGCTGGCGGAGGTAGCCCAGGAGGAAGTCGATGTTGAGGCTGCGTTCATGGGCCTCGTCGATGATGATGGTGTCGTAGGACCAGAGGTTGCGGTCGTTCTGGGTTTCGGCCAGAAGGATGCCGTCGGTCATCAGCTTGATGTAGGTGTCGGGGCTGGTCTTGTCCCCGAAGCGGACCTTGTAGCCGACGGCCTGGCCCAGGGGCGAGTTGAGCTCCTCGGCGATGCGTGATGCGACCGAGCGGGCGGCGATGCGGCGGGGCTGGGTGTGGCCGATGAGACCCGCGACGCCGCGACCGAGTTCGAGGCAGATCTTGGGGAGCTGGGTGGTCTTGCCAGAGCCGGTCTCACCGCAGAGGACGATGACCTGGTGGTCGCGGATGGCGTTCTTGATCTCCTCGCGCATCGCCGAGACGGGGAGTTCGGCGGGGTATGAGGGCGTGGGGAGGGATTGCTGCCGGCGGGCGCGGCGGGCGATAGAGGCGTCGATGTCGCGGGCGAGGCGGTCGAGGTCGGGGCCTTTTTTGTGCTGGCGTGCATCCTTTTCCGCCTGGCGGAGGATGCGGCGGAAGCGCGGGAGGTCGGGGAGCATGCACATCTCAAGCCGGGGGGCGAGTTGTGCGATCCTGGCGGGGATGGAGGTGTCGGGACCTGGCACGGCGGTAGGTGATGGTACGAGGCGTGAAGTGATGCTTTAGGGAGGGCGGGTGAGGGTATGCGCTGGGCACGGTGGAAGAGGAGCCAGCGTTCGTGCATGAGGGGGGATTCACATGCGTGACACGCGGAATGAAGGCAGGGGAATCCCCCGCAGGGATGATCGGCGGCTCCTAAAGTGATCGGACGTGACGACCGCAACCACCCATCGTGTCTTTGCACCGACCCGCGAGTTCCCCCCTCGGCCCGTGCTTGGGATCACCGTCCCCGGGTGGCCGATCATCGGGCTCTTTGTGGTGATTTCATCGGGCTTGACGGCGGGGGCGATGGCGTGGCCGGGGGGAGTGTGGGGTTGGATCGTGGCGGGGGTGTGCGTGCTGCTGACGGGGTGGTGCGTGTGGTTTTTCCGGGATCCCGAGCGGGCTGTTCCTTCCGAAGCGGGCGCGGTGATCTCGCCTGCGGACGGGGTGGTGTGCCAGATCCTCGACATCGCGCCCCCGGGGGATCTGGGGATGCCGGAGGGGAAATACACGCGGGTGAGCGTGTTCATGAACGTGTTCAACGTGCACGTGAACCGCGCGCCGGTGGAGGGGACGGTGGAGCGGCTGGCGTATCACCCGGGGAAGTTCTTCAACGCGAGCTTTGACAAGGCGAGCGTGCACAATGAGCGGCTGGGGATGTCGATCCGGCTGCCGGATGGGAGCCTGATCGGGTGTGTGCAGATTGCCGGGCTGGTGGCGCGGCGGATCGTGTGCCAGGTGCGCGAGGGGACGCGGATGAACCGCGGGGACCGGTACGGATTGATCCGGTTTGGAT
This sequence comes from Phycisphaerales bacterium, assembly GCA_035298585.1. GTDB lineage: Bacteria > Planctomycetota > Phycisphaerae > Phycisphaerales > UBA1924 > JAEUJB01. Next base: position 5,823 of record DATGXW010000341.1, read on the forward strand.
CGCGGGTTGATGTCTACCTGCCGGAGGGGTTTGCGCCGGCGGTGAAGCTTGGCGAGAAGACGGTCGCGGGGGAGACGGTCGTGGGCAGGGCGGCGGCCAGCGCGGGGCAGCGTGCGGAGGCGTGAGCGTCCGTTGAGAGGAAGGAGCGAACCGGTGTTCCTTGGGTATCCATCAAAGATGCGTGAGCGGGAGATCCCGGTCCGTCACCTGATCCCCAACCTGATCACAACGCTGTCGCTCTGCTCGGGGTTGTCGGCGATTCACTTTGCGATGAAGCCCGACTGGGACCGGGCGCTGACGGCGGTGATCATCGCGGCGGTGCTGGACGGCCTGGACGGGCGTGCAGCGCGGCTGCTGCGGGCGACGAGCAAGTTCGGGACGGTGCTGGATTCGCTGGCGGACTTCCTGGCGTTTGGGGTGGCGCCGGCGATCATCCTGCACAGGTGGCTCCTGGGCCAGCCGGAGATGATGGGCAAGTGGGACTGGCTGGGGCTGGCGGCGGTGATGACGTTTGCGCTGTGCAGCGCACTTCGGTTGGCGCGGTTCACGGCGGCGGCCAAGCCTTCCAAGCCCGGGTCGAGTCCTTCGCGGTTTTTCGTGGG
>DATGXW010000342.1:0-4529 GCA_035298585.1 Phycisphaerales bacterium
CCCCCCGCCGCGCCTCCGTCCCCGTCGCCTACGTCACCACCGGCCAGGATGTCCCCGATTTCATCGCCGACGCGACCCCCCAGTCCCTCGCCGCCGCGATCCTCGATGGAGAAGTCCCCCGGTGAGTTCACCGGCCAGAGCAACCCTCGCCCCCGCACCGCAAGCCTCGCACCCGCGCGATGACCAGGCCCGCGGTCTCCGCGCCCTCGTCCAATCCCTCAAACCCCAGTCGATCCCCGTCCCCCGCGCTCCACGCGTCCCCACCCTGTGCATCTGTTCGGGCAAAGGCGGTGTCGGCAAGACCATGATCGCCGCCAACCTCGCGATCACCTTCGCCCAGCGATCCCAGTCCCCGCTCCTCATCGACGCCGATCACGGCACGCCCAACGCCGACCTCCTCCTGGGCCTCACGCCCACGCGCCGAATCGATCAAGGCCTCTCGGGCCCTTCACCCGAACTGCTTGAGCGCACCTCCATCCAGGGCCACCATGGATTGCGGTTGATCGCCGGAACCACCAGTGCACATTGGGCCGCCGATGCCTCCTTTGCTCGCTGCCGCGATCTTCTCGACGCCGCCGAATCCATGAAGCCCGCCCCCGGCGTCATCCTCATCGACACCGGCGCCGGCGTCGGCCCCGGGGTCCTCACCTTCGCCGAGCTCGCCGACCTCGTCCTCATCGTCGCCACCCCCGATCCAACCTCGATCGCCGACGCCTACGCCGTGCTCAAGGCCCTCCATCAACGCCCATCATCGCTCCACGAACGCCGCTGGAAGCCCGCCCTGGTCATCAACGAGGCACAATCTCAGCACGAAGCCGACCGGACATTCCACCGCCTCGCCCAGTGTGCATCCCGCTTCCTCTCCCTCGAAATCCAGAACTTCGGCTGGATTCCCGCAAGCCCCGATGTCCAGCGTTCCGTCCGCGAACGCGCCCCCGTTCTGCTCCAAAGCGCAGAATCTGCCGCCTCCGCCGCGATTATGGGGCTCGCCGACCACGCCTCGGGCGTCCTGGGGATGTCCGATAACCGCCCCAAGCCCGCTCCCGGACCGGCACGCCTTCTGCGGAGATGGCTTGGACTCCACGAGCGGTCCTCATCCCACGCCCGATAACGCCATTTCGGCGACTCAGATTCAAGCCTTGATGGGGTGATTGACCCAAACAGCAATGTTGGGGTCGTGCATTGTCAATGTGCGCACACATGCGGCCGATAGTCACGCTGGCGGACGCTCGTCCGTACGGGAAGTGGAGATAGGGAAACAGACTTGTTCAGAACGACGACGACCATCGCCGCGGTCTTTGGCCTCACGGCCTTCGCGGTATCCGTGATCGCGGGACTCGCGTCAGGGATACCCGGGCCGACCATCCTCGGCCGCGCGATCGTGTGCATGCTCGGCTGCTACGCCGTCGGGCTCTTCGCCGGCCGCATCGGCGAGTTCGTCGCCTCCGATTACATCAAGCTCTATAAGGACGCAGCGCCGATTCTCGACGACGCGTCCATCGTGGTGACTCGTGGTGGTGGCGCGGGTGCAGCGCCGACGTCTGCCGGCGGCAAGGATGTCGCCGAGGGTTCATCTGTCGCGATGGTTTGAAATCGCATGGAGTAGCGTGCGCCAGTTGCGGAACGTGCGGTGATCGAATAGACTTCACCCTCGGGCACGGATCGCCCGAAGTCTGAAGCGTCTCGAAGAGCCAAGTTCCGTCAAGTCAATTCCGGCGTGACGCTGCAAGGTCAAGGAGTAGACCGATGGCAGCCTTGATGTCGAGGAAGGGTTCACGTGGGTCCGGGCGCTATGCACATCGCGCACCCGAGGCGCCCAAGGCACCTTCCAAGTACGATTCGATCCCCATCCAGGAAGTCTGGGAGGAGTATCGGCGCAGCAATTCCGAAGACATTCGGAATTACCTGATGGAGAAGTTCCTCCCTCTGGTCCGCTACAACGCCGAGCGCATCCACCAGAAGCTCCCCGACGAAGTTGACATCGAAGACCTCATGCAGGCCGGCACCTTCGGCCTCAAGGACGCCGTCGACGCCTTCGACCTCGAACGCAAGGTCAAGTTCGAGACCTACTGCGCACCCCGCATCCGCGGCGCCATCCTTGACGAGCTCCGCTCCATGGACTGGGTCCCGCGCCTCGTCCGCCACCGCACCGCCCGCTTCGAGGCAGTCCGCCAGCAGATCGAGATGGAGACCGGTGAATCTCCCACCGACTCTGAAGTCGCCTCCCGCGTCGGTCTTGACGGTGAGGAATTCGACAAGCTCAAGCGCGACGGAACCCCCGTCAGCGTCCGCAGCCTCACCCAGCGCTGCTTCTCCGGCGAGAACGGCAAGGACGTCCGCGAGATCGACGTGATCCGCGACGAATCCCAGTCAAACCCCCTCACCGAGATGGCCCGCCGCGACCTCAAGGAGTTCGTGACCAAGGGCCTGAACCGCGCTGAACGCCTCATCGTCGTCCTCTACTACTACGAGAACATGACGATGAAGGAAATCGGCGCCACCCTCGCACTCTCCGAATCACGCGTCAGCCAGATGCACAGCTCGATCCTCCTCCGCCTCAAGGCACAGATGCAGCACCGCATGCGTGAACTCGAACCTGATTCCGACGAATAAGACCGGTCCAAGTGCCGTTCAACCAAGCAGATACACGCGGACGGATCCAGACGGATCCGTCCGTTGTTTTTTGAATTCAATCCTTACACAGCGCCCTTGGTTCACCCGCCCCCAACGTTTAAGATGCTCCTTGCAAGGCCACTTCGGATTTCATAACACCGCCTTGCGAGGAGACAAGAACCATGAGAACGCCCCTGTGTGCACACCTTTCCGCCGGGTTCGCAATATCCATTGCATCCATCGCTAGCGCTGCCACCCCAGGCCTTGACCTCCAGTTCTCCTTTGACGGATCTGCCTGGCAGAACTCCCTCGTCACGCTCCCCGGAAGCTCCGTCCTGGTCCGCGTGGTCATGACCATCCCCACGACCTATTACGGCATCGGGAACACCCGCTTCAACATCCAGTCTTCCAACATCCCCGGGTGGGATGCCGACGGCGACGACACCATCGACCTCTCCGTCGCCAAGGGCAACGCCAACGACGGCCGCATGCCCGGCTTTGACTTCATCAACATGACCCAGCAGGTCTTTGAGTCCGCCAATTCCCTCCGCATCGACGCCAAGGGCGACACCGCCAACAACCCCGGTGTCGGCATCTCCTGCGTCCAGAACACCGAGGCAAACCTCGGCACCGCCTTCAACACCGCCAAGAGCGCTGCGATCTTCATGTTCAAGGTCAACCTCACGCCCGCCTGGCTCTCGCGCATCGAACTCCGCTTCTTCATCGCCGACGGCGTCGTCGAGAACGGCGCTGCGAACCAGATCAATACCTTCCGCGCCTACTCCGGCCCCAACGACCCCATCGCAGACGACGTCACGGGCCCCATCTCCGGCGACGTCGGCTCCATCTACATCCTCCCCGCGCCCAGCGCGCTTGCCGCCGGCCTCCTGGCCTCGCTCATCACCACCCGCCGCCGGCGCTGACCCCGCTTTCGCCCGCAAATCACGCACATTCGAGGAGGGCGGTGTGGAACTCCACGCCGCCGCTTTCTTTGATAGTCACAGGTGGCCCTACCCCCTCCCATCCCATGTGCATACATCGCCATCGGCTCCAACGTCACCTCCACGCTCGGTGATCCCGCCGCACACGTCGCCGCCGCCTTCCACGCGCTCGACCGGCTTCCCCGCACCCGCCTCACCGCACGCTCCTCCATCTTCTCGACCGACCCCGTCGGCCCCCAGGACCAGGACCGTTACCTCAACGCCGTCGCGCAGATCGAAACCACGCTCCCGCCCCTGGAACTCCTCACCCACATGCTCGCCATCGAGCGCTCCCGCGGACGCGACCGCGCCAACGAACGGCGGTGGGGGCCCCGCACGCTCGATCTTGACCTGCTCCTCTACGCCGACCAGGTCCTCTCCCTCCCCAGCCTCACCATCCCGCACCCGCGCATGCACGAGCGGACCTTCGTCCTCGAGCCCCTCGCAGAGCTCGCCCCCGATCTGAGGATCCCCGGCCGCGCGGGCACGGTTCATGAACTGCTTCTCGCGCTCCGCGGCCGCTGATACGATTTCCAGATGCCCCAGGGCCGCACCTCCATCATCGCCCTCTCCGCCGGGCTCACCCTTCTCGCCCCGCCCGCGCTCGCGTCGGACCTCTTCCCCCCGCCCGCGCCCGACAGCGCTCAAACCACGCCCGTTCCGAGCGCTGACATCATCTGGCAGCGCACCATCGAGACATACCGCGCTGCGGTCTTCGGTGAGCGCGTCCGTATCAGCATCACGCGTCCCCGTTCACCCCGTCCAGGTCCTGCGGGCGCGGATGCCGACCGTCTCGCGCTCGAAGAGCTCTTGACCGCCCCCGGTGATGAACAGCGCGGCGTGGTCTTCCTCCGCGCTGCCATGGTCCCCCCGCCCCCCACAACTTCCCCCACAACCTCCCCCGAGCAACCAACTCCGAACGAAGCCCCCGCTGGC
>DATGXW010000343.1:0-5634 GCA_035298585.1 Phycisphaerales bacterium
GATGAGGCGTCGGTGGGTCCACGTGCGGAGGAGAAGGCGGTCGAGGCGCTGACGAGGTTGGATGAGGGGAATCGCGGCGAGTTGAACACGGCGTCGACCGGCGAGAGCGCGGCGAAGTCGCCGGCCTTGGAAGAGGACGGACACCGCAGTGCCGCCGATGGTGAGGCCGCGGGAGAGAAGCGGGGCGGTGAGTCGGCGCGTGAGGGGGCGAAGGCGACACTTGGAGCGCCGGCGAGTGCGCGGCGAAACGAGCCAGCGCCGCCGGGGCGCGAGGGTGTGCCGGGGTCTGCGCCGAAGGTGACGGGGACGCGGGCGGGTGCCTCGGGCCGTCCGGGGGAGAAGTCGGACCAGTCGGCCGATCCGACATCGCTTTTGCGTGAGGCGGTGGACGTGGTGCCGGGGCGTCCTGCCGCGGCGAAGGGGTTGAAACTGAAGACGACGCCGCCGCAGTGGAGCATCACGACGATGATCCTGCGGAGCGCGAGGAATCCGGTGGTCGCGATCACCTTCAACAAGAGCGGGAAGGTTGTGCGTGCGGAGTTTTTGCGCGGGATGGACGCGGGGTCGGCGGAGGTGAACGGGCCGTTGATGGACGCGATCTATGAGTGGCGTGCGGAGGGGGAGCGGCTGAAGCGGCTGCCTGAGGGCAAGGATGCGGGGATCACGATCGTGATGCGGATCACGCTGCGGGGCGTGTGAGCGGGGAAGGAGCGCGACGCATGTGCAGGTTCAGCGTGGAGCGGCAGCGCGTGGTGTGGATCGCGGCGGCCGCGGGCGTGCTGGCGTGCGCGGGGGATGCACACGGGCAGACGGCGGCGGCGCAGGATCCGCGGCTTGTTCGGGTGGATCCGGGCCGGCAGGACACGGGGCCGCTGGCGGCGAGTTCGCGGGTATTGCCGATGGATCTTCGGCTGCCGACGGACTTTGAGCAGGTGTATCAGATCCAGGCGAAGACGGGGGAACGATCTCGCACGGAGCTGTTTGCGAGGCGGAGCGGTGGGCTGACGGCGGTGTTTCCGCGGTCGCAGTATCTCGAGACGCGCGGGGGGATCTTGGCGCAGGTTCCGGCGGGGACGACGTATTACCTGGGCAGGCTGCCGGAGTCGGTGGCGGGCGCGGGCGGGGTGGGGGAGCGCAAGTGGCCTGCGAACTACGTGGACAACGCGGCGCGGGCGACGCGGCTGGACACGTCAGCGCGGGTGGATGAGAGGAGTTTGCCGGTGTCGGCGGACTTGAGCGTGGCGGCGCGGACGGCGGCGATGGAGAACAGGGTGGGCGGGGGAGGCGGGGGGAGCGACGGGCGCGAGGGGCTTGGAAGCGCAAGCGGCGTTGTACGGGGTGATGATCGGCGTGCCGAGGCGATGATGACGCGGCCGCGGCGAGCGCCCGAGCGGCCATCGGTGTTCAGCGATGAGGCGTACCGGACGAGAACGGTGCACAGGCTGCTGGATGAGGCGAAGGAGCATCCTCCCGAACCGCGCGAGCCTGCACAGGGCTTGGGGGGTGAAAGCACCGGGAAGGTGGATGCTTCGGAGCCGCCTGCGCCTGTGAAGTGAGGGTGAGGGGAGGTAGCGCAGAATCGCGAAGGGATGAAAAAAAGCCCGGCCGAGTGGCCGGGCTTGCGTGCTTTGCGGGGCGGCTGATGTGCGTTACTTGATGACGAGCATTTCGCGGTAGGTGGGGAGGGGCCAGAGGTCGGCGGAGACGCGCTGCTCGAACTGGTCGGCGTATCCGCGGACTTCGAGCATGAGGGGCTGGACGCGTTCCTTGAGGTGGCGTGCGTGCTTGTGGATGTCGTCGAACTCGACGTCGTAGGCGTGCTCGAGCGCGTCGATGGATCGGCGGAACTTGTTGGCGAGGTCGACGAACTCCTCGAGGGCGGTGCGGAGGTCGCCGGTGTCGACATCGGCGGCCTCGCTGGCGGCGACGACCTCGGCGAGCTCTGCCTGCTGGCGGAGGACGGCGGGGAGCATCTGCGTGCGGGCCATGAGCGCGGCGGTCTCGGCCTCGATCAGGACCTGCTTGATGAACTTCTCGATGAGGATGTGCTCGCGGCTTTCGGTCTCGATCTTGGTGAAGACGCGGTACTTCTTGAAGAGGTCGATGGCCTTCTTGGAGCCGATGACGGGGAAGGCGTCGACGGAGGAGCGGAGGTTGGCCAGGCCGCGCTTCTTCTCGGCTTCCTCGTGCCAGGCCTTGTCGTAGCCGTCGCCGTTGAAGACGACGCGCTTGTGCTCCTTGACGATCTTCTGGAGGAGCGAGGCGACGGCGTTCTGGAGCTTCTTGGGGTCGACGGGGCGGGTGGCGCCGACGGCCTTTTCGAGCTGGGTGGCGAGGTAGTCGAGGCTTTCGGCGACGATGGTGTTGAGGACGGTCGCGGGCCAGGTGACCGACTGCGAGGAGCCGACAGCGCGGAACTCGAACTTGTTTCCGGTGAAGGCAAAGGGGCTGGTGCGGTTGCGGTCGCCGGTGTGGCGCGGGAGGGCCGGGAGTGTGCGGGCGCCCAGGTCGAGCTTGCCGCCCTTGATGGTCTTCTTGGGCGCGCCCGACTCGAGCTGATCGATGATGTCGCTGAGCATGTCGCCCAGGAAGATGGACATGATGGCCGGGGGCGCCTCGTTGGCGCCGAGGCGGTGGTCGTTGTTGGCGGAGGCGACCGAGGCGCGGAGGAGATCGCCGTGGAGGTCGACAGCGCGGATGACGCCGCAGAGGAAGACGAGGAACTGCATGTTGGTGTGCGTCTCGTCGCGCGGGTCGAGGAGGTTGATGCCGGTGTTGGTGGCCATCGACCAGTTGAGGTGCTTGCCCGAGCCGTTGATGCCGGCGAAGGGCTTCTCGTGGAGGATGCACTGCATGCCGTGGCGGGGGGCCACGCGCTTGAGGGTCTCCATGACGAGCATCTGGTGGTCGCAGGCGATGTTGGCCATTTCAAAGAGGGGGGCGACCTCGAACTGGCAGGGGGCGACCTCGTTGTGGCGGGTCTTGATGGGGACGCCCAGGCGGTAGAGCTCGCGCTCGGCTTCCTGCATGAAGGCCAGGACGCGGGAGGGGATCGAGCCGAAGTAGTGGTCTTCGAGCTGCTGGCCCTTGGGGGGCTTGGCGCCGAAGAGCGTGCGGTCGCAGGCCATGAGGTCGGGGCGCTTGAAGTAGTGTTCGCGGTCGATCAGGAAGTACTCCTGCTCGGGTCCGGCGGTGCAGATGACGCCGGTGACGCCGGCGTCGGTGCCGAAGATGCGGAGGATTCGCATGGCCTGCTCGCTGATGGCGTCCATCGAGCGGAGGAGGGGGGTCTTGTGGTCGAGGGCTTCACCGGTCCAGGAGACGAAGGCGGTGGGGATGCACAGGGTGACGGTGCCGCCGTTTCGGTTGAGGAAGACGGGGCTGGTGCAGTCCCAGGCGGTGTAGCCGCGGGCCTCGAAGGTGGCGCGGATGCCGCCGGAGGGGAAGGAGCTGGCGTCGGGTTCACCCTGGACGAGGGAGGAGCCGCTGAACTCGGTGATGGCGCCGCCGTGGTTGTCGGGGGTGAGGAAGGCGTCGTGCTTCTCGGCGGTGAGGCCGGTGAGTGGCTGGAACCAGTGGGTGTAGTGGGTCGCGCCGTGCTCGATGGCCCAGTCTTTCATGGCGGCGGCGATGATGTCGGCCGAGTCGTGGTCGAGGGGCTCGGCGTGCTGGATGGTGCGCTGGAGGCGCTTGAAGACGTCCTTGGGGAGGCGCTGCTGCATGACGCGCTCGCTGAAGACGTCCGAACCGAACACCTGGTCGACCCGGCCGCCGCTGGCGGCGCCGGCGGGTTGCCCGCTGTGACGCCTGGAAAGCTCGCCGATCGTCATTCCATCCGTCACTGCATGTCCGTTGTTCATAGATCAAGCTCCATGTCCGCGGCGACGCGTGCCGCGGGGTACCAGATGCACCCTGGGTTGATCGGCCACCCTCGCCGGGGTGGTCGAGTTCCGGGGGCGAATTCCGAGCAAAACGAGAACAGAACCCGCCCGGCGACCCGGAGAGGCTCCTTCTCTGAACGTGCATCTTGTTGCCGAGGATCCCGAGGCGTCCGCACTGCCGCCCAGTAGAGACGGGCGCAACACCAGAGGCACGGGTTATATTTGCAGCCCGCGGTGGATCTTCAAGTGAATTCGCGGATGACAGGGGTGGGAGAAGGGGGTTGAAGGTGAACAAAAACGTTTACGTTCAACCCTGGAAGGGCGCGGCGAGACCGGAGGCGAGTTCGCGGACGAAATGTTCACACGCCTGGAGGGGGTCTGCGCCGTGTGCGGCGGCGTCGGAGAGGCGGCGGACAAGTGCACTTCCGACGATGGCGGCGTCGGCGTGTCGGACAACGGAGGCGACCTGATCGGGGGTTGAGATTCCAAAGCCGCAGGCGATGGGGAGCTGGGTGATGGTGCGGAGGCGTTCGATGCGGGGGCCCATGTCGGGGGTCTGGGCGCTGGCGCCGGTGATGCCGGTGCGGGTGAGGAGGTAGACAAAGCCGGTGGAGGCCTCGGCGATGATCTGGGCGCGCTTGAAGGGGGTGGTGGGGGCGATGAGGAGGGAGGCACTGAGGCCAGCCTCGCGTGCGGACTGGAGGTAGGGGGTGGCTTCTTCGACGGGGACGTCGGGGAGGATGATGCCGTCGAAACCGGACTCTTTGAGGCGTGAAGCAAAGCCGCCCGGGCCGCCCATTTTGAGGGCGATGGAGACGCTGCACATGGCGACGATGCCGATCGAGAGGTCCGCCCGTGCGGCGGCGACCTGGTCGAGGACGGAGGCGGGCGTGACGCCGGCCTGGAGGGCGTTGTGCATGGCGGCGGCGATGACGGGTCCATCGGCGACGGGGTCTGAGAAGGGGATGCCGACTTCGACGATGGAGGCGCCTCCGCGCTGGCATGCGCGGAGGAGGTCGCCGGTGCCGCCGGGGTGGGGGTGTCCGCCGCAGATGAAGGGCATGAGTGCACGCTGACCGCGGGCGCGGAGGTCGGCGAAGATGGAGTCGATGCGGGTCATGGGTGGGGAGTGTAAGAGCGGAGAGGCCTTGGAGGTTCAGGCCGAGGCAGGCTCGGGCCAGTCGATCGCGTGTGCGGGGAGCTGGGTGATGTCGTGGTAGCCGATCATCGAGATGAGATCGGCGTGGTCGCGTGCGAGCCTGCGGAGCGATTCAAGGCTCTGGATGCGCTGGGCGTTGTCGTCTGCACGTGCGGCGGCGAGGGGTGTGACGGGGTGATCGGGGGTTGAGAGCTCCGCGCGCAGGTAGTAGGCATCGCCGACGTGGAGAAGCCAGCGGCCCTGGTGCTCGATGGCGACGCCGCAGTGACCGTTGGTGTGGCCGAAGAGGGGGATGAGGAGGATGGTGGCGTTCAGGGGGAGATCGAGCGGGCGAGCGGGCAGGCCGAACCAGTCGATGGCGGGCGCCGGTGGGATGGGGCGCCATCGGGGCGCGTGGGAGAACTGGATGGGGAGGTAGCGGGGGTTGCGGGGGACGTGGGGGACGTGGGGGTTGAGGTTGTTGAACTCTTCGGAGGCGAGGTGGATCGAGGCGGCGGGGAAATCGGCGATGCCGCCGGCGTGGTCGGGGTCGGCGTGGGTGAGGATGATGTCGCGGACGTTGCGAGGGTTGACGCCGAGTTTTTCGAGCCGGCG
>DATGXW010000344.1:0-12792 GCA_035298585.1 Phycisphaerales bacterium
AGGTCCGGCCTCGGGTGCCCTGCTCCGTGCTGCTTTGAGCACGGGGCAGGCAAGGACGGCGTGCAAGTGAGAGATGGTCCAGCCCTCGGGTGCCCTGCTCCGTGCTGCTCTGAGCACGGGGCAGGCAAGGACGGCGTGACATAGTCAGAGAAGGTCCCGCCTCGGGTGCCCTGCTCCGTGCTGCTTTGAGCACGGGGCAGGCAAGGACAGCCTGCAAGTGAGAGAAGGTGTCGAATACAACCGTGTCGGGTATTCTGGGTGGATGGGGGCGATGTACAAACCGAAACGGCGACGGTATGAAGATGCACATCATGCACGATTCCTTACGTTTTCGTGCTATCAACGCTTGGCCTTCTTTTCAAATCCGGCGATCGCGGATGTGTTTGTGTCGAAGCTTGACGCGACTCGGGTTGACCACGGCTTTCGGTTGTTTGGATGGGTTGTCATGCCCGAGCATGTGCACCTCTTGATCTGGCCGCGCATTCCCGAATCGCCGGTGCGAGTGGTACTCCAGTCGCTCAAGCAGGCAGTAGCGCAGACGGTGCTGGGGCGGTGGAAGGAGCTCGATGCGCCCGTGCTTACGCGAGTGCATGACGCCTACGGGCTGCACTTCTGGCAACGGGGGGGCGGGTATGACCGCAACATCGTCGGGGGACGCGAGTTTTATGAGAAGCTGCGGTACATCCATCAGAACCCGGTACAGCGCGGCTTGGTCGTGCGGGCGAGGGAGTACCGATGGTCCTCCGCGCGGTGGTATGCGGGAGAGCGGGAAGGCACGATCGGCATTGATGAGATGCAACCGCCGGCGTGAAGCCGGATGCAGCGCAAAAAACGTGTGCCCCGCCGCGTACCCTGCCGGGTGCCCTGCTCCGTGCTGCTTTGAGCACGGGGCAGGCAAGGACGGCGTGAAAGTAAGAGAAGGTCCGGCCTCGGGTGCCCTGCTCCGTGCGGCTCTGAGCACGGGGCAGGCAAGGACGGCGTGCAAAAGAGATCAATCCCCCTGGTCCAGCACCGCCATGAACGCCTCCTGCGGGATCGTCACCGATCCGACGTTCTTCATCCGCTTCTTGCCTTCCTTCTGCTTCTCGAGGAGCTTGCGCTTGCGCGAGACGTCGCCGCCGTAGCATTTGGCCAGGACGTCCTTGCGGAAGGCCTTGATCGTCTCGCGGGCGATGATCTTGCCGCCGATGGCGGACTGCAGCGGGATCTCGAACTGGTGCCGCGGGATCTGGTCCTTGAGCTTCACCAGGAGGTTCCGCCCGCGATACTCGGCCTTGTCGCGGTGGACGATGAGCGCCAGCGCCTCGACCGGGTCGCCGTTGATGAGCGTGTCCATCTTGACCAGGTTGTCCGCGCGGTACTCGATGACCTCGTAGTCCATCGTGCCGTAACCGGAGGTGAGGCCCTTCATCTTGTCGAAGAAGTCGTAGATGATCTCCGCCAGCGGGATCTCGAATGTGATGATGTCGCGCGAGGTCGAGACGAACTGCTGGTTCTTGTAGATGCCCCGGCGGTCCAGGCAGAGCTTCATGATGTCGCCGATGTACTCCTTGGGGAGCATGATCTCGATCTTGCAGATCGGTTCGCGGATCTCGATCACGTGGCCCATGTTGGGAAGGTCGGCGGGGTTGTGCACTTCGAGGAGCTGGTTCCCCTCCGGGATGTTCTTGAAGTAGGGGCTGGTCGCGTCGACGGTCTTGAGCGCCTGGCCGTTGGCGCCCGTGGTCGTGTCGGTGCCGCGCACCAGCACGTGGTACGACACCGTCGGGGCCGTCTGGACGATCTGGACGCCCCCCTCGCGCTCCAGGCGTTCCTGGATGATGTCCATGTGCAGCAGCCCCAGGAACCCGCACCGGAACCCAAAGCCCAGCGCCTCGGAGTGCACGGGCTGATAGGTAAAGGACGAATCGTTCAGCGAGAGCTTCTCGATCGCGTCGCGGAGCTGCTCGAAATCAGCGCCGTCGCCATCCTCGGTCGTCGCGGGATAGAAGTCGCAGAAGACCATCTGCCGCGGGGGCTGGTAGCCGGGGAGGGGCTCCTCGGCGGGGTGGGTTTCGAGCGTGACGGTGTCGCCGATGCGCACGTCGCGCAGCGAGCGGATGGCGGCGACGACGTAGGCGGTCTCGCCGGGCCCGATCTCGCCCCCCGCCAGGCGCACCGGCTTGGGCGTCATCTTGCCGATGTCGGTCACCTGGAAGGTGCGCTGCGTCCCCATCATGCGGATCTTGTCGCCGACCTTGAGCTTGCCGTCAAAGACCCTGACGTAGACGATCACGCCGCGGTAGTCGTCGTAGACCGCGTCGAAGATGAGCGCACGGAGTTTTTCAGTCACCGGCTTGCGCGGCGCGGGGAAACGCTCGCAGATCGCGGCGAGCAGCTCGGGGATCCCGATGCCGCTCTTGGCCGAGACCAGGAGACAGTCCTCCGCGGGGAAGCCCAGCGTCTGCTCGATCTCCTCCGCGACGTCCATCGTGCGCGCGGAGGGAAGGTCGATCTTGTTGATGACCGGGATGATCGTGAGGTTCTCGTTGACCGCCAGGTAAGCGTTGACGAGCGTCTGGGCCTGCACGCCCTGCGTGGCGTCGACGACCAGGATCGCGCCTTCGCACGCCTTGAGTGCACGGGAGACCTCGTAGTTGAAGTCGACGTGGCCGGGCGTGTCGATGAAGTTCATCATGTACAGGTCGCCGTGCGTCTCGGCGGCCTCGCCCTTCCTGGGCTTGTGGGCAGGTGTGGCGGCGGTGTCGTCGATCGGGGCCTCGTAGTCGGTCTCGAGCTCGTCTGACTTCTGCCCGGCCTTGTGGCGGTGGTAGACGGTGACGGCGGATGCCTTGATGGTGATGCCGCGCTCGCGCTCGATGTCCATCGAGTCGAGGATCTGGTCCTTGGCCTCGCGGGCAGAGACTGCGTTGGTCGCCTGGAGGAGCCGGTCGGCGAGCGTGGACTTGCCGTGGTCGATGTGGGCGATGATGGAGAAGTTACGGATGTTTGGGACAGGGTCGGGCATTGCAGGGAATGGTAGGGGACACGGGGCCAAAGGGGCACAGATTCACAGGGCCAAATAGGGGTGTAGAAGGCCTGCGGAAGTCCTTGCCGTGCGTTGACCGAAAGGGGATTCTTCGCTGGCGCTTGTGGCTCGCAGAGGCGATGACCGGGAAGAACCAGGTATGGGGAAGCAGAAGAGGCCATTGCTTGCGCTGCGGGTTCGTTCAAAAACACCACCGCCCCGCGTTGGGCGGGGCGGTTGGTGCGGAGTGATTGACACAAAGTCAGGTGTTCAGAGCGTGAGCGGTGTGATCATCAGCCCGTGAGGGATGTTGATGATCAGCCGTTGCGGCGGCGGCGGGCGACCAGGAGGCCGCCGACGGAGGCGAGGGCCACCGCGCCGGGGGCGGGGACCGAGCGGACGCTGACGGCGTCAACATCAAAGCCGTCGGTGCTGGTCGAGGTGGCGTACTCGGTCGTGTCGACGATCTTGACGTACTTGAAGGTGGTCCGGCCCGAGGCGATCTCGGCGGCGGCCAGGGAGATGGGAGCGCCGTCGGCGGAGTTGATGACGTTGCCGGCCAGCCAGTAGGTGGCGGTCGCGGCGGTGGCGCCGAAGCCGACGTAGACGGCGGCCTTTTCGATGTGCTGGTTGATCGGGGGGAAGGTGGTCTCGAAGACCGTAACTTCATCCTTGAAGAGTTCGCCGAAGCTCAGGGTCAGCGAGCCGGCGACGCCCAGGCTGACGAAGTTGATCGTGTTGTTGTTCTGCGCAGCGCCCAGGGCGTTGTTGGGGTTCGAACGGTTGGCGTCGACGGGGGTGTTGTTGTCCTGCAGGCCCTGGCTGAAGGCTTCGACGGTGTTGGCCCAGACGATGGCGGCGCTGGACGACGTGGCGGCGGCGGCGACCGCGCCGCAGGCGGCGATGAGCAGATACGAACGCATGGTGTCCTCTTCCTCTCTTGGGGGCCTGCACTCAAGCCCGTCATGGGCGGGCGCGGGCCTTGCTTGGTTTCGAGTCACGCGGGCGGAAAACCGCGGGCAGGGTGTACGCACCCGCCGGAATGAGCGTAGATTTGAGCCGCGGGAGCGTCCACGTAAGGCACGTAAATTCATGCACTTATGGAGCGGGTGATGCCTCATTTGAGGCCTTCATGGGCCTTCTGGGACGTCGGGTCGGGTTACCGGACGTGGGGCGCAGGGCGCATGAAAAAGGCATCCCGGAGGTCGGGATGCCCGTGGTCGATTGCACAATCAGTTTCGGGTGATTCAGCGGCGGCGGCGGAGGGCCAGGCCGGCGAGGGCGAGGAGGGCCGTCGACGCGGGGGTGGGGACCAGGCGCAGTTCGACGTTGTCGACCTGGAAGCCGGTGCCCTGGTCGTCGATGACGAGGCGGGCGATGTCGCCTTCATCGGCCGCGGCTTCGAGGGTGATGAACTCCTGCGAACCGCTGAAGGTGTCGATGAGGTTGCCGTCGATGTCGAAGGCCTGGATGAAGAAGAGATCGACCTCGGGCGTGAGGCCGCCGTAGATGTAGTTCTGGAAGCTAAAGGCGCGGACGCCCGCGCCGAGGGTCACGGTCACGGGGGAGCTGAAGGCCTCGGTGTGGAGGACGTTGGTGCGGGGGAAGGGGGCGAAATCAAAGTCGCGGATGGAGAGTCCGTCGGCTTCGAAGGTCACCCAGACGCCGGCCTCGGTGACTTCAAGAGGACCACCGACCAGGCCCACGGACAGGTTGTCGAAGGTGATGGTTCTCGCGGAGGCGGCGGACGCGGCAACGGCGGCCGTGGCGACGGCGAGTGCGGAACGACGGAACATGCTCTCTCTCCTTGCAATCCTGAACGGCCGGGCATGAAGTCATGGTCTGAGGGACCATCACCGACGCGCGGAAACGCGATTCATGACCGGCATCCTGGGAATGTGCAGACCCCCTGCGCACTCCCTCTCTCACGGCGGTCTATTCGGATGTCAAGGTGCATCGGATCCGCGAAACCGGTGGAGAACCCCTTGGGAGAACCCCGGGTGTTTCCTATGAAACCGGTTTCCACCTTGTGCGGGCTTCCAGGTGGCCATGGAGCGTGCGGAGCACGCCTTTATCGGGCTCTATGGAGGCCGGGGCGGGGGGGGCGGAGCTGGGTTTCAGCGGTCCGGGGAGGGGTCGTGCGCCAGGTCGGCGAGGTGGGCCGGGGTTGAGAAGGTGGCGGCGGTCGTGGGGATGATGGCAAAGGCGGAAGGGCCCGGATCGGCGGGGGTGTGCTCTCTGGGCTGTGCACACGCGTGCGCGAGGGCGGCGGCGTGTCCGAGCCTTGCGGTCTGGGCGAGGGTGGAGCTGGTGCAGTAGATGGGGAGGTTGGCGGCGTCGCGGTCGCTCTCGACGGATTCGGGCGAGGAGGGGAGGGTGGACACCGGGCTGGGAGCGGCGTCGGCGGAGAGCGTGGCGGGGGCGATGCGGAGCTTGATCAGGTAGCTGGCGCCGGCGGTATCGAGGGAGGCAACCTCGCCGGGGGTGATGACCGCGTGGGAGGGCGAGGCGGCGGCGAGGAGGATGAGTGAGACGGCGGGCCAGCGACGGGAGAACACAACAGGCTCCTTGGAGATGTGCACACGGGGCGGGGGCGGGGATCGACGGATCCTGTGTGCGGCCCAGTGTGGGCCGCGACGTTGAACGCGATGGGGGCCGCCTGCGGGCGGGTGCTGATCGTGTGATCGGACGTTGCACATGGTGAACTTGGTCACGGTGCGCGCGGGAGGATACTCCCGGCGCGGGGCGTTGTCATAGTTCCATGCGTCGAAAAGGGGCTCGAAAGCCGAGAAGATTGCGTTATGAGGTGTGGATCGACTTTACGAAATCGTTTACGCAGGATGAGAAGTCATCCGGGGCTTCGATGCTGGGGATGTGACCGACGGCGGGAAGGATCGTGAGCGTGGCGCGGGCCTTGGTGTGCGTGATCGCGGCGTGGAGCTGGCGGAGTGAGTCGGGGGGCGTGATTGAGTCGAGTTCTGAACCGATCACGAGGGTGGGGCAGGTGATGGTGGGGAGCGTGGGGGTTGCGTCGGGGCGGTGTGCGAGTGCACATGCGGTGGCGGCGATGGTGGTGGGGCTTTGCGCGGCCATGATGGCGGCCCAGCGCTGGAGGAGTGCGTGGTCGAGGGCGGGGGAGAAGATCTGTCCGATGACGGTGTCGACGTAGGCGGCGGAGCCCTTGGCGAGGGTGAGCCGGGCGAGGTTTTCGCGGCGTTGGCGGCCCTGCGCGTTCTCCGCGTTGGCGCGGGTGTTGGAGAGGATGAGCCCGGCGATTCGGTGGGGCGCGGTGCGCCAGAGTTCGAGTGCGATCATGCCGCCGAGCGAGGTGCCGACGATGATGGCGGGCTCGTGGATGTTGAATGCATCGAGTATGCGGAGTGCATCAAGGGCAAAGTCGCGGATGGTGATGGGGGTGGTGGGTGTGGTGGGTGTGGTGGGGGTGATGGGGGTGCTTTCACCAAAGCCGCGGAGGTCGGGGAGGATGGCGCGGAAGCCGGGGGGAAGGTTGCGGGCGGCGTGGGCGTACATGAGCGAGGTGAAGGGGAAAGCGTGGAGGAAGAGGATGGGTGCGCCGCGGCCGATCGAGTGGAAGGAGAGGTGGGTGGTGGGAGAGAGGGGGAGGAGCATGGTGGAGCGTAGCTGTTGGGGGCGTAGAGCTTGCGGTTCGCACGAAGCGGGGAGAGGCGTGGAGGATCGGCAGAAGGATGCAGCGAGCCAGTGATTGCGAATGTGCCGCGTGTACGTGCACGGGGACGTGGCGTGCGTGCGGACAAGTCAGAGTTGAGCGCTTCATCGGCGACGATCCAGTCGCGGTGCTCATGGGGCTTGCTCGAAGCTGCAGTGAGGCCAGCGTTGCGAGTCATGGCTAACTTGTGGAAGGGCTGGTGATGTTTGACCAGGTTTTCGCCCATCGAAGCGGATGAAATTTGGTCCTTCGTGTGCAGCAAAACGAAGACGTGCCGTTCGCGTGTTAGTACAACTGGGTCCGACGGCACGCGACGCTCCGCACCACCCCGGCGATAGCGCTTGGCCTTGCTGGACGCCCTTGGACGTGGGACGACTTGATCTGTCTGTTGGAAGACACCGAAGCCCGGGGGGAATAGCATCGGATTCCGGGCTCGACCCGAAGTTTCGGTTCCTGCATCGAGCTTCGCACACCCGGTTGACCGACAGCGTGGTGGAATCTGAAAACCCGCGAGTTGGTATATTGGGCTTCTTTCATGGGGAGTCTGGATGCAATCGAGGGAGTTGGCACATCTCGACACCCTTCTCAGTCTCATTGAGAAGGTATGTACTCAAGATCAAATCAAGGCTCTACTTCGCGACGCGCAAGAGCGTTTGGGTGAGGGTCACAAGCGCGAGGTGAAAGTCACAGGCGACAATAAGGCGGACACAATTCGCACGAACCTGCGCCGGGCCGTGGTGGACGGACATGTGCCGTTGGATGTTGTGTTCAAGCTGCTTCGAGACGCCGAAGAGAACGGCGACCAGCACATCTACTACTTCACGCCCGCCACCGCTGGGGTGGCGGCAAAGCTGTCAAAGTTTGCGGCGGTTGCGGCAGCGTTCTATGAGCGGCACCGCACCTCTGCCGACAGGCTGCCGCGAGCGATTCACGGAAGTGAGAACTACCAACTTGTGGATTTTCGTGTAGAGGAGAACGAGGCGGCAGCAGCAGGATCGCGATGGATGGCAAAGCTGTACGGCCGTAAGAAGTACCGGGAACGAGGCGGCGATGAACGGCACGAAGATGGGCTCTATTGGGTGCCGTACAAGGAAGTCGATGTTCGCACTCCCCTGATGGCGGTGTACCGCAATTGGGGCCTCTTGGAGATGCGCGTTCCAAGAGTTGACGCCGCTCACCTCTATGCCGAGATGCTGAATGCGCTATGGGAGGCGATGCCCGAAGAATTCGCGCGGGAGAATTTTGTAGAGTGGTCACTAACCGACGCTCGCCTCCGGCTCATGAACGAGTATGAAGAGGGCATCAGTCGATACCATATCGGCCCTTCACAGATCAGCGACGGTGAAGGTGGTACGGTGACGTACAGGCCCAGCAGTCAGGATGAAAACGTCATGGCGGCAGGGGGCAGGGCACGGTCGCTCCGAGAACTTTTGAAGACGACGGACGGTTGCCGTAATCTTCGGGTGATATGGTATGCTCGGCCAGACTTGGTGCCGCCCACGGACGAGATTCCGACGGTGATGGGTGCCATGCGGCGTGGGGCTCCGGACAACGAGGTCATTTTCACGACCAAAGTCTCAGCAGGAACGCTCGACTATGTCGCTTATCGACTTCGCGAGCTTCAGCAGTAGATACCCAGACCTTGCCGCAGTCTGGCAGGCGTGGAGCCGCGCAGACAAGCCGCATCGCCACTATCTCGATTTCCGGGATGTACTTCGTCGAGGCAGCGGTCTGGACCCAAAGGATGTCCTTAGGGCCTCGAATATCCTTTTGGACTCGGGAGCTGTCGAACAGGTTTACAAGGTCGTAGACCCGCATTCAGAAACCCTGGTTGGGCCTGATTTGGACGACCCGCTGAAGGTGCCGCCTACTGTCGCGGGCGCGTTTGCCGAGACCATACGCACCGATGAGACTGACATCGTGCCTGTGCTCAAGAAGGTGCAGGCGTGACTGCCTCATCAGAGGTGGGCACCGCGAGAGCAAATCAACTCGTAGATGCTCTTTCTCAAAAGCTTGCAGATTGCGAACTTCCCGCAGATGCCAGAAAGGCAATTAGAGAGTGGCGGGAGGAAATCCGAAAAACGGAAGAGCATGACATCGTCGCACTTGCGGAGAGGATGGCGTTGTGCATGCAGCTGGTGGACAAGATTCACGCTGGTGAAAAGGGGGCGGTAATCATGAATCAGTACAACAATTCTGGTATCACGGGAAACATGGGCGATGGCGGTCAAGTGGTGAATAGCACCTTCATCCAAGGTACTGGCGGTCAGATGTTGGTCGGTGGACAGTTCGATCAGCTTGGCAAAGAGCTTGATGCTTTGTACAAGGCGATGAAGTCCGAACAGGATGTTTCGCAGCGCGAGCATGATCGCGCGATTGCCGCCGTGCTTGACGCCAAGGAAGCTGCGGACGCCAAGGACGAAGCCGGAGTGATGGCGAGTTTGAAAAAGGTCGGCAAGTGGGGTCTCGATATCGCGGAGAAGATCGCTGTCGGGCTCACTGTCAAAGTGATCCTCGCTACCGCCGGAGCTTGAGGCGCCATTACCTCGAAGAAGGTTTCAGGGGTATCGGCCATGGCAGACAACCCTATTTCTTTGCGATGCCACGAAGTCAAGCTGTAACCAGTACATGTCGCAGCATGACACCCGACGAGCGGCAAGAGCACCTAGAATTGAGTTGAAAGGAGCGTGCCTTGCTGTGGCAGCCTTCGCTTCCTGAGCGGTATCACGCGTTGAGTCCGGATGAACTGGCGGCGGGGATCACCGCGCGCCGGAAGGAGCTTGGGGATGGTCTTGTCATCCTCGGGCATCACTACCAGACCGACGAGGTGATCCGTCACGCGGACTTTACGGGTGATTCGCTGAAGCTTTCGCAGCTTGCGGCGGGGATCGTGCGGGAGCGGGCGGCGGGCGGGAAGGGGGCGGTGAAGTGGGTGGTCTTCTGCGGTGTGCACTTCATGGCCGAGACGGCGGACATGCTGACGCCCGATGAGGTGAGCGTGATCCTGCCGGACCTGTCCGCGGGTTGTTCGATGGCGGACATGGCGCAGTACGACGACACGGTGCAGGCGTGGAATGAACTGCACACGACGTTGCGGGAGTCGGGATGGGAAGGGCGGATCATCCCGATCACGTACGTGAATTCATCGGCGGCGATCAAGGCGTTTGTGGGGCAGAACGGGGGGGCGTGCTGCACAAGCACGAACGCGGGGGAGGTTTTCCGCTGGGCGATGAACGGTGGGGATGAGGGTGGGGGAGCGCGCGGGAAGATCAAGGTGCTGTTTCTGCCCGATCAGCACCTGGGGCGCAACACGGCGTCGGCGTTTGGGATCGACGTGGAGCGGGGGACGTGTTTGTATGACCCGAGGCGTGCGCGGCAGGGTGAGATGCTGGGCGGCTCGACGGCCGAGCAGGTGCGTGATGCGGACGTGATCTTGTGGGCGGGGCACTGCTCGGTGCACAAGCTTTTCAGGCCGGAGCACTGCGATCAGATCCGGGCGATGAGCGCGAAGGATGCGGAGGAGGCGACGGCGGCGGGCGTGGAAGCGCCCGCGCCGTGGAAGATCATCGTGCACCCTGAGTGCAGCAAGCAGGTGGTCGACAAGGCGGACCTTGCGGGCTCGACGGAGTTCATCATCAGGACGCTGCGCGAGGCAAAGGCCGGATCGCGGTGGGCGATCGGGACGGAGTTCAACCTGGTGTCGAGGCTGGTGCGCGAGGCGGCGACGCGGGGTGTCGAGGCGCGGGTGTTGAGCGAGTGCCAGTGCCTGTGCACAACGATGTACAGGATTGACCAGCCGCACCTCTTGTGGGTCTTGGACAACCTGGCGGGCGCGGCGTCGAAGGATGGGAAGGCAAAGGTGGTCAACGAGATCCGTGTGCACCCTGAGGTTCGCAGGCTGGCGCTCCTGGCGATTGATCGGATGCTGCGGATGGGTGGGAGCGGGGGTGGGGTGAAGAAGTAGGGGGAGTCGGGGCAGGGGGAAGGCACTGAATGAGTGGGTCTGTGATGCCTGCCCCTGTCTCAGAGCAGACAGGAGCAGGGCACCCGGGGCAGAGGGACAAAGGGCCACAGGGCCAAAGGGTCACAGGGCCAAAGAAGATGTGTTTGGGGGCGTGGGATGCCTGCCCCTGTCTCAGAGCAGACAGGAGCAGGGCACCCGGCCACAGGGACAAAGGGGCACAGGGACAAAGAAGATGTGTTTGGGGGCGTGGGATGCCTGCCCCTGTCTCAAAGCAGACAGGAGCAGGGCACCCGGAATTGAAGACACTGTGGGCGTGTGATGCCTGCCCCTGCGTCAAAGCACGCAGGAGCAGAGCACCCGGGGCTGCCTGATATGAGGACACATCAGGAGCAGGGCACCGGGGCCGGTGGGTGGGGTTGTGATTTAGTTGGTGGGGCGGGCGAGGGTGATGGCGCGGCGGTAGATGGCTTCGAGTTCGGCGACCATGCGGTCGGCGTCGAAGCGGTCTGTGCACATGTCGCGGCCGGCGGCTCCGAGGGTGGCGCGGAGGTGTGCATCCTGCGCGAGCTGGTTGATCGCGTCGGCGAGTTGCGTGGCGTTACCTGGGGGGATGAGGCGGCCGGTGACGTGGTCGATGCACACTTCGCCGGTGCCGTCGACGTCGTAGGCGACGGCGGGGATGCCCGAGAGGAGCGCCTGGGGGACGGTGCGGGGGAGACCTTCGCGGTAGCTTGGGTGGGCGAGGATGTCCATGGCGTGGATGAGGCCCGGGACGCGGTCGGGGTCGACCAGGCCGGTGAGGGTGAGCTGCGCGGGTGAGGTGTGCGTGGGGGCGTCGTTGGGTTTGTCGAGCTCGCGGATGGTGATGGATTTTTCGCGGGCCTTCTGGAGCAGGCGGTTGCGCCACCAGCCGTCGCCGACCCAGAGGAGCTTGAGGCGGGGGTTCTGCGCGAGCATGGGTGCGAGGCCGTCGAGGAGGTCGTCGTGTCCCTTGTGCTCGGCGAGGCGTGAGACGGTGCCGATGATGATGTCGTCGGGCGTGAAGTGGAGCGCTGCACGCTGGGAGGCGCGGTCCTGGCCGGGTGCTGGGTGGAGGAATGGGCCGGTTTCCATGCCCGAGTAGACGGTGACGTACTGGGAGGGCTGGCCGATGTTCCTGGAGAGGAAGAGCCTGGTCATCGCCTCGGCGACGGAGATGATGATGTGCGACTTGCGGGCGGCGGCGCGCTCGGCGAGGGTGTAGAGGAGGTTGTTGAGGCGCGTGCGGGGTTCCTCACCGGGCATGAAGGGTGGGCCGTGGATCGTGTGGACCACGCCGGGGGGCGGTGACTCGATCGTGCTGACGCGCTTGGAGGGTGAACGCTGGAAGCTCCAGGCGGCGAAGCGGCCGAGGATGCCAGCCTTGCTTGAGTGGGTGTGGACGACGTCGGGCCCGATCCGGCCGATGAGCTGCTTGAGCTGGCGGAGGCAGCGATAGTCGGTGAAGGGTCGGACCTCGCGGACGAGTGCGGGAACCTCGTGCAGGACGATGGGGACGATCTTCTTGCCCTCATCGCGGGCGGGGAGGTAGCGGCCGACGGGGCGGACGCGTTCCTCACCGCTTTCGCAGCGCTGGTTGAAGCTCTGGACGCGTTCGAGCATGGAGCCTTCGGGGCCGTAGATGGGTCCGTAGGCGAGGTGGACCTTGTGACCGAGGCGGGCCTGACCTTCGCAGGAGAGGATGGTGTTCTCCTGGGAGCCGCCGAGGATGAGCCGGGTTGAGATGTGGAGGATTCGCACGTGAGGGTGTTTATCGACCCCGCGGGGCATTTATCGGTAGCGGACCCACTCGAGACAGAGGCCGGTGGGTGGAAAGGTGGGGCCGGCGAGTCGGCGGTCGCCGGTGAGGAGGGCGCGCTGGATGTCGTCGAGGGATCGGCGGCCGCGGCCGGCGTCGGCGATGGTGCCGGCGATGATGCGGACCATGTTCCAGAGGAAGCCGTTTCCGGAGATGTCGATGCGGTAACGGCGGGCGGCGGGTGGATAGGCGAGGGTTTCGGAGGCGGGGGGAAGGTTGGCTGGGGGGGATTGGTCGGTGACGTCGCGGATGGTGCACATGTGGACGGTGCGGACGCTGGTCTGGCGTCCGTGTCC
>DATGXW010000345.1:0-3738 GCA_035298585.1 Phycisphaerales bacterium
GAGCTGGCTGACGATGGCGCGGGTGGTGCGGGGCGAGGTGTTGAGCCTGAAGAACCGGCCGTTTGTCGAGGCCGCGCGGGCGATGGGGGCATCGAGGACTCGGATCCTGGTGAAGCACATCCTGCCGAACCTGGCGGGGCCGATCATCGTGTACGCGACGCTGACGGTGCCGCAGGCGATTTTGCAGGAGTCGTTTTTGAGCTTCCTTGGGATCGGGATCCGTCCCCCGCTGCCGAGCTGGGGGAACCTGGCGGCGGACGGGCTGCCGGAGATCAATCCGTTCCGGTCGAACTGGTGGCTGCTGGTGTTCCCGTGCACACTGCTGGGGGTGACGCTCGTGTCGCTGAACGTGGTGGGCGATGGGCTGCGCGATGTGCTCGACCCGCGGTCGAGGAATGGGCGCGGGTGATGGGCGCGGCGTCGGAGATGGGCGAGGAGGGAAGGATCCTGCTGCGTGTGCAGGGGCTGAGCGTGTCGTTTGAGCGCGAGGGTGGCGGGGTGTTTGGCGCGGTGCGGGACGTGAGCTTTGAGGTGGGACGCGGGGAGACGGTGGCGCTGGTGGGTGAATCGGGTTCGGGGAAGTCGGTGACGGCGTTGTCGGTCTTGCGGCTTTTGGCGACGCCGCCGGCGGTGTATGAAGGGGGACGGGTGGAGTGGCTGGGCTCGGGGACGGGCTTGGGGATGGGGCGGGGCTCGGGGATTGAACTGCTGGGAGCACGGGAGGAGGAGCTGGAGCGGGTGCGGGGCGGGGAGATCGCGATGATCTTCCAGGAGCCGATGACGAGCCTCAACCCGGTGATGACGGTGGGTGAACAGATCATGGAGGCGGTGCGTCTGCACGGGGAAGCGGGAGAGCGGGCGGGGAAGGGTGTGCGTGCGGCGGCGATCCGCGCGATGGAGCGGGTGGGGATCCGCGAGGCGGCGGAGAGGATCCACTCCTACCCGCATGAGTTTTCGGGGGGGATGCGGCAGCGGGTGATGATCGCGATGGCGCTGGCGTGCCGGTCGAAGCTCCTGATCGCGGATGAACCGACGACGGCGCTGGATGTGACGGTGCAGGAGCGGATCCTGGATGTCATCACGGGTTTGAAACGCGAGTCGGGACTAGGGGTGCTGTTGATCACGCACGACCTTGGGCTTGTGGCGGATCGTGCGGAGCGTGTGTGCGTGATGTACGGCGGGCGGGTGGTTGAATACGGGAGGACGACGGATGTTTTAAGAACGCCGCTTCATCCGTACACACGGGCGCTGCTGGCGTGCCGGCCGCAACTGGGCGGGCGGGTGGAGCGTTTGGCGACGGTGGGCGAGGTGATGTCGCAGGGGGCGAATCGAGAACTTGCGGTGGGTGGCGAGCGTCGAAGGGTGTGGTGGGGAGAGGGCGAGGGAAGGATGTGGGAGGTGGGTGAGGGGCGAGGGGTTTGTGTGGAGGAGTGAGGGGAAAGGGCCGCGGGGAAGAGCAAAGGGCCACAGGAGCAAAGCGCCAAAGGGCCAAAGGCGGAGGTGTTGAAAGGTGGGCCGGTGATGCCTGCCCCGCTCAGAGCAGCGGAGCTGGGCACCCGAAACAAGGCGGGCACCCGGCACGGGGTTTGATGTTGGCGCGGTTGGGATCGGGGTGGTGAAGTCTGGAGTGCACAGGGATGAAGGTGCTGATCCTGGCGGACGAGATCTTTGCGATGCGGGAGCGTGCGATGCTCTCGCGGCTGGAGCTTGGGCTCGCCGACGAGGGCGTGCGGGTGATCCATGGGGTGCCGGCGGAGCTTCTGGGCGTAGAGGCGGGGTCGATGTTCAGCCGGGCGGTGGGGTATGAGTCATCGCGGATCGGGCCGTTCCGCAGGATGCTCGCGCGGCGGCTGGCGGAGGAGATCCAGGATCCTGATGCCGATGAGGATGATCAGCCGGTGTCGATCGTGCACGTGTTCGGGGGGTCGGTGTGGGATCTTGCGTTGGATGTTGCGATGGAGCTCAAGAGCGATGTCGCGATCGAGCTTTGGAGGCCAGCGCTGCGCGAGCGGGCGGACCAGGTGCTGATGACGTGGAAGGGCTCGTCGGTGCCGGTGTTCACGGTGCCAGACCCAGCGCTTGAGAAGCAGGTGCGGGAGCTTTCGCCCAAGCTGACGGTGCGGTCGACGCCGTGGGGTGTGCACACGGAGGATTCGAATCACACGCTGCTGCCGAAGGATCGCGTGCCGACGGCGGTGATCATCGGCGGCGGGCACGACCGCGAGGCGTGCACGGCGGCGCTGACGGGGCTGGCGCAGGCGATCCCCCACCACCGCGACCTGATGGTGTTCATCGATTCGCGGGTGGTTCGGCGCGGCGACCTGTGGCCGGTGTGCAAGCGGCTGGGGCTGTTGCCGTCGATTTCGTTGATCGAGGACATCGAGGCGCGTCGGGATCTTTTGACGCAGGCGGATCTTTTGATCGTGCCCGAAGCGCGGGGTGAGAATCACAGCGTGGTGCTGGAGGCGATGGCGGCGCCGATGGCGGTGGTCGCGCTGGCGGACCCGGCGGTGGGCTCGCTGGTGGATGGGCGGTCCGCGCGGCTGGTCCGGCGGGTGGATTCGGGGGAGTGGGCGAGCGTGATCCGGGAGATGCTGTCGGACGCGGAGGGCACGAACCGGCTGGCGCAGTCAGCGCGGGAGTTTGTGAGGGCCGAGCGGGGGGCGTTCAAGCACATCAAGTCGGTGCTGGAGACGTATCAGTGGATGACGAGCAAGGCGTCGATCCCGATCCGGGCGGAGGGCGGGACGGTGGGGAGATCGTGAGGTTCCGGGGCGAGATGGTCCCAGAAACGAGGGGGTGTGGCGGGGTCAATCGGGGGGTACGAGGGGGCGAAGGCGGAATTTGGTTGACTTCCGTAAGTTTCGCTGCATCTTGGAGTTAGGAGGAAGGGAAGCGCCGGACCGGGGAAACCCGGGTCGGCGCGGTTCCTGGTGCTGTCACTCGCACACGCGTGGAGGCGCGCGGGGGGCGGCCTGGTGTGTTTTTGGATACGCCTGAAAGAGAGGTCCGAGATGTCGACGAAGCTTTTGGCGCTGGGCGCGATCGTTGTTTCGTGCGCTGGTTCAGTCGTGCTGGCAGAACCGCTGCAGGGCCCCTCTCGCGATGGGGATCGCGTGCTTGCAACTCGTCCGCTGTACCCGGAGGGGGGCGTGGATGAGGTCCGGCGGCCGGGGAGCAACGGGATGCTGTGGATCGGACGCGGGTTCATCGGCGATCCGGAGGGGCGGTATGTGAAGGAGTACCCGGCGGCGTGGGGCGGGCCGGGGCCCGCGGCGTATGGGGCGGAGGAGTGGGATGGGCAGCATGTGCACATCCGGGTGGGGACGGAGCGGGTGGTGATCAATCCGTGGGAGACGATCCCCGAAGAGGGGTATTCGCGGCTGGAGCGCGGGCGCGAGCAGTGGCTGAAGGAGCGTGGGTACACGGGGGGTGTGCGGACGTTCACGAACCCGGTGTACCGGCGCGTTGAGAAGGCGGAGCGTGTGCAGGTGGCGCGGGGGGATGGGAAGAAGCTTCCAGCGCCGAGGGCGGTGTTTGAACTGCCCGAGGACATGCCGCGCTTCCAGAAGCGTCAGGAAGTGAAGGCCGAGCCGTCGAAGGAAGAGAAGAGCGACATGCGCACGGCGATCGTGGTCGTGCGGACGAAGGATGATGCGGCGGTCGCGCCGACGGTGGAAGGGAAGGATGCGGCCAAGGTCGTGGTGCGGGAGAAGGATGCGTCGACGGAGGTTGCGT
>DATGXW010000346.1:0-2461 GCA_035298585.1 Phycisphaerales bacterium
CACCGGGGGAGCTGGTGGGCGGGAAGATGTCCCGGACGCGGAAGATGATCTTCTCACCCCAGTACTTGAGCATCGTCGTCGAACGCTGCATCAGGTTGGGGATCTCGAGGATATCGCTGAGCATGTAGTAGCCGTCAAACCGCATGAGCGGGTTGGCGTTGAAGATCACCGTCGAGACGCTGGCGGTGAACATCGCGTTGTAGGCGAGCTGGTGGAGGAGGGGGCTGCCGCCCGAGCGCGTGGCGATCCACACGAAGGCGGCGAGGGAGGCGATGAAGAGCTCGAAGATCATGCCGCCGGCGGCGACCGCCACGCGGCGCCACTTGTTGTCAAAGGCCCAGCTCGCCGAGGCGTCGACGAAGGGGGCCGGCATCATCACCAGCAGCATGAAGCCGAACTCGGGGACCTGCCCCCCGAACCGCTTGCAGATCACGCCGTGGCCGGTCTCGTGGATCAGCTTGGTGAAGACGAAGACCGCGAAGATCCACCCCCAGTTGGAGGGGGCGAATGTGCTCTCGACGCCCGACCGCAGTTCCTGCGCGTGGGGGATGATCGAGATGATCGCGCTGATGACCAGCGCTGCCCACGCCAGGAAACCCCAGCGATTGAGGATGGGGCGCAGGATCGGTTCGATCCACCCCAGGAGGCGGTCGGGATTGAGGACCTTGATCTTGAAGTACATCAGGCCGATGGCCTGCTGCTGGACGGACTTCTTGAGCCGTTCGCGGCCGCGGCCCAGGAGCTGCTCGATGTCGGGCGTGGCGTCGACGGTGAGGAGGTTGGAGTTGTAGAGCTGGCTGATGAGCTGGATCACCTCACCCTGGGTCGGGGCGTCATCCCCGTGGCGGGTGAGGCTGATCTGCCAGACTTCCTCGACCGAGCGGCGGCCATCAAGGAGCTGGACGAACTCGTAGGCGACGGGCCCGAGCCGGAAGAACTGGTTGGTGGCGGGGTCGTGGAGGACGTGCCACCGCTGGCCGCGGTAGTGCTGACGGGTGATCTGCACATGGGGGCGCAGACGGGGCGTCATCGCACGAACGCGGTGCCAGAAGGGAGAGAATGTGGGTCGGTCGGACATGGAGAATGGGGCAAGAGCAGGGGGCGGTGAAGGGCATCAGGCATCGGGCATCGGGCATCGGGCATCGGGCATCGGGCATCGGGCATCGGGCATCGGGCATCGGGCGGATTGTGTCTCGTGCGAACGGCGAACCGCGAACCGCGAACCGCTAAATGTTCACCCGTCCCTGGACGATCTTCTGCAGGCGGTCGATCCACTGGGCCATGAGGGGTTTGTCGGGAAGGGTGAAGCGGATGCGGACGCGTTCACCGGGAGAACCGATGTGCACACCGCTCTCGGGCGTGCCGGCGATGTTGACGCGGAAGATCGGGCGCTTGGTCTGGCGGCCCGAGCGGTCCTTGGGATCGGTTTCGATGACGCCGCCGCCGCCGACGCCCAGCGCGGCGTGGGCCAGCTCGCGCTGGCCGGCGTCGATGATCCGCTCGACGGTGGCGGGGACGACGCGGTCGACCTGCGAGAGCGTCCTGAGCTCAACCTGGAGCTGGTCGCGGGGGAGTTCAAAGAGCCACGAGCCTTCGGTCTGGCCGAGCTCGGCGGCGACGCGGACGTTCTGGGAATCGACGATCTCGCACAGGGGGGAACCCTCGCGCGCGAACATGCCGATCGCCATGCTGGGATCGGGCCCGACGACCACGCCGTCGATCGGGGCGACGACCGTCAGGCGCCGCGTCCTTTCATCGATGAAGGTGAGCTGCTCCTGGAGCGTCGCGAGCTTTTCCCGGGCGATCTGGGCCATCGCCTGGTTCTGGGTCATGTACTCGCTCTCGAGGCTCTCGTTCTCGCGGATCATCGCCTCGACGGTTTCGCGCTGGGACCGCAGGTCCTCGCTGTCCATGCTCAGCAGGATGTCACCCGCGCGGACACGGTCGCCGGGGCGGACGTAGGACGCGGTGACAAAGCCGTCGACGCCCGCGAAGATGCCCCGGCGTGCGGGGCTTTCCACCACGCCGTCGCCGTAACGGCGGTCGGGCATGGGGATGACGCCGACGATGATCGCGATCAGCGCGGCCAGGCCCAGGCTGGTGGCGATCACGCGGGGGCGGCCGTCGGCGATCTTGGGATTGGCCGCGAGGTAGTGGATGAATCCGCCCAGGGGGAGGATGAACCACATGGCGGCGGTCCAGACGGCGAGCACCAGGCCCAGGCCGAACATCTGGCCCATGACGTAGAGCGTGATCGAGAAGAAGAGGACCACGCGGTAGATCATCGCGCCGACGCCGTAGACCGTCAGGATCGCCTGCTCACCGGGGGAGCTGGTGGGCGGGAAGATGTCCCGGACGCGGAAGATGATCTTCTCACCCCAGTACTTGAGCATCGTCGTCGAACGCTGCATCAGGTTGGGGATCTCGAGGATATCGCTGAGCATGTAGTAGCCGTCAAACC
>DATGXW010000347.1:0-8945 GCA_035298585.1 Phycisphaerales bacterium
GTCCAGCGCGTTGACTCCCAGCAGCTCCTTGGCCGGGCCCGCCACCTCCGCGAGCGCCAGCAGCAGGTGCTCGGTTGAGACAAACGCATCCTCCATCGACTTGGAAGACTGCTCGGCCTTGCCCAGAAGCTCGATGATCGCCCGCCCCGTGGCGCCCGCGCCCGATGTCGTCTTGGGAAGCCGACCAAGTTCGCTCTTGATCTGCCCGGCAAGCCGACCGGCGTCCGCTCCTGCACGCTGCACCAGCGACCAGGTCGGGCTCCCCTGCTCAGAAAGCAATGCCCCCAGGATGTGCAGCCCGGTCACCTCGGGGTTCCCGCGCGCCATCGCCTCCTGCTGGGCCGCCGCCAACGCTTCCTGCGCTGCTGTCGTGAATCGGTCGAGTTTCATGCTGCCTGTGTTCCTTCCCAAGCCCGGGGAAGTGCCCCGGCTCATGGTGACACAAGCAACTGGCGCGCCGAACCTGAGGGCCCCTTCACGACCCGGCTCCGGCACTCCCGACACCACCGGACATACCAGCCGTGTGCGACTTGCCCCCCCACTGTCGAACTGACAGGGTGGGTGACAACCCGTCAGGCGTATGTATCAACCCCACCGGCCCGAGGGCTCCCCGCCGCCTGGTCCGCGGTCGATTTGGCATCCTGAATCATGCCGACCAGTGCTTTCCCCTGCTCCTCCTGGACATCGAGCGCCTTGCGGGCGACCGCGACCTGCACCTGGCCCATGGCTTCCTGCGACTTGAACTGGGAAACGGCGGAAATGGAGTCCATGTCGACTTCTCGGCGGTACGGATGGGTGGCTTGATCCAAACTCAGGGGCCGCGAGGGAAATGTGAACATCATGGGTACAAAAACCGTTCAAAACCCTTTTTCATCGGTTGGAGACAGGGTCAGTCGGCGGCGTGAAATCCGCCGGAAGCACCCTGTGATTTGACGATCCCATGCCGGGGCGTTATAACACCGGCACTTACATGGAGTCACGGTTTATGTCCATCAACCGCAAGTCGGTCAGCGGTGTCTTCGGCCTGGTGTGTCTCTCGCTCGCGGCGATCGCGGGTGGCTGCTCCTCGCAGGACTACAGCCACGAGGCCGCGGCCGAGATCCGCGATAACCCGACCCCCGATCTCGACACGATGTATCAGCGCCGGGTCGACATGGACAACACGATCGCCGTGACCAACGACGAGAACGGCCGCATGCTCAACGAGGATCTCGGTCGGTTCTGGCTGCTCGACCGTCCCAGCCGTCTTTCGCCCCACCAGTTCCGCCGGTGAACGGGCTGGTTGCGGTTGACGTCGGCACACGACTTTGATGTTATTGTGAGCCGCCCCGGTGGGGCGGCTTTTTCATTCATCCCCACGCAACGACAGCGGCCCGCGAGCGCTCGCGGGCCGCTGGGCATGATTGACGGCGAGATCACCCGTGGCGCGTGCCGCCGGGCATCTCATCAGGTCGCCGTGTACTGACCGCGGCCAACCTTCTTGAAGACCTTGGTGTTCTTGATGAGGGCCTGGTTCACGATGGTCCGGAAGTTGGCGGCGCTGGTCTTGTAGCCCGCGGACTGGACGGCCTCGGCCGCATCGGTGACCGACATGGTCTTGCCCTTGAGGATCTTGCCGAGGGCTTCCACAAGGCTCATCTCGTTGCGCGGGCGGACGCCGCCACCGCCGCCGGGGGACGAAAGGCCAGCCTCGCGGATCTGGTCTTCCACTTCGGCAAGGCGTGCCGCGAGGCGGTCGCGCCTGCGGAGGAGGCCGGACGCGGCGCGTTCGCGCTTGCGGATCTCGGCGTGGAGGTCACGAATCGAAAGATGCCCAAGTCCCCCACCCGAACCAGCTTTGCGTCCCATGCATGTCCTTTCAGGATGTCCCGATGCCTGGCGAACGATCAAATGCCGGAGATTTCCGGCATGAGACGATGGAAAGTCTAATCATGCGATCTATCGCAAGCAAGACGGGCATGACAACTTACTTTCACGCAATCCCACGCGGGCGGGAGATGATGGGAATTTCATGCACGAAACCGGGTGGTGCGGTATTTTTCTCCATGCAGGTGCACGCGCTGCACACCGACTAATGTCTCGAGCCATCCACGTGCCTTCAGTCAAGCAAAGAGCCGCAGGCAACACACCCGCGGCTCTCTGGTGGGGATAGCTAGTTATTGAATCTGGTTCTCAACGTTCCGAGGACTTTGCCTTCTCTTCGGCCTCGCGCTGGCGCTTTTCAAGACGAGCCTCCAGCTCCGCCAGCCGTTTCTCCATGCGCTCCAGTGCGGAGGTAAGACGGTCCATCTGGTCAGCGCCGGGCGCGGAAGGCACGGGCGTGATATAGACCCGGGGGCGAGCCTCACCGGCTTCGGGGGCGGCCGGCGCCGACGGCGCGGGCGTCGCGCTGTAGAAGCGCTGGAGCTGGCCCATCGCATCCTCGGACTTGCTCTCAAGCTTGGCGAGTGCATCAGCCAGGAGTTCGACCGCCTTGTCGCGGGCCTTCTCAGCACCCTCGGCGGTTGCTTCCTTGAGCTGGGTGATCGCCTGCTCGATGGCGCGGCGGGCCTCATCGAGCTTGGGCTTGGCCTGGCCAAGCCGCTCGGCGAAGAGGCCCTTGAGCTCGTCGACCGTGCCCGGCTCCATGGTCAGCCATTGCTGAGCGCCCGGGACGTTCATGGTGACGGGCCCGAGCTTCGAGGCGTCGTAGGACTCAAGCTCTACCTTCACATCGCGCTGCTTGCCCTTGCTGATCACCGTGAGCTCGATGGTGTCGCCGGGCTTCTTGCCGCGGAGGTGCTGGAGCAGCATCTCGCGGTTGACGGGCTTCTTGCCGTCGATCGAGGTGATCACATCGTGCACCTGCAGACCCGCGGCCGACGCGGGCAGGCCTTCGATCACCGAGTCAATCCTGATTGCTTCGTCGGCTTTCACGCCCAGGTGCTCGGCGACTTCCTGCTCGGGCTCTGACATCGTGATGCCCAGCATGACGGGAGGAGGCGTCCACGCCTCGACCGCGGCGTCCGGGCCGCCCGGTCCGCGGGGCGTCACCCGCAGGCCGCGCCACGAGGGCTGCGAGGGGAGCTGGGCTGGAAGCGGGGCGATCTCGGCGGTGTGAACAACCTTGCCGTTCTCGTCGAGGATCTCGACCGTGTTTCCCTCGTGACGGATGCGGTCCTTGGGAACTTCCTTCCCGTCGATCTTCGCCCAGACGACCTTGCCATCCTCGATCCGCAGCGAGTACTCGCGGCCGTCATCGCCGGTGGTCTGCTGGATCATCACCGACCGGCCGCTGCCCGTCGAGCCGGGCTGTGCGGGCTCGGCGGCGGAGCCGCCGCCGAGGCGCTTCTCGTACGTGTACTGCTTCTCCTGCCCGCCCTTGGAGGCGGGCTGCGCGAACGCGGTCGCGGTGATGCACATGCCGGCGATCGCACACATCATCGCTGCGCCACGGACCGCGCTGTACCCACCTGCGCGTCGAATCATGCTGCTGAACAACATTGTTGAAACTCCTTGACTGCCGATCCGCCGCCCAGTCCTCTCGCGGAGGCCCCACCTGAGCCTGAAGAACGCACCGATCGTGCGGTGCATTCGTGCCGGACCGGCTCACATGTTCTTGCACTCATTCGGACGCCGATCGCGGACATTTCCTTCATCCTCGCGCGATCTTTTACATAACGTCCGAATATCCACTCATCGATCGGTGTGCATGCCGCATCACATCGGGGGCCGCGTCAGCACACCCTTGGGAAGCGACGTGCGCACGGGGAACTGCGATCCAAACTCGTCGGTCGTGAGCCGATACACATCCGGCAGGCGCGTGCGTTCCAGGATCACGCGTGCATATACAACCTCGTACTCGGTCCCGCGCTCACCCTTGATCGGGCGCAGCTCGATCACCGGCTTGTTGTCCATCTGCCCCACCACGATCCCCGCCTGGCGGCCGTGCTCGAGGTACGACTGCAGGTAATCATCGGGCGTGTGCTCCACGGACGTGAGAGCCCCCGCGCCCGGAAGACCCGCAATGTCGGTGTTGCCTGGCACGTGGACCGGGTTGTTCCCCTGTCCCACCATCCACGCCAGGCCCACCAGCGCCGCGGCCGCCCATCCCGACCACTTCCACGACCCGCCGGGGAAGCGGAGGACCGTCGGCGACTCGTGCGGCAGTTCGATGTGCGGAACAACCTCAAGCTCGCGGTCAAGCAGGCCGCAGAGAAGCGCCTGATGGCGCTGCGCGGTCGCCAGTTCGCGCCACACCGTGGGATCGGATTCCGCCAGCCGTTCCAGGGACTGCCAGTCGGCGTCGCCGGCGAGGCCGTCCACCACGCGGCTGATAAGGATGTCCCGTTCCATCGTGCTCATGATCAACCTTTCTCACCTTCCGTCCGCGGTGTGCACACCTCTGAACGCACACCGGTCATCCACATCCCATCCACCACGCTCAGAGAACAACCATCGGGAGCTTCTTGACGTTCTGGGAGGGAAGCTCATTCATCTCCAGCGGCTTTTTTCCCAGGGCGAGCTCCCGGAGCATCCGCCGGCCCCGCGCGATGCGTGTTTCGACCGTCGTCTCAGGCAAGCCGATGATCTCCCCGATCTGCCGGTAACTGAGGTCGTGCAGGCACTTGAGCAGGAGCGGCTCGCGGTATCCCTCCGGCAGTTCCATGGCCAGGTTCATCAGGCGGGAGGCCTCTTCCCGTCCATCGGTATCGACGCCCCCGATCCGGGCCACGGGCTGGTGGAGCGCCACGCCGTCGGAGGTTGTGAGCTGCAGGCTCGTCGCACGTCCGGGTTCTCGCCGGTTGCCCTCGCGGGCCGATGCACGTGCGGCGTTGATGGCGACCGTCCGCAGCCAGGGTTTGATCGCCGCGGCGTCCCGCAACTCCCCCACCTTGCGCACGAACGTTGTCGCGACGTCTTGCAGCAGGTCCTCGAGGTCGGCCCACTTGGGTTTGTGTGCAAGCAGGATCGCCGCCACCCACCGGCGATGGTGGGCCCAGAGGTCCTGCAGAGCGTCTTGTTCGCCCCGCATCGCGGCGGCAACCGAGGATTCCTCGGCCGCCGGGAATTGTCCCGGGTGCGTTCGTTCGTTCGCCAAGGCTCGGCTCCCCAAGTTGACCGGCACTCATTGGGATGCGCGGGCTCCCGCTTCCCGTCGTAAGGGTCTTCCCTGCTTCGGTATCGCCTCCTTCGGTATCGGACCTTCTTCCGTTCCAGGTGCACAGTGCCTGCTGGATACCTAACGTGCCGCCGTGCGAGAAGTTGAGCGCCATAAACCCTGAGGGGTTCCCCAACATCGCCCCTCCAGCGTGGCAAGAATCGCCCCGTGTCAAACACTCCGCCCAAGGGCGACCAGCACCCTGATGACTATTCGATGAGTTTCGGGGACCATCTCGACGAGCTTCGCAAGTGCGTGCTGTACGCGCTGGGCGGCATCGTTCCGATCTTCGTCGTGGCGATGTACTACAGCCGGGAACTGGTCCACCTGGTGACGTACCCCGTTCGTGAAGCGCTGCGCAAGGCGCATCTTCCGGATGTACTGGTCCAGACGGGCGTCTTTGAAACCTTCAACGCGTCGGTGCTGATCGCGGTCGCGGTCACCATTCTCCTGGGAGCACCCTGGATCCTGTGGCAGATCTGGCGGTTCATCGCGCCGGGCCTCCATTCGCACGAACGGCGCTTCGTCTACGTTCTGCTGCCCTTGAGCGGGCTCCTGACCATCACGAGCATGGTCTTCTGCTACGGGATCGTTCTGCCGCTGATCCTCGCGTTCATGATCCAGTGGGGAACGATGACCGAATTGAATCAGCGCGAGACGGCGCCGCTTCCTGAGGGCGCGGTGCTCCCGCAGATTCCGATCCTTGAGAAGGATCCGACCGATCCGCCGCTGGGGGGCGCCTGGATCTCGAAGGACACCGGCAGGCTCTCGGTCGCGCTTACCGACGGTGTCTATGGGATTGAACTTGGCCCTCAGTCGACCATCACGCCCAGCTACAGGATCCAGGAGTATCTCAACACGGTGCTGACCATGCTGCTCAGCTTCGCCGCGGCGTTCCAGACGCCGGTCGTCGTGCTGATGCTGGGGTGGGTCGGCATCATCGACCTGGAGTTCCTGTCGAAGTTCCGCCGGCACGCGGTGCTCGCCTCGGTGATCGTCGGGGCCCTGCTGACGCCGGGCGACCTTGTATCGTTCGCGCTCATCACCGTTCCGACCTACGGGCTCTACGAGCTCGGCGGCCTGCTTCTGCGGATCATGCCGGCGGACCGGGTGGCGCGCGGGTTCAAGCGCAGGAAGCACGAGGATACCGATGACGACATGTCGGAGGATCCGCCGACTCGCACCGACCGCGCGCTGCCGCCCGAGGTCCAGGCGAACTCGACACGCCCGAGGGACATCGAGTGAAGCGCCGTCCCCGTGCAATCTTCTTTGCCGAGCTTGCACGGCGCGGAAGGCTGCGCTTCGTTCCCCGATCGCGGAGCACCGCCGCGATCGCGACGGAGATCGACATCCGCATGATGCGGCGATCGCTTGAGCTTGCGGACGTCGCCGCGTCCCGCGGAGAGGTGCCCATCGGCGCTGTGGTGTACATCTCCCCCGGCCGTCCGGGAGAGGGCACGATCCTGGCGGAGGCGTTCAATGAACGCGAATCGCTCGCTGACCCGTCTGCACATGCGGAGTTCACGGCGATGACGCGGGCGGCGCGGCAGCGGGGTGACTGGCGGCTGAGCGACTGCACCGTGGCCGTCACGCTTGAGCCATGCCCGATGTGTGCGGGGATGATCATCAATGCACGTGTCGGGCGCGTGGTGTACGGCGCTGATGACCCCAAGGCGGGCGCGGTGCGGACGTTATACACCATGCTCCATGATCGAAGGCTGAATCACAGGCCGATAGTGATCCACGGGGTGTCGTCAAAGGAATGCGGAGATCGCCTGGCGGCGTTCTTCCGAGGGCTGCGGGAACAGCGCAGGGGCAAGGAACGTGCCTGAGCTTCCGGAAGTGGAAACCGTTCGCCGAGAGATCGACGCGGCGCTCCTTGGCTGGATTGTGCGGGATGTTCTGATCCATAGGGATGACGTTGTCGAATGGCCCGACGACGCGTCCAGCGCACGCACACGGATGCTGCTTCATGGTGATGTGCTTCATGCATCCCACCGCCGCGGCAAGCAGATGGTGATCGAGGGATCATCGGGTCGGGCGATTCGCATCCACCTGGGAATGACTGGCCGCTGCGACATCCGCGCCGGACACGACAGTCCACACGTTGTGCACGACCACATCACGTGGCACATGCAACGCGGTCGAGAGAAGTGCACACTGGTTTTTCATGACGCACGGCGGTTTGGGTCGGTGCGTCCGTTTGCTTCCATGAAGGATGTGGAACGTGCATGGTCCGATCTGGGTCCCGATGCACTGACAGTATCGGAGCAGGAGCTCTTCGAGGCGACCGCACACAGCCGGCGCGGGATCAAGTGCGTGCTGCTTGACCAGGCCGCGATCGCAGGCGTTGGGAACATCTACGCCGACGAGTCGCTGTTCCTCGCGGGAATACACCCCGAGCATCCGGCCATGGAACTGAATGCCCACGCAGTGTCCCGACTCGCACGATGCATTCGGGACATCCTGTCCATCGCAGTTGAGGGGAAGGGTTCAACAATCCGCGATTATCGAACGTCATCAGGACGTTCGGGTTCGTTTCAGTCAAAGCACTCGGTGTACGGCCGTGCGAACGAGCCCTGCATGCGCTGTGGAAGAACGCTGAAGCGGCTTGTGGTGACTCAGCGGACAACGGTGGTGTGCACACGGTGCCAGCCTGCCTTCAGAAAAGGATGATAGAGAGATCTCTCTCATCTTCATGGTAGGAAGAGCGCGCGGTATGTGGAATGGTTGGCGGGCCATGTCCTAAGTCGATGCAGACACGTGCCTTGCCCACACTTGATCAATGTGTGAGAGCTGTTCGATGCCGATCCTGGCGATGTCGGCGGTGCATCTGGCACGGCGCTTGACAGGGGGCGCCTCCTGACCAGCGGACAAGCGACAGGCTGACACTTAACAGGACTTCACGCGCTGCCGCGCGCTCATCCGCGGGATGTCCACCGGATTCGCGCGACGCCGGCCCTGGCCAGGCGTTGTCTGGCTTGTTCCTGGGTGAGTGCGCGATCGACCGAAAAGCGCTGCGTGGGGTGACCGGCTCGCAGGTGAACGGCATCGCCGTGCACCTTGACAATGACAAGGCCTGACATCAGACGCTCATTCAGGATCTCGAGCAGAATTGTGTGCACGGTCTCCTGGCGGGTGGACTGCTTGCGGAGCCCCTTGATCCACTGGTCGGTGAGCTCCCCCACCGCCGGCGGTGCGGGGGGGCGCGGACGAAATCGCCGGAGCCGATCAAGTGCGGCGCTTGCTCGACGGGTTGTGCGGAAATCCGTCATGGGATGAGCTTGGCGGCTGTTCGCGGGAAGACTCTTCTCGGCCTACATTGGGCGCATGACGGCGACCAAGATCACCATTGATGCACTGGAGAAGTCGTTCAGCCGCGCGGGACGCAAGACGATAGCCGTCGATCACGTGGACCTGTCGATCGAGCCCGGAGAGATCTTTTTTCTGCTGGGTCCGTCGGGGTGCGGAAAAACCACACTGCTCCGAATGATCGCTGGATTCATTGAACCAACCAGCGGCCGAACATTGTTCGACAATGAGGACGTGACGTGGTTGGCCCCACACCTTCGTCGAGTCGGCATGGTGTTTCAGTCCTACGCGCTCTGGCCGCACATGACAGTCTCCGAAAATGTGGCCTTTGGGCTGCGTGTTCAGGGAAAGAGCGACATCGATCAGCGCGTGCGTCAAGCGCTGGAGATCGTGCAGATGGGCGAATACGGCGATCGGCGTCCCAATGAACTTTCAGGGGGGCAGCAGCAGCGAGTCGCACTCGCACGTGCCTTGGTCGTCGAACCGCGGGTAT
>DATGXW010000348.1:0-22338 GCA_035298585.1 Phycisphaerales bacterium
GGGGGTGGCGGGGACGGCGACGGCCCGGGGTGTCCGGCGGGAGAGGGGGGCGGAGGATCGCTTGCGTACTTGCGTCATCATGCAAGTATTGGCGGCGGCTCACGGCCCGTCAAGTCAGGGGGTTCCGGTCAGACGGGCGCCTCCACGAGGCGGGTGTTTGCGGGGACGTCGTACTGGCGCGACCGGAGGAGGATCCAGCTTCCGGCAGCGGCGTTGTAGCCGAACTCAAGACCCAGGCGGGACTCGAAGATCACGCCGTCGAGGTCCTTGGCCACCAGGGGAAAGACGACTTCGATGGAGCGGCGGTCGCGCAGCGCCGCCTGCATCCAGAATGCACGGGCGACATCGCGTGATGCGGTGCGAACCGATTGTGCCTCGTCCACAACCTGATCGACGCCGCCTTGTACCCACCACCGGATGGTGATCTCGTCGTGGTTGACGATGGCCGTCTTGAACCAGGCGTGGAACTGAGACCACATGTAAGGCACGTACGCCGGATCCGACGCCGTGGAATCGAGTGAATCAATGCCGTGGAGGCTGCAATACGCATCAAATTCCGAGATGTCTTCAGAGACATAGGCGTGCAGTGCATCGTTGATCGACTGGATGAGAACCCCCGGAGCCGGCGCGGATGGGGGGAGGTTCGACAGCGCCTTCTCAAGGGTCGCGTGCAGTTCACCGGCTTGATCTCGCTCGCCGGACTCATCGGGCCCGCGATCGGACCACCGACGCCCGCTTGCTCAGCATGTGGATGGGTGTCGATCACTTGACGGGGCTTGGCCACTCCAGTCGCGTCTTGCACGGGCGGGGCATGCACATTCGGTGAAGGCGTCGCCGACCACCACACGAGGAAAAGCCCGGCCAGGACGGCCGCGAAGGTTCCGCCGATGACAACGGTTCGGTTCGCACCGGACATGTGATGCACACCTCAGGAGAGCCTGCGTTTCCTCTTGAGCCGCACCGTATTCACGGCGTCGACCGCGCGGTGGATAGATTCGTCGAGATTGGAGTTGGTGATGTAGAGGTCGTAGACGCCGCAGGACCGGCTCTCGGCGATCTCGCGCTGGGCAGCGCCGAATCGGCGCTGGATGGCGGATTCATCCTCGCGCTTGCGGCTGCGGAGCCGGCCCAGGAGCGTCTCTTCGTCGGGTGGGAGGATGAAGATGCTGAAGGCGTCGGGGATGCGGCTCTTGACCTGCTTGGCGCCTTCCACGTCGATCTCGAGGATGACCAGCCGGCCGCGCTTGAGCTGCTCGACGACCCAGTCGCGGGGTGTGCCGTACTTCTTGCCGTAGATGCCGGCGGTCTCGAGGAAGGCGTCGCGGGCGCGGGCTTCCTCAAACTCCTGGTCGGTGACGAAGTGGTAATCGACGCCCTCGACGTCGGCGGGTGTGCGGGGGCGGGTGGTCCACGAGACGCTGAAGACCGAGTCGGGGATCGAGCGTTCGACGCCGCGCGTGATCGTGGTCTTTCCCACGCCCGAGGGGCCGCTGATGATGAGCAGGAGCCCATCGTCGGTGTCGGTTGGAAGCCTGTGCCCGTCGGTCATGGCGGGAGGGTATGAAGGGTCTTGCGGGTGTCCAGTGGGCGGCCATCAGGGGAAACGGGGAAGGGGGCACGGCGCTCAAATGCAACAGGGTCCCCTCATGGAAGGGACCCCGGCCTTGTCCATACCCCCGATCACTCGGGGCGTACGGGCGGAACTTCTGGATGTGCGATGTTCAGGCCGCCTTGCGGTAGCGGAAGAAGGTCGTGCGGGGCGTGTTGACCTGGAAGAAGGTGGTGCCGGCGGTGGTGGTGGCGCGCTTGGTGGTTGTGCGGCCGGACTTGCCGGCGGACTTGGTGGTGGTCTTGGTCACCGCTTTGGTAGCGGTCTTGCGGGCCTTGGCGGAGCGGTTCTTGCGAACGCCAGCGCGGGTGTAAGTCCGGGTCTTTGCCTGGGCGGTGGTGGTAGACGCACGGCCGAAGGTGCGGGCGGTCTTGCGTGCCTTGCGGGCGGTGGTTCGGCGGGCGGTGGTCTTGCGGGCGGTGGTGCGACGGTTGCGATTGTTCGTGCGGCTGGTGCGGCGGGTCGTATTGGGCATGTCTTTGGTTCCTGTTGCCCCTTGGCGACCATGCCGGGGCGTTTGGTGGATGGTTTCCCGGCGGTTCATGAAGTC
Organism: Phycisphaerales bacterium; assembly: GCA_035298585.1. Taxonomy (GTDB): domain Bacteria; phylum Planctomycetota; class Phycisphaerae; order Phycisphaerales; family UBA1924; genus JAEUJB01. Next base: position 2,160 of record DATGXW010000348.1, read on the forward strand.
GGCCGGGGCTGGAGGCAGGCACACCGTCCGTGGTGGGGCTGACTCCTTGGATCACGGCCCATCGACGCGTTATCGCGCCGGGTTCACCCAAGGTGCGAAGAATGAATGGAATTCGAGCGTTGCCGGGCCGATGGTGCATCGGTCCCGGGCCGGCACGGTCGGGGTTCGGGCACGCACACTTTTCCTTTGAGATTGCGATCCTTCATGTCGAACGCACCCGTCGTCCCTGCGCAGCAGAGCACACACGCTGGAAGCCGAGCGGGGGCTCTTGTTTCGTGGAGCCCTGAATCCTGGAAGTCGCGGCCGTTGTCGCAGGGGATCGACTATCCCGACGAGCGTGCACTGTCGCGGGCGATCGGGAAGCTCTCGTCACTCCCGCCGCTGGTGACGAGCTGGGAGATCGAGCGGCTCAAGCAGCTCATCGCCGAGGCGCAGGTGGGCAAGCGGTTCCTGCTGCAGGGGGGGGACTGCGCGGAGACGCTGGACGACTGCAAGAGCGAGTCGATCGCCAACAAGCTCAAGATCCTGCTTCAGATGTCGATGGTGCTGATCCACGGGCTGAAGATGCCGGTGATCCGCGTGGGTCGGTTCGCGGGCCAGTACGCCAAGCCTCGCTCGAGCCCCGTCGAGACGCTGGCGGTCGACGGGAAGGACGTGACGCTGCCGAGCTATTTCGGCGACCTGGTGAACCGGGCCCCCTTTGATGAAGCCAGCCGTCGGCCGGATCCGGAGCTGATGGTGCTGACGTACCAGCACGCGGCGATGACCTTGAATTTCATTCGGTCGCTGGTGGACGGCGGCTTTGCCGACATGCACCACCCCGAGTACTGGGATCTCTCGTTCTTCAGCCACGCGAGCCTCTCGCCGCAGCGGCGGGCCGAGTACGAGCAGATGCGGGGACGGCTGGCCGATGGGCTGCGGTTCATGGAGGCGCTGGGCGAGAGCGCGATCAACGACCTGACCAGGACTGAGTTTTTCACGAGCCACGAGGGGCTGAACCTGTACTGGGAGTCGGCGCAGACCAGGCGTGTGCCGCGTCGGGCGGGGTGGTACAACCTGACGACGCACATGCCGTGGATCGGGGAACGGACGCGTGCGATCGACGGGGCGCACGTGGAGTATTTCCGGGGGATCGAGAATCCGGTGGGCATCAAGCTGGGTCCGAGCAGCAAGCCGCACGAGGTGCTGGCGCTGCTGGACACGATCAACCCGACCAACGAGGCGGGGAAGATCGTGCTGATCACGCGGATGGGGGCTTCGAAGGTGGCGGATGCACTTGGGCCGCTGGTCGAGACGGTGACGCGTGCGGGGAAGAAGGTGCTGTGGATCTCAGATCCGATGCACGGCAACGGGATCAAGACGTCGGCGGGGATCAAGACGCGGTCGTTTGACGCGATCCTGCAGGAGCTTGAGACGTGCCAGGACGTCCACCGTTCGGTGGGGACGATCCTGGGTGGTGTGCACTTCGAACTGACGGGTGAGGATGTGACCGAGTGTGTCGGCGGTGCGTCGGGCGTGACCGAGCAGTCGCTGACGCACAACTACGCCACGCTGTGCGACCCGCGGCTGAACTACCAGCAGTCTCTGGAACTGGCCTTTCTGCTGGCTCGGAAGATGGGCCAGCCGCGGGGCGTGGTCTGACGCCGTACGCACTTTGTGCGGATCGCAAGACCTATCAGCGGGCCTGATGGCACCGCCGGGGGTGCTGCGCGTACAGAGTGGGTCAGGGGGTGGGCGGTTGACCCGGGGGCGGCGTCGCCGCGGCGGGATCGATCTCCCGGAGGTAGTCCCAGGTGAAGATGCCGGCGGAATGGCCGTCCGAGAACTCGATTTTGAGTGCGTAGTTACCCGCGAGCTCGGCATGGACGATGGTGAGGGGTGCTTGGGCGGGTCCGGCGGGACGGGAAGGCAGGACGGTCAGGGGGTTCTTTTTCATCTGTGCACGGAGCTCGCGCATGTCGGCCGATGGGGAAAGCCGGCGGAGGTGTGCAACGGGGTAAAACGATGAGGAACCATCATCCCACTGGATGCGAAGGCCCTTGGAACGGTCGATATCAAGGTGGGCTGGTGTGTGCACGGGTAAGAGGTCAGGAGCGCCGGAGCGGCGGCGTGAAGAGTCTGGAACCGCGTTTGACGAACGAGTGAACGATATCCTTTCGCGGTTTCCGGGAGATCGAGCGTGTCGGCAAATTGCGGAGATCCAGCGATGGAACGGCTGTGCAGGACAAGTCGGCTCATGTGGACGGCGTGTGCGGTGGTCTTTGCGACGGCGGGGAGCGCCCATGCCCGCCAGGACGTGGTCCAGCCCGCCGCGCCGAGCCAGCCGGCGAGTTCTCCCGCGCCGCTGCTGGTGGCTCGCAAGCCGCTGGAGAAGCCGATTCCAACGATCCCGCTGACGCCGATCGAGAAGTTTGAGAAGCGCGGGACGGGGAAGATCACGCTGATCCTGATCCCGGATTACGGGATGGACTGGCGGGCCTGGGAGACGTTCATGGAACGCAACCAGGCGCGGTACACGATGTACGCGATCAACCTGCCGGGGATCGGGGGGACGACGATGCCGGCGGAGATGCCCGAGGACGCGTTCTACGCCGACGGGGTGTGGACGCAGAACCTCGAGAAGGCGCTCCTCAAGCTGATGGAGGATGAGAAGCTCGACAAGCCGTTCATCGTGGGATATTCCTACGGCGGGCACATGGCGCTGCGGATGGCGATCCACCACCACGAGAAGATCGGCGGCGCGATCTCGATGGACGGTACGGTGACGGTGCACCTTCCCAACCAGAAGGGTCCGCGGATGCCGATCCAGGATCGCGAGGCCTTCGTGGCGCAGACGATGTCGGCGGGCCAGAAGATCGCCGACGACGTGTTCATGGAGCGCCAGCGGACCGGCCTCAAGAGCGTGATCACGGACCCCCAGCGCGCGGAGTTCATCTCGTCGCTGGTCGACTCGGTCCCCAAGAAGGTGCTGCTGCAGTACATGGGCGAGTACTACGCGGCGGACCAGTGGCAGTACATCGCCGATCTCAAGACGCCGGTGGCGGTGCTGGTCTCGATTCCTTCCGGCGCTGAGGCGGCGCTCAGCCGGGCGTCGAAGCAGAAGTGGGAGCGGTGGTTCCTGGCGGCCAAGCAGAACCTGGACCTGATCTGGTTTGAGAACACCAACCCGATCATGACCGAGAGCGCGCCCTTTGAACTCGACAGGGCGGTGCACGCGTTTGTCCACGGGAACTTTGTGCAGGGCAAGACCAAGTACTCCAAGCCCATGACCGAGTATGTCGCGCCCGAGGAGGGCGGCGAGGCGGAACTGCCGCGGCCGAGCGTCAGCGCGGGCGCCGCCGCGGAGAATCCCGCGGAGGCTCCGGTCACCGACGGCGGCTCCCCGGACTCGGCCGAGCAGCCCAAGTAAGCGGGATGTCGGCCGAGCAGTCGCGCCCGGCGTGCGATACAGTCGGGCCATGGCGATTTCGACCTCAGCGACCGGGCAGGCAAGGAAGGCCGGGCATGTGCATTCGATGGATGCACTCGTCGAGGCGATCGACCGGACGGGCACGCCGGCGTGCGTGGGCGTCGACCCGGTGTATGAACAACTGCCGGCGGCGCTCAAGGCATCCCACGGCACGACGGTGGGCGCGATCGTCGAGTTCACGCACAGCGTGCTGGCGGCGGCCGCGGGGGCGGTGCCGGCGGTGAAGTTTCAATCGGCGTGCTTTGAGCGGTACGGCCACGAGGGCTTCACAGCGCTTGAGCAGGCGATCGCCGAGGCGGTGCGGCTGGGGCTGTACGTGATCCTGGACGCCAAGCGGGGCGATATCGGGACGACGAGTGCACACTACGCGGCGGCGGCGACCGGAACGGGTTCGCACGCGATCACGGTGAACGGGTACCTGGGCCCCAGCGGCGTCCAGCCGTTCATCGATGCGGCGCTGGGCGTCTTTGTGCTGGTTCGCACGAGCAACCCCGACAGCGACCTGTTGCAGTCGGCGAAGCTGGCGGACGGGCAGACGGTCGCCGAGGTGATGGCGCGGCAGGTGGTCGAGATGGGTTCGACCACCATCGGCTCGCGGGGGCTTGCACAGGTCGGGGCGGTGGTGGGCGCGACCAAGTCGTCGGAGGGGACATCGCTGCGGCGGATCATGCAGAACCAGATGTTCCTGGTGCCTGGGTACGGCGCGCAGGGGGGGACTGCGGATGATGTCCGGGCGCTGGTCCGTGAGGGGGCGGGTTCGATCGGCGAGATGGGCGTGATCGTGAACGCGTCGCGCTCGGTGATCTACGCCGGGGCCAATGAGCCGGACTGGCGCGTGAAGATGCACGACGCGGCGAACGCGTTTGCGCGGGATGTGGCGGGGATCTTCAGGAAGTAAGTGTTCGCCGGGTCGGCCGCGAACCGGCGTGGCAGAACGGCTGGCTCAGTGTCAGGCCGATTTGTCGCGCTCGATCTGCCGCGCCAGCGAGGCGAGGTCCTTGAACTCAAGGTCGTGGCGGATCTCGGGCGCGACGCGGGGCGTCGCGCCAGCGCCCGCCTTGTCGTGGCGGCGGTTGATCCACGCGGTTCTGAGGCCCAGTTCTCGGGCGGGCACGATGTCGTGGTAGAGGCTCTGGGCCACGTGCAGGACGCATTGGGGCGGGACATCCATGAGCGCGAGCGCCACCTTGAAGTGGCGAGGGTGGGGCTTGTAGGACCTGCAGAGTTCAGCGCTGACCAGGCGATCGATAACGCGGCTGGATTCTTCCCCCCCACCACCCTCGAGCCGGACGCGCGAGCCCTCGAAGAGGTCTTCATCGATATTGGAGACGATGGTCAATGTGCAGTGCCGCGCGAGCAGGGCGAGCGCCTCGACGGTGTCCGCGAAGGGGGGCCACTGCGCGACGGAGGCGGGGAGCCGCTCGAGCTCCTTCTCTTCCAGCGAGAGGCCGTAATGGAGGCCGATCGCCGCCATGGTCTCGCGCAGGACATCGCGGTACGGCATGTACGGTCCGGCCTCGATCGATGACTCGACCCGGGCGTAGAGCTCGAGCACTTCATCATCAGAAGGCCTGCGCCCGTGGATGGAGAGGATCGGGCGGATCGCCTTGAGGATCCCGGCCTCCCAGTCGATGAGCGTGCCGTAGCAGTCGAAGGTGATGTGCGTGATGCCCGCAAGTGAGATCATGGTGTTTCCCCGCCGCGTCAGTCGCCCGGATGTGCCCTGGCAAAGTGCTCGGTCATCTCGGCGAGCCACTGGCGGCGGGCCTGGGTTTCGAGCTCGCCGTTGCGGGTGATGAGCGAAAGGAAGGGGTCGGTGGCGCCGTGCTCGTGCTGCCACCGGGCGACGCGCCGGGCGACATCTTCGAGGGCGAGCCTGGCCGACTCAAGCCACGCGGCACGCTGCTCGGCGGGGACGAGCCCGAGGAACCGCGCGCGGGTGCGCAGAGGATCGTGCGTGACGGAGATCACTTCCGGGGCAAATGGAGGACCTATCCACGCCCGGAGGCCGGCGAGCCCCGCGTCGGTGATCGTGTACTCCTGGCGCTCACGCTTGCCGGTCTTGAGCGCCTTGGAGCGCACGAGCCCGGCCTTCTCAAGACGCCGCATCAGCGGGTAGATCGCGCCGGCGCTTGCACTCCACTGAGAGGAAGGGGACGTTCGCATGTGCGTCCTGATCTCGTAGGGGCTGCACGGGCCGAGCTGCCAGATCAGCCCGAGGATGAAGGCCTCGAGTTCACTGGGCGTGCGAGCAGCGCGGGCGCGCTGGGCGGGTGTGCGGGCGCGAGGTGACGACCGGGATTGGCGTGGTTGTTGGGTCTTCTTGGGCATGCGGGATCGCCGGCGGGTCCGTCCACCCGGAATGGAGCGGGAGAACATGGTAGAAGAAATCCCGGGAATGCCGCCGGAAAAGGGGCGCGGGCTCGTCCGGAGTGTAGTACGAATCGTACTATATCGGCGTGGGCATCGTGAAGGAGTCGGAGCATGCAATTCGCGAGCGTCTTGAACTTGGCGGGGCGGGGAATGTTGTTGGGATCGGCGTGTGCACTCATCGCCGTCGCGGGCGCGGCAGCGCGGTCGTACGCGGGGGGTGCTGGATACAGCGTCGAGCGAGGGGACTCTGGGGCGGATCTTTTGGGGCCCGACAAGGAAGTGGTTGCACGTGCGTTTGTCGAGATGGTGAACAACCCAAGCCAGGACGCGGTTGAGAAGTTCGAGAAGGCGTACCGCTCACCCAAGAACGCGGCGACGCCCGTGCCCGAACGCGTGAAGCGCATGCGCAGCATGAACGCCGAGCTTGGCGATCTCCGCGTCGAGGACGTGATCCCCGGCGGCGAGCACGGGCTGACGCTGGTGTGCAAGGGCGAGAAGGGCCCGGTGGTGGTGCTCGACTTCATCTTTGACCCTGACAACGGGGGCAGGCTCGAGGGAGCGCAGGTCAAGGTGGGCGGCGACGACATCCGGCCGCGGAGCGTGGCGGAGAGCGCTCGCCGCGAGGTGATCGAGAACGCGTGCGCAGCGCTGGAGGAGGGGTATGTCTTCCCCGAGGTTGGCAAGAAGATGGCAGCGCACGTGCGGGAGAAGCTCAAGGCGGGGGGGTACGACTCGATCAGGAGCGAGGGAGAACTTGCACGGACACTGACGGATGATTTCCGGTCGGTTTCGAGGGATGGGCACCTGCGCGTGATCGCCGAGCCGCAGCCCGCGCGTCAGCCCGAACCGGTCGAGGAGAAGAACTCGTTTGCGGGCAGCGAGCAGATGATGCGCAAGGACAACTTTTCATTCCGCAAGGTGGAGCTGCTGCCGGGGAACATCGGGTACGTCCGCTTTGATCTCTTCATCGACCACCCGGGCGCTCGCAGGGCGGCGGAGGCGGCGATGGCGCTGGTGAAGCACGCCGACGCGATCATCTTTGACATGCGCTACAACGGGGGCGGCGAGCCCGAGTTCATTCAGTACATCTCGAGCTACCTTTTTGATGAGAAGACGCACTTGAACGACATGGTGGACCGCAACGGCGCGGTGGTCGATGAGTACTGGACGCTCGGGGAGATCGCGGCCGAGGCGCGGGTGGCATCGATGCCGGTGTACGTGCTGACGAGTTCGTACACGTTCTCGGGTGCGGAGGAGTTCACGTACAACCTCAAGAACCTCAAGCGAGCCACGGTCGTGGGCGAGACGACGGGGGGCGGTGCACACCCGGTTCGGACGCGGCGGCTGAACGACCGCTTTGCGATCGGCGTGCCGTACATGCGGGCACAGAACCCGATCACCAGGACGAACTGGGAGGGCACGGGCGTGGAGCCCGATGTGAAGGTGAAGGCTTCGGAAGCGCTGGACAGGGCGATCGAGCTTGCCAAGGCGGGGCGTGCGCGTTAAGTGATGAGAAGGCGGGTATTGCACTCCGAATCCTCGTGGATTGCACGGGGATTCGGTCTTTTCTGGATGGTCCGGGCGGGCACGCCAGTCGCGAGCGGGTCGAGCGAGGGAACGGAGTTCTTGACGCTCGCCTGAAGACCTGCGCGACAGGAATAAGCGTGCGCCAGCGCGGGTTGGTAACGGTGTCCAGTTCATGGACTGTGCAGACGTCGCCTGGAAGCGTGTGCACACGGGCGGCCCGCCCCGAGATCATTTCGTCCGTGATTGCGCGAACGGCATCGCTCGCGGGGATGCCGCATGGTGCTTTGACGGAATCTGGAGCCGGATCGCTGGATTGATTGCCGAGTGCCTTGTGCCGGCGGCATGCGGATGCAGCGCGAGGAAGATGGAGAGAAGAGGCCGGGGTTCTCGCGTCGCCGGAAGGGGTCTCGCGTCGATGGTGCAAACCCGGGCTTGCGGAGGATGTATGTGCGTCATCCCTGCAAGTCCGGGTTATGCACATTCAGAAAGCAGACAAGGGCGGCCCATCGCGGGCCGCCCTTGTGGTTGTTTGTTCAAGCTGAGACGAGGGCCGACTCAGACGCCGAGCATTTCCATGGCCTTCTTCTTGATGTCGTCGGCCGAGAGCTTGCAGACCTTGAGGACTTCCTCGGGCGTGCGGGCGCTCTTGGGGATGTGGCGGACGTGCATCTGGTAGAGCTGGAATGCGTCGCCCGACTCGGTGAGTGCGTCGGAGAGGGCCGAGCCGATGCCGCCGCCGTAGTTATCCTCGATGGTGATGACCTTGCCGCCGTTGGCGTTGACCAGGTCGAGGACGCCCTCGGTGTCGAAGGGGAGGGAGTAGAGGTCGACGAGGCTGGCGGAGATGCCGGCCTTGTCGAGAAGGTCGATGGCGCGGTTGGCCTCGTGGACCATGTATCCGGAGGCGGCCAGGAGGATGTCGCGGCCCTCGTGCAGCACCTCAAAGCCGCCGAGGTTGAATACCACATCGTCGGAGTAGATGAACTCAGTCTCGGGGCGGAGGGTGCGCATGTAGCAGACGCCCTCGTACTCGGCCATGACGTTGCAGAGCGCGTAGGCGGCGTAGGCATCGGCGGGCTGGAGGACGTAGCAGCCGGGGTTGCCGCGGTGATCCTTCATGGTGGTGAAGGCGCGGAACCAGGAGACGTCGGGGAGGGACATCTGGCTGGGGCCGTCGGAGGCGAGGGTGATGCCGGCGTGGCTGCCGACGATCTTGAGGTTCGCGCCCGAGTTGATGGCCATCTCGATCTGGTCGTAGGCGCGGGTGACGAACTTGGCGAAGGTCGAGCAGAAGGGGACCTTGCCGGCGGCGGAGAGGCCGGCGCCGACGGAGTACATGTTCTGCTCGGCGATCTTGCACTCGATGAAGCGCGAGGCGATCGAGGCGTCCTTGCGGACCGAGTCGGCGTAGGTTGAGTTGGAGACGTCGGCATCGAGGACGACGATGCGCTCGCTGGCCTTGGCCAGTGCACGCAGGGCGATGCCGTAGGCGCGGCGGGTGGCGATGTTGCCCGACTGCAGGAGCGACTCCATGTCCATGTTTTTCATGGTCTGGCTGAAGCTCGGGAGTTCGGCGGGCTCGGGGGCGGGGCGGGGCGCCTCGGCGGGGGGCTGGATGGTGAAGGAATCGCCCGAACCCAGCGCGCTGGTGAGTTCGACGCGCTTCTCATCGAGCTCCTGGTATGCACGCTTGAGTGAGTCGGCGGTCGGGGGCTTGCCGTGCCAGCCGTTGCCCTGGATGGAGGGTGCTCCCCAGCCCTTGACGGTCTTGGCGACCAGGGCCATGGGGCGGGCGCCGGGCTTGGTCGAGTTGGCGATGAAGGCGTCGAAGGCGGCCTTGATCTGGGTAGGGCTGTGGCCGTCGATGACCTTGACCTCGAAGTTCGAGGCGGTGAGCTTGGCGGCGATGGTGTCGGCGGACTGCTGGTTGCTGACGCGATCGGCCTGGCCGTACTCGTTGCAGTTGAAGATCGCCAGGACGTTGAGGAGCTTGCGGTCGGCGATGAAATCGATGGCTTCGGCGATCTGGCCTTCGCGCGACTCACCATCGCCGATGATGCAGTAGATGCGGCGGTCAATGTTGTCGAGCCGGGCGGCCTCGCCCAGGCCGGCGGCGACCGAGAGGCCCTGGCCCAGCGAGCCGGTGGCGGCGTCGAAGAAGGGGAAGCCTTCCATGGGGTTGGGGTGGCCGTCGAGCTCGCTGTCGAGTGCACGGAGCTTCTTGAGTTCATCGACGGTGAGCTTGCGGCGCTTGTCGGGGTCCTTGCCGATCATGACGCCGAGCTTGGCGGCGGCGGCGTAGACGGCGGGGACGGCGTGTCCTTCGGAGAGCACGAGGCGGTCTGAGGTGGGGTAGGTGGGGTAGTCGGGGCTCCACCGCATGGTGTGGAACATGAGGACGGTGACAAGGTGTGCGATGCTCATCGAGCTGGTGGGGTGACCGCTGCCGGCGGCGGCGGTCATTTCCAGGGACAGGCGGTCGATCTCGATGGCTTGGGCGTGAACGGCGGCTTCGAAGGACATGAGCGGCTCCCCTATTCGCGGTGTGCACGTGGGCATGCACACGGCGGCAAGCGTGTACTTTTCGGACGGCCGAGATGTCGATCGATGGTGCCCCGACGCGGTGACCGCGCCCGCGGAGGCGCGAGGCGCACCGTTGCGGAGCGATTTCAACACGTCGGCCGCCGACCGCGGCCGCCCGACCCCAGATTCCCTCCCGGCAAGACTGCCAACGACCCGAACAGCATCGTGGGCCCGAGACGGAAAGTATGGGCATTCCGACGGGGTTTGACAACCCCGCCCATCCGACCTTATACCTAACCAAGAACCGAACCTACTACGATCGAACTCGGCGAGGACCGGGCGAAAGATCGACAGGTCGTGGAGCCGGGTTCCACTGGGTGACTCCGGGGTCGGTACACTGCAGGACGAATTGAAGGGAGCATAGGTCGATGAAAGTCATCTGCGATCGGGGTGCACTGCAGGATGCCATCAATTTGGTGTCGGGGGCCGTGGCCGGGCGCACGCCCCGGGTTCAGCTCACGTGCATCCGCATTTCGGCCGACCGGCGCGACGGCGTGGGTGAGGTCGTTCTGAGCGCGACCGATGCCGAGATCTCGATGCGCGTCCGCCTGAGCCAGGTCGATGTGCAGGAGCCGGGCGAGACCCTGATCCCGGCCGACAAGCTTCGCGCGATCGTGAGCGCGGAGGATGGCGAACCAACGCTGACACTGATCGCCGAGGGTGAGGTGTGCCACATCCGCGGGGCGGATGCACACTTCAAGATCTACGGCTTTCCGCCGGCGGACTTTCCGCCGATTCCGGAGTTCCAGGACATTGTCGCGGGTTCGGCGGAGTCTGCCAAGGCCAAGAGCGTCTTCTCGTACCGGGCGGGCGGGCTTGACACGCTGGTGGGCCGGACGCTCTTTGCGACGGCGCGCGAGAACAGCCGGTACGCGATCAACGGGGTGCTGCTGAAGCGCGAGGGCAAGAAGATCGAGATGGTGGCGACCGACGGCCGGCGTATGGCGTTGTGCAAGTCGACCGCGCCGGGCGCGGCGGACAAGGACGCCAAGGGCGTGACGTGCATCATCCCGACCAAGGCCCTCTCGCAGCTTCAGAAGCTTTTCCGCGATCCTGATGAGGTCGTGCAGGTCGCGATCACCGACAACCAGGTCTTCTTCAGCCTGGGAACGGAGAAGGACCCCCACCGCGCGGTGCTGGGGAGCAACCTGGTCGAAGGGACGTTCCCTCCTTATGAGGATGTGATCCCGCGGGACCAGGACAAGAAGGTGACCTTCGACCGCGACTCGATGACCAGCGCGGTGCGACGTGCAGCGCTCCTGACCAACGAGGAGTCTCGCGGCGTTCGCCTGCGGTTCAGCGGCAAGCAGAAGAAGCTTGAGCTCACGAGCCGCGCGCCCGAGATGGGTGAAGCGCAGGTCTCGGTCGAACTCTCCGGGTACGAGGGTGAGGACATCGAGATCGGGTTCAACCCGGCGTTCCTCCTGGACGTGATGAAAGTGGTCTCTGAGCCCGACATCATCCTGGAGCTCAAGGCGCCGAACAAGCCCGGCGTGATCAAGGTCGGGGGCGATTTCCTGTACGTCGTGATGCCGGTGAATCTGCAGTAAGGCGGCGGGTGCGCATCGAGCGCGCCGGGCGGCCGCGTGGAAGGGCGCTCGCGGGCCCCCGGGGGGTTCTTCCGCCCCGGTGAAGAGGTTTGGTCGTGCCTGGTTCAGGGCACGTCGCAACGCATGACTCCATTCTGGCAATTCGCACGTCGGATGCTCCGCTACCGGTCGCAGGTCGTGTGGACTATCGGCACGGCGTTCCTGGCGGCGGGCTCATTGGGCGTGGGGCTGGTGGCGATCGCCCCGATCCTCAAGAGCCTGCTGGGCAAGGAAGGCGCGGAGGACCTCTACACGCTGGCGAAGCGGGCCAATGAGGCCCACGGGATCGACCTTTACCTGTTCCAGTTCAAGCTCCCGGGCGCGCTGGTGGAGATGCTGCCGCACAGCACCTCGGCGTCGCTGGCGCTGATCATGGCGGGGCTGTTCGTGCTGACGGTGTTCGGCGCGTTCACGACGTTCATGCAGCAGTACCTGTCGCTGAACATCGTGAACCGGACGATGACCAACATCCGGCGTGAGGCGTTCCACAAGGTGCTGCGTCGGCCGCTCAAGGACATCGTTGTGGGCGGTCCGAGCGACGCGATCGCTCGCATCATGCAGGACTCGGCGGCGCTGACGGGGGGCTTTGGGGCGCTGCTCTCCAAGTTCCTGCCGCAACTGACCAAGGGGATCGGGGCGTTCATCGCGGCCTTCGTGATCGACTGGCGGCTTGCAGCGCTCTCCCTGGTGATCGGGCCTCTGCTGTTTGTGATCATCCGCAAGCTGGGCAAGCGGATCCGCCGGGCGAGCAAGGGGTCGCTGGCGTCGCAGTCGGAGCTCTACCACGCCGCGGCGGAAGCGCTGCAGGGATTGCGGGTGGTGAAGGTGCACTCGGCCGAGCGGTACGAGGCGGGGCGTTTCCACCGGCTGAACAAGGCGGTGCTGCGCGACAACAACCGCGTCCGCACCGCGCGCGCGCTGGCGAGCCCCCTGGTCGAGATGCTCACCGTCTTTGCGGCCGGCACGATCGCGCTGATCGCGGCCAACAACATCCGCGTGGGGAGCATCGAGGCCGACGCCGTGATCCAGGTCTTCATCGCGCTGGGCGCCGCGGGGGCGAGCCTCAAGCCGCTCACGGGCTTTGCCAACGACATCCAGCAGTCGTCGGCGGCGGCGGACCGCCTGGCCGAACTCATGCGTGCAGCACCCGAGACCGGGCATGACCACCGGCTCCCCAAGCTGCCGCGGCACACGTCGACGATCGAGTTCCGCGACGTGACATTGACCTACCCCGGCGCGGAGCGGCCAGCGCTGTCGAACGTGAATTTCACCGTCCGCCACGGCCAGACGGTGGCCTTTGTCGGGCCCAACGGCTGCGGCAAGACGACGCTGCTTTCACTGATCCCGCGCCTGTTTGATCCTGACGAGGTCAACGGCACGCGCGGCACGGTCTTGATCGACGGCCACGACATCTCGAAGTTCGCGGTGCGGAGCGTGCGCCGGCAGGTGGGCGTGGTGACGCAGGAGACGGTGCTGTTCAAGGGCACGATCCGGTCGAACATCGCCTACGGCGCGGAGCGGTTGACCGACGACCTGATGATCGCGGCGGCCAGGAAGTCGCGTGCACATGACTTTATTGAGAAGCTCCCCAACGGGTACGACACGGTGGTCGGCGAGCAGGGGCTCACGCTCTCGGGGGGCCAGCGTCAGCGGATCGCGATCGCGCGTGCGATCCTGCGGGACCCCGCGATCCTGATCCTCGATGAAGCGACGAGCATGGTCGACGCGGATTCGGAGGCGGCGATCAATGAAGCGATCGGCAAGTTCGGCCGTGAACGGACGTGCCTGATCGTGGCACACCGGTTGAGCACGGTGCTGGGCGCGGACCTGATTGTCGTGATGGACCAGGGCAAGATCGTCGACAGCGGCAATCACGCGGAGCTGCTGGAGCGGTGTGCAACCTACCGGCTGATTGCACAGCGGCAGATGCATGGGTGAGGAGCGGGGAGCGGAGATCGGACAGCAGAGAGCAGAGAGCAGAGAGCAGAGAGCAGAGAGCAGAGAGCAGAGAGCAGAGGGGGATTGTGAGTAGCGATGCACGATGAGACTGCCGAGGGCAACGCGTTCTTCAAGTGCGACTTCTGTCTCAAACCCTGGGCGGAGGATCGTCCGATGGTGGAAGGGCACCGGGGAAGCCTGATCTGCGGGCCGTGCCTGACGGTGGCGTACGCGGAGGTGGTGCTTCACCAGATGAGCACGCAGCCGCCGGAAGGGGCGGTGTGCACACTGTGCCTGGAACCACGGAAGGATCCGCATTGGCGGAGCCCTGTCAGGCCGGATGCACACGCGTGCCTGCGGTGCATCAAGCAGAGCGCGAGGGTGTTTGAGAAGGATCCGGAGAGCGGGTGGAAAAGGCCGGGGTGAGAAGAGGGCACTGGGCACTGGGCACTGGGCACTGGGCAGCCGAATACTCGCGCTCGTGACGTGGCCATGAGTTGGGGGCGTGGACCGAGCCTGCACATTCTTTCGTTGAGAGTGCAACCCGAAGAAGAGGGCGTTCTCATCCGGCGGGGTGATGGGGCGGGATGTTCTTGCCGTGGGGATCGGTGTCGGGGGCGAGGGTTGTGAGTTCCGACTGCATTTCCCGCGTGATGAAGTGCTCAACCCTGTGCGAGGGCTCGTGCAGGTGATCGAGCGGCAGACCCAGGTGGTTTGCCAGGAATGTCTCCCAGAGCCGGTGTGAACGGACGATGCCGCGTGCACGCTCGATGCCCGAGCGCGTGAGATGAACGCCCGCGGCGTCGCTGACGAGCAACCCTTCTCGGGCGAGCCTGCGCATGGCCATGCGAGCGGCGATGGGCCTGCGCAGGGCGAGGGCGATGTCGCCCCCGGCCAGGGGCGCGGCGGCGGGGTCTACTTCCTTGCGTTCGTTCCACCGGTAGAGCATGCCCAGGATGTCCTCGCGCGCGATGCGGGACGAAAGCGCTGCACGGGTGATCGCCTTGCTGATGATGCCGTGCCGGGGCGCGGCAAAGACCGCGAGCGCAAACTGGGCGCCCGAGACGACGCTGATCATCCCGGAGGCGGAAGTGTCCAGGTAGATCGCCAGGAGATACCCCGACACGCTGGAGAGCGTCGCGAGGCCCGCGGCAAGCAGGATCATGCGGCCGAGGCGGTCGGTGAGCAGGTGCGCCGTCGCGCCCGGCGCGATGAGCATGACGATGACGAGGATCGAACCCACCGCCTCGAAGGAGACCACCGCCGTCGCGGCGACCAGGGAGATGAACGTGTAGTGGATGAGCGCGACCGAGTATCCCAGGGCCGACGCGAGCGCGGGGTCAAAGGAGGTCAGCTTCAGTTCCTTGTAGCAGAGGGTGACAAAGCCCGCCGCCAGGAGGAGGGTGACCAAGAGGGAGGTGAATGCACGCGGGAGTTCGATGCCGGCGATGTGCACCGTGTCGAGGGATGTGCTCTCCAGGACGCCGTAGAGGACGCACCCCGGATCGAGGTCGAGGCTGCGCGGCATCCACGCCATCATGATGACGCCCACGGCAAAGAGCGACGTGAACACAACGCCCATCGCCGCATCCTCGGGGATCCGTCCCCAGCGATGGATGGCGGCGGAGAGGCCCGCGGTAAGAACACCCACGACGGTCGCGCCCAGGAGCATGGGGACGACGTCGCGGCTCGCGGTGAGGATGAACGCCATGGCAAGGCCGGGGAGGATCGCGTGGCTGATCGCATCACCCAGCAGCGAAAGGCGGCGGAGGACGAGGAAACACCCCAGGATGCCGCAGGCGACTGCACACGTCGCGGCGGTGGCGATGGTCCATGCGTCGTTGGCGGAGATGGCAAGCACGTGCATCACGCGTCGGTCTCGCGGCGGGGTGCGCTTTGATCGGGGGCCTCATGGATGCCGTGATCAATGGGCAAAGAAGGCCGGTGATCCGGCGCGGGCGCTCCTTGCAGCGCGTGCCGCAGGGTGGACTGGAGTGCGAGCTCGCGCTTGAGGCTGAAGCGGCGGAAGAGATCGGGGATCATCCCGCGCTGGGGCGCGAGCAGCATGGATACCAGGAAGATGATGGAGGCGGTGATGATGATGCACGGCCCGGTGGGGAGCCCGCGCGAGAGGGAATTGGCCGGTCCTGCGATCGTGGCGCTGGCGAGGGTTCCGGCGACTGCACTGACGACCCCGACGCCCCCGGAGAGCGCGACCATGAGCGTGAGGTTCTCCGTCCAGAACCGGGCGGCGGCGGCGGGGATGATGAGCAGGGCCGCCATGAGCACGACGCCGACGGCGGGAAGGCCGGCGACGGTGCAGAGTGCGATGAGGGCCAGGAGCAGGAGGTCCATGACGGCCACCGGGCGGCCCTGCACGGCGGCGAACTGGCGATCAAAGCACAGGAGGCGGAACTCCTTGAAGAAGACCAGGATGATCGCCAGGATGAAGCCCGCGACGGAGGCGATCGTGAGCACATCGGAGGTGATCATGCTTGCGGCCTTTCCGAAGAGAAAGCCGTCGAGGCCGGCCCGGTTTCCGGAAGGCTGCCGCTGGATGATCGTGGAAAGAACAATTCCCAGGCCAAAGAAGCTGCCCAGGACGATGCCGATCGCGGCGTCTTCCTTGATGCGTGTGTAGTCGCGGATCGCGGCGATGCACGCCGAACCCAGGAGCCCGAAGACCAGGGCGCCAAGAAGCAGCGCTGCGAAGTTTCGATCACCGACGACAAAGTACGCGACGCAGATCCCGGGCAATGACGCGTGTGCGATCGCGTCGCCGACGAGTGAGCGGCGGCGGAGCACCGCGAAGGCGCCGATGATCCCCGCGGCAAGGCCCAGGAGCGCGGTGCCCGACACCACCGTCCGGGTGGAAGCATCTTTGAGCAGGAGAATGTCCCAGAGTCCTTCGGACATGGGGCTTGTTCTTTCAGCGGGTTCAGGCTCGGGGTGAGGCAGCGCGGCGGACCGCCTCGGCGGCCTGGTCGAGCAGCGTGAGGCGGCCGCCGTAGGTCTTGTTGAGGTTGTCGGTCGTGAAGGCGGAGGCCATCGGGCCGGCGGCGACCAGGTGCATGTTCAGCATGAGCACATGGTCGAAGTACTCGGGAACGGTCTGGAGATCATGGTGGACGGCGATGACCGTGCCGCCGGATGCACGGATGTTTCGAAGGAGGCTGACGATCGCCTTCTCGGTGGCGGCGTCGACGCCGGCGAAGGGTTCATCCATGAAATACAGCTGCGCTTCCTGGACGAGTGCACGTGCGAGGAAGACGCGCTGCTGCTGGCCGCCGGAAAGCTGGCTGATCTGCCGGTGTGCGTACTCGGCCATGCCGACCTGCTCAAGGCAGTTCATGGCGGCCTGGCGGTCGGCCTTGCCCGGCCTGCGGAACCATCCGAGCCGTCCGTAGCGGCCCATCAGCACGACATCGAGGGCGGAGACGGGAAAGTCCCAATCGACCGTCTCGCGCTGGGGGACGTAGGCGATCAGCGGGCGGGCCTTGCGGAGTGGCTTGTCGAAGATGCGGATCTCGCCGCTGGCCAGGGGGACCAGGCCGAGGATGGCCTTGATAAGCGTGGATTTCCCGGCGCCGTTGGGGCCGATGATGGCGACGAGCCGGCCGGCGGGAATGCACACGTCGATATCCCAGAGCACCGGCTTGCGGTGGTAGGCGACGGTGACATCGTGCACTTCCACGGCGATCGGAGGAAGAGATGAAGCTCCCGCGCTGGGAGTGGACGAAAAAGACTCGGCCGCGGCGGGAGAGGTCATCGGCCGGGCTCCCCGGCAAGTGCACGCACGATGGTTGTGACGTTGTGACGGACCATGCCGACGTAGGTGCCCGCGTCTGATTCGGGGGAGCCCATGGCGTCGCTGTAGAGCTCGCCGCCGATGACGACGGGGTGGTTGCGGGCGCGGCACCCTTCGACGAGCGCCTCGATCGTCTTGCGCGGCACGCTGGACTCGATGAACACCGCGGGGACGCTGCTCTTGACGAGCGTGTCGACCAGGGCCGCGATATCCCGCAGGCTGGCCTCGGAGTCGGTCGAGATGCCCTGGATGGCCCTGACCTCGATGCCGTAGGCGCGCCCGAAGTAGCCGAAGGCGTCGTGTGCGGTGATCAGGATCCGATGCTGCTGTGGGATCGTTGCGATCTGCGTCGTGCACCAGGTGTGCAGCTCGGCGAGTTCCTTCAGCAGGGTGTCGGCGGATGCGGTGTAGGCGTCTTTTCCGGCGGGATCGGCCTTGATCAGCGCATCGCGGATCGACTCGGCCGCCTTGGCCCAGAGCGAGACGTCAAACCAGACGTGCGGATCGGGGTGCCCCTCAAATTCCGCCGGATGCCGCAGCAGCTTGGGGTCGATCGCCTCCCCGACCGCCACCACCGGCTTGCGTTCAGAGAGCTTGGAGAGGACATCGCCAAGCCGACCTTCAAGATGAAGGCCGTTGTAGAAGACGATGTCGGCGCTGGAGAGCTTGTGGATGTCCCCCGGTGTCGCCTTGTACAGGTGGGGGTCGACGCCCTCACCCATGAGGGCCGCGGCGTCCGCGCGGTCGCCGGCGATCCGGCGGACCAGGTCGTGGATCATCCCGGTGGTGCTGACGATGGTGAGCCGGCCCGCGGCCGGCGGCTTCTCCGAGCACCCGTGGAGCGCGAAGGCCAATGCGCTGCAGAGGATGAGCAGGATGGGAAGGAGCCGGTGTGCCGCGGAGGGGCTTTGTGCGTCCATGGTGGGCGGGGGGTGCGCGGGCTGTGTGCGGTGAACCTGGCCGATGGACAAATGTAGCTTTGGCTACATCGTGTGTCAACGGCTCCACCGCGCTTGCGGCGGGGGCTTGGCGTGTGCTAGGGTGGTGGCATGTCCAGCGAGGGCCAGCGAAAGAACGGGCGCCAGAGGGTCGAACGCGGGGGGGGCGGGCGCGGACGCTCCGCCCGCGCGAGGGGAGGCGCCCGCGGAAAGCCCGGGCGGAGCAGGACGGTCGATCAGCACGCCGACGCCTTCCGCAAGACGCGGCGGGCGCACGTCGAGGAGACGGCCGAAGACTACGTGGAGGCGGTGGCGGGTTTGATTGAGACGCGGGGGGAAGCGCGGGTGGTGGACCTGGCCCGGATGCTGGGAGTGACGCACGTGACGGTGAGCAGGACGATCACGCGCCTGCAATCCCGCGGGCTTGTGACCTGCGAGCCGTACCGCGCGATCTTCTTGACCGAGGCGGGACGCCAACTGGCAGCGCGGTCGAAGCGACGGCACGAGGTGGTGGTCGCGTTTCTCGAATCGATCGGCGTGGCGCGTGCGACCGCCGAGACGGACGCGGAGGGGATCGAGCACCACGTGAGCGGCGAGACGCTCAGCGCGATGGAGCTTCACCTGAATCGTTTCATGGAACGTTCCGCGGCCCGTCGTGCGGGGCAATAGCCCCATGTTTGCCCGGGAAGCGCTTGCAGACGGGGACTATTTTCGCCCGCGTTTACTTTCTCACCTGACAGAATCCGCATCGAGCAAAAACGGGTGTGCAGGGGTCGTACCATCGACCCTCCCGCGTTCGGTGTTGAATCGCGGATCGCTGTTCTCGGGGACGGCCGTCGCAAGGATTGCTGCACGGCGTGCCCTGATCATGAGCCGTCCAGGCCCGAAACGATGGGAAACCCTGGACGTTGGAGGTGCGTCGATGACAACCGCTCCAGCCACCGCCCGCACGACTTCCTCGGTGGGGACTCAGGAACAGGATCGTCCGTTCATCTGGGTGAACGGCAAACTCGTTCCCAAGAGCCAGGCGATGGTCAGCGTGTACGACCACGGTCTGCTGTACGGCGACGGCGTGTTTGAGGGGATCCGCATCTACCGCGGCAAGATCTTCAAGTGCAAGCAGCACATCGAGCGCCTGTACCGCTGTGCGGAGGCCATCCGGATGAAGATCCCCGTCTCGATGCAGGAGATGGAGGAGATCCAGCGCAAGTGCATCGAGGCCAACCAGCTCTCCGAGGGGTACATCCGCCTGGTCGTCACGCGCGGTTTCGGCACGCTGGGGCTTGACCCGCGCCGCTGCCCGACCCCCGGGATCATCTGCATCGCCGACCAGATCCGCCTATTCCCCGCCGATGCCTACGAGGCCGGGATGCGCGTGATCGTCGCCAACCGCCCCAAGACGCCCATCGAGTGCCTCGATCCCCGCATCAAGAGCCTCAACTACCTGAACAACATCCTCGCCAAGTGCGAGGCGATCGACTTTGGGTGCGATGAGTGCATCATGCTCAACACCGACGGATACGTCACCGAGGGCTCGGGCGACAACATCTTCGCCATCAAGGATGGCGTGCTCTACACCCCCCCCAGCGGCGCGGGCATCCTTGAGGGCGTCACGCGCGGGTTTGTCGCCAACGAGCTTGCCCCGGCGCTGGGCCTCAAGTGCGTCGAGAAGAACCTCCGCCTCGATGACGTCCTCGCCGCCGACGAGGTCTTCCTGACCGGCACCGCCGCCGAGATCATCGGCGTGACGCAGATCGACCAGCACGACGGCAAGGGGACGATCACCAAGGAAAAGACGATCAGCAAGGGCGAGGGCCCGCTGACCCGCAAGCTCCGCATGAAGTTCCGCGAGATCGTGACCAGCGACAACATCCCCGAGAACTGATTCCCAGGGATCCGTTGTAGGTTGGGTCATTCAGCATGTGCACACAAGGGCCCGCCGATCGGCGGGGCC
>DATGXW010000349.1:0-2251 GCA_035298585.1 Phycisphaerales bacterium
GGGGTGAGGAGATCGTGACGGAGCGGTTCAGCGAGGTGTCGGAGGCGGCGGTGCGGATCCCCGGGGGGACGGTGCTTGATGGGGAGCTGCTGGCGTACCGGGATGGAAAACCGCTTGCATTTGCGAAGCTTCAGACGCGGATCGGGCGCGTGGGGGTGACGGCGAGTGTGATGGCGGAAGCGCCGGCGGCGTTCATGGCGTACGACGTGATGGAGTGGGAGGGTCGGGATGTTCGCGCGATGCCGCTGGCGGAGCGGCGGGTGCTGCTGGAGCGGATCGTGGGGATGCTGCGGTCGCCCAAGATCGTGATCTCGGACCTGGTGGAGGCGGGGTCGTGGGGTGAACTGGCATCGCTTCGGAAGGGATCGCGCGTGCGCGGGGTGGAGGGGCTGATGCTCAAGCGGCGGGAGCTTGGGTATGGGGTGGGTCGGGAGCGCGGGTCGTGGTGGAAGTGGAAGATCGATCCATTGAGCATCGACGCGGTGCTGATGTATGCACAGCCGGGGCATGGGCGGCGGGCGGGGCTGTTGACGGATTACACGTTTGGCGTGTGGGATCGGGGTGAGCTGGTGCCGGTGGCGAAGGCGTACTCGGGGTTGACGGATGAGGAGATCGTGCGGCTGGATACATGGCTGCGGCAGCACACGACGGCGAAGTACGGGCCTGTGCGCACGGTGGAGGCGGTGCAGGTGTTTGAACTGCACTTTGAGGGGATTGCACACTCGACGCGGCACCGGAGCGGTGTTGCGTTCCGTTTTCCGCGGATGGCGCGGTGGAGGGTGGATAAGAAGGCGGAGGAGGCGGACACGCTGGAGGGTGTTCGACGGCTCTTGGTGGAAACGGGGAAGCGTGGGGTGGAGCGGACGATCTTTGAGGTGGGGGAGGAGTGAGGGGAAGGGAGAGGGCACTGGGGATTGGGGACTGGGCACTGGGGGAAGAGGAGTAAGGTCCACGGGGACACATGGGTTGGGCCAAAGCGGAGGCGGTGAGGAAGTGGGCGTGGGATG
The DNA here is from genome assembly GCA_035298585.1 of Phycisphaerales bacterium. Taxonomy (GTDB): domain Bacteria; phylum Planctomycetota; class Phycisphaerae; order Phycisphaerales; family UBA1924; genus JAEUJB01. Next base: position 1,008 of record DATGXW010000349.1, read on the forward strand.
CCTGCCCCGCTCAGGACAGCGGGGCAGGGCACCCGGGGAAGAGCAAAGGGCCACAGGAGCAAAGCGCCAAATGGCCAAAGGGGGAGGTGTTGAAAGGTGGGTCTGTGATGCCTGCCCCGCTCAGAGCAGCGGAGCAGGGCACCCGGCGGAGAGGGCACACGGCAGAGAGGGCACCCGGCGGAGAGGGCACACGGCAAAAGGAAGCGTAAGAAGATGGGCGGATGAGGATGCACGAGGGACATCGAGGGCTGGCGAGGCTGGAGGGGTGGTTTGCCTCGCGTGGGTGGGAACCGCACGCGTTTCAGCGTGAGGCGTGGTGTGCGTTTTTGTCGGGCAAGAGCGGGTTGATTCATGTGCCGACGGGGGCGGGGAAGACGTACGCGGCGTATGGGGGGCCGCTGGCGGAGATGCTGGGGGAGGAAGGGTTTGGGGCGTCGAGGGATCGAGGCCAGGATGGAGGAGCGAGAGCGGTCGATGAAGGGACGTTGGAATCGCGACGCATGCTCCTGTCTCAGGGCAGACTGGAGCGGGGTGCCGGGCGTGAGATCGGGAGGCCTGCCCTGCTCAGAGCAGCGGAGGAGGGCACCCGGTGGGAAGGCGTCAAGGCAGCAAGGCAACGAGGCAGTGAGTCTGTGATGCCTGCCCCGCTCAGAGCAGCGGAGCAGGGCACCCAGCAGGGCACCCAGCTCCAAGGGGCAGGGGCACATGAAGGTGCGCGGGGGATCCGGGTGATTTATGTGACGCCGCTGCGGGCGGTGTCGCGGGATATCGAGAAGGCGCTCACGCTGCCGGTGCTTGAGCTTGGGTTGGGGGTGAGGGTTGAATCGCGGACGGGGGACACGTCGAGTTCAGCGCGTGCACGTCAGAAGGAGGAGTTGCCGCAGGTGCTGGTGACGACGCCGGAGTCGCTGACGCTGATGATGACGTGGGAGGATGCACATGAGCGGTTCAGGGGGCTGCGCGCGGTGATCGTGGATGAGTGGCACGAGTTGCTGTCGACCAAGCGCGGGACGCAGACGGAGCTGGCGCTGGCGCGGCTTCGGGGCTTTGCGGCGGGGATGCGGACGTGGGCGTTGTCGGCGACGTTGGAGAATCTGGGGGAGGCAGCGCGGGCGGTGACGGGGAGAGGGGGCGTGGTGAGGGCGGCGCAGGAGGATGATGTAGAAGCAGGGAGCCTGCCCCGCTCAGAGCAGCGGAGCAGGGCACCCGCGGACGAGGAGCGGGGCACCCGGGTCGAGGGGCAC
>DATGXW010000350.1:0-6093 GCA_035298585.1 Phycisphaerales bacterium
GCTCTGAGGCCGGGGCAGGCATCACAGACCTACTCCCTCACCGCCTTGCTGCCTTACCGCCTTTGTTTCCGGGTGCCCTGCTCCGGCCTGCTCTGAGGCCGGGGCAGGCATCACAGACCTACTCCCTCACCGCCTTGCTGCCTTACCGCCTTTGTTTCCGGGTGCCCTGCTCCTGTCTGCTTTGAGACAAGGGCAGGTATCCCAAGCCCACTCCTACACCGCCTCCATGCCTTGCTGCCTTCACGCCTCGCCCCCTGACCCCCCCCGTATCCCCACCTCTTCGTGCCAGCCACAATCCGCGAACTCTGAACCGCCTCTCCACCCCATGCCTCCCTCCTCCACCTTCCCCCTCATCGGCATCCTCGGCGGCGGCCAGCTCGCACGCATGCTCGCCCTCGCGGGCATCCCCCTGGGTCTTCGATTCCGCGTCCTGGATCCAGCCCCCGCCGTCCCCGCCGCCGACGTCGCCGACCACATCCAAGGTGACTACACCGACCCCGATGCACTTGCCCGCTTTGCCGAGGGTCTTTCCGTCATCACCTACGAGTTCGAGAACGTCCCCGCCCGCTGCCTCACCCACCTGGGCTCGATCCTCCCCGCCTCCGTGCCCATCTACCCGCCCCCCGCCGCACTCTCGATCGGCCAGGACCGGCTCCTCGAAAAGCAGCTCTTCCGCTCCCTCGATATCCCCGTCGCCAACTTCGCCGACATCACCTCCCTCGACGATCTCCACCACCACACCCACCCCTCGCGCATCGGCCTCCCCTCCATCCTCAAGACCCGCACGCTCGGCTACGACGGCAAGGGCCAGGCAGTCCTCCGCCCGGAGCATGCTTCCTCGCTTGCCTCGATCTACCACGCCCTCAATCCCTCCGGCACAACCCCGCTCATCCTCGAAGAGTTCATCCCCTTCCAGGCCGAAGCCTCCATCCTCGCCCTCCGCACCATCCACGGCGAGATCCGCACCTACCCCCTCATCCGCAACGTCCACTCCAGCGGCATCCTCCGCCGCTCGTGTGCACCCTTCTCCTCCTTCTCCTCCGACCTCCCCTTCAACCCCGCCGACCTCCAGCAGCAAGCCGTCACCGCCGCCACCAGGCTCCTCAACCACTTCCGCTACGTCGGCCTCCTCACCGTCGAGTTCTTCATCAAGGATGGCATCCTCATCGCCAACGAGATCGCCCCCCGCGTCCACAACTCCGGCCATTGGACCATCGAGGGCTCGATCTCCAGCCAGTTCGAAAACCACATCCGCGCGGTCGCAGGTCTCCCCCTTGGTGACACGGCGATGATCACCCCAGACACCTGCGCCCACCTCGCCAACCTCGTCGGCGATCTCCCCGACATCGCCGACCCCGCAGGCTTCCTCACCATCCCCGGCTGCCACCTCCACCTCTACGGCAAGTCCCCCCGCTCCGCACGCAAGATCGGTCACGCCACCATGTTGGGCGCTCCGACCGACCCGCGTGCAGTCAAGATGCACGAGATCGCATCCAGCCTCTGGAAGGTTTGAAAAATTGCAAATGGGGCAAAGCGGGCAAAGACGGCAAACGTCGCGACCACGCCCCAACCCAAGCTTTGCCGCATTTGCCCCCTTTGCCTTATTTGCCCCATTTCCTCCCCAGCCCCAAAAAACTACCGTTCCCTCCCGCCTTCTCCCGATCTCTACACCCGATGAGCGACTCCACCAACACCACCGTCATCGGCGCAGGCACCCACATCAAGGGTGAGATCACCTTCGACACCACCGCCCGCATCCTCGGCTCGGTGGAGGGCAGCATCACCTCCCGCGGCGACCTGCACATCGGCGAAACCGGCCAGTGCAACGCCACCCTCGACGCCGCCCGCATCGTCATCGACGGCACCGTCGAGGGCGACGTCACCGCCCGCGAACGCGTCCAGCTCAACGCCAAGGCCGTCGTGTGCGGCGACCTCACCACCACCTCCCTCAGCGTCGCCGAGGGCGCTTCCTTCGTCGGCTACTGCCGCGTCGGACCCGAAGCCTCCAAGCTCAAGGTCACCGAGCCCGCCGGCAAGACCAACGCCGCCCCCCGCGCCACCATCCCGGCCGCCAGCGAAACAATCAACGCAGCCTTCGCCGGACTCGAAGCCAAGTTCGCCGCCATGAGCAAGGGCAAGAACCAGGTCAACGGCGAAGTCGCCGCCTCGGCCTGAACAACACCTCGCCCTGGCGCGGAGTGAACGGGGAGTCATCTCCCCATCCGTGTGCATTCCCGCACACGCCGCCGCCCCACGCACACACGGATGCAGACGCTCCCCTCCAAGACGTTCCGCTCCGCCACGTGCTACCACTGCGGCCGCCTCTTCCAGGCCAGCACTCACGCCATCACCCTCACCTGCCCGCACTGCTACAAGCGCGTCGGCCTCCAGGACCTCATCATCCACGGCCTGCACGCGTCCAAGACCCTCGAAACCGCGGGCCTGCTCATCGTCGAAAAGAAAGCCTGGCTCAAGGCCGGCAAAGTCCACATCGGTGAACGCATCGAGGTCGAGGGCCGCGTCGAGGCCACCGTCTTCTGCGAAGGACCCGTCATCCTCGGCCCACGCTCCCACTGGACCGGCGACCTCACCGCCCCCTCCATCCACATCTCACCGGGCGCCATCATCACCGGCGGCTACTTCCGAATCGGGCTTTGAAAAGATGCAAATGGGGCAAAGCGCGCAAATACGGCAAACGTCGTATCGCTGCGCCATTCTGTATTTCAACGCCTCCACCAAGCCACTCGTCAACCTATTCAAGCTTTGCCGCATTTGCCCCCTTTGCCTTTTTTGCCCCATTTCCTTACCCCCGCTCCACCCCAACGTCTAATTCCACCACCACCGCCCTCAAGCACTCCGTCTCCGTGCACGCCTGATACGTCACCGAGACCAAGGGCCTTCCCTTCCAATCCCCGCTCAACTCCAGCACCACCGGCACCTCGATCGTCCCCCTGTGCACCAGCACCCCATCCCCATAAGGCTCACCCGGCGGATAGTCCGCGTACGCCTGCACACCGCTCCCGTGCACGATCCCCACCCGCAGCGGCACCAGCCCCGCACCCTTCTCACCCGGGTCCGCCGCCATGATGTGGTGACCCTCGGCCACCTTGATCACCAGCGTGAACTGCGCGGGCATCTCCTCCGTCACCATCACGCGATCCACCGCCGCATAGATCTCAACCGCCCGCATCCCCGCGTCCGCTCCACCATCCTGGCCCCCATGGGGGCCACCAACCGCCCCACCCCCGACCTCCCCTGCCGCCCCTTCCGCGCTCGCCGCGCTGCTGGCCCTCTGCACCGACTCGAACATCCCCCGCATCTCACGATCTCGCAGCACCGCCAGGAGTCCCCGCGTCGCCTCGATGCACCCCACCGGTGACTGACCGATCGCACCCGACATCGTGTGCAGCATCTCCACCGCCTCGATCCTCCACCGCTCCTTGGCCGTCATCGTCGCCAGCGAGATCAACGCCCCAAGCATCGCCGAGAGCCCGCTGGGCATCACCCCATCGTGCATCGCGCTCGACCGGACAAACAGGTCCCCCTGCCCCGCCCGCGTGTCGCACCAGCGCACCCTCCCGCCGCTGACATCCTTGAAATCCTCAACCGCCCGCTCCGCCAGCCGCTCCGCCGCCGCCAGGTACGACGCCGTCGTCGCCGACTCCATCGCCTCAGCGTCCCCCCGCACCTCGACCAGCGCCAGCAGCCCGGAAATCACCGCCGCCGAATCCTCCAGGAACCCCGGCCCGCTCTGTACACCCTTCCTCCACGACCGCACAAGGCTCCCGGATGAATCCATCATCTCCCGCAGCACAAACTGCGCTGCCCGCTCCGCCGCTCGAACATATCGCACGTCTTGAAGGTGAAACCCAGCCCACGCCATCGCCTCGATCATCATCCCATTCCACGACGCAATGACCTTGTCATCCCGCCGCGGCTGCACACGCTTCTGCCGCGCTTCATACAGCTTCCGGTTGATCTCCCCCATCCGCTCGCGCAGCACCCCGTACTCGATCCCCACCTTCCCCGCGACCTTGTCCAGCCGCGATTCCAGCCGGAGCACGTTCACCGCCGTCGCATCGCGGTGGTGCGGATCCTGGAAGTTCGCCCCCCGGTCAAGCCCGTACACCCGCACCGCAAGGTCCGCCTCCGCACCCTCCCCCAGCGCCTCGCGCACCCCAGCCTCGGTCCATACATAGTTCAACCCCTCGCGCCCATCGACCTCGGCATCCTGCGCGCTGTAGAACCCCCCCGCCTCATCGCTCATCTCGCGCAGCACATACGCCGCCGTCTCCCGCGCCACCCGCTGATATTCCTCATACTGCCCCGTCGCGTCCGCGCCCTCGCACATCGCCAGCAGCAACTGTGCATTGTCATACAGCATCTTTTCAAAGTGCGGCACCGTCCACGTCGCATCCACGCAGTACCGGTGAAACCCCCCCCCGACCTGGTCGTAGATCCCGCCCGCGGCCAGCGCGTCCAGCGAGTTCTTCACGCACACAAAGATCGCCTCGCACGTCTGCTCATCCGCCACGCCCTTCACATTCTTCAGGAACCGCAGGTACAGCGGCTGCGGAAACTTCGGCGCTCCCCCAAACCCGCCGTTCACCTTGTCGTGCATCGCAAGCAGTTGCTGCACCGCCCCCGCTACCTGCCCCTCCCCGATCAACGCGACGCTCCCCACGCCCTCCTCCAGGTTCTCGCGCACCGCCTCGGCGATCCGCTCGGCCTGCTCAAGAACCTCCCCGCGCCGCGTCGTCCACGCCGTGTGCACACCCCTGAGAATCTGTACCCACGACGGCAGGTTCATCGCCGGCGACGGTGGAAAATACGTCCCGCACCAGATCGGCCGCAGCTTCTCAGGCTCCAGGAAGACATTCATCGGCCACCCGCCGTTCCCGCGCGTGACCAGCAGTGCATTCATGTAGATGTCGTCGATGTCCGGCCGCTCCTCGCGGTCCAGCTTCACGCACACAAAGTGCTCGTTCATCACCCCCGCGGTCGCCTCATCCTCAAACGACTCCCGCTCCATCACGTGGCACCAATAGCACGTCGAGTACCCCACGCTCAACAGGATCGGCACACCACGCCGACGCGCCTCCGCGATCGCCTCCTCACCCCACGGCCACCACTCCACCGGGTTGTGTGCATGCTGCAACAGGTACGGACTCAACGCCCCCACCAGCCGATTCCCCCGACGCCCTTCCGCACGCTCATCCATCGCACACCCTCTCGAACACCCACAAACCCAACCTCAATCACCCCACCCCGCCTTGCCTCCGGGTGCCCTGCTCCTGTCTGCTCTGAGACAGGGGCAGGCATCCCACGCCCACTTCTACACGGCTTTGCCCGACGCCTGATCCCTCTCCCACCCTACCTCCCAACCACCTTCACCACCAGCCCCACAAATCTCCCACCCGCCAACGAATCCGCCACCACCGGCAGTGTGCTCTCCCCAACCTCCCCGCGCAGCGCCCGCTCACCGATCATCACCCGCGCTGCCTTCGCACTGCTCCGAAGAACCGCATCGATCGGCAGCACCACCCCCGTCACCGTCGCCACCCCGGCGATCGCGCGGATGTCATACCGGTCGCACCCCTCGACCGCGCTGTGCACCAATTCCCCAAGCTCTTCCGCCACCCGCCGCGCAGCATCCGAGACGCCCTCGGCAAGTTCGAGCGCCCGCTCGCCGCCGGTCTCAGTCCCCCGTGCTTCCACACCCCACGCCGCCGCCTCCGACACCGCCCCGCGCAGTTCCTCCAGCATCTCCTCCGCATCCGCGCGAACATCACTCATCACTTCACCCGACGCCTGCGACAGCATCGGCATGCTGAACGCAAACACGCGCTGTCCCATCGCCTCTTCCGCCTTCTGCGCCACGCTCGTCGCCGGTCCCCGCGCCACCATCAGCCCGTGCCGCACCGCAAAGCGATCCAGCCCCGCGGTCAACGGCACGCAGATCCCAGGATCCGGCCCCCCCTTGAGCACATCCCCCGCCACCGCGTCCAGGTACTCCCGTTCATCATCAAACACCCCCGGCCGCATCAACGGCGCAAGCTCACCCCACCCCCCGCCCATCAGTTCATCGAGCAC
>DATGXW010000351.1:0-5683 GCA_035298585.1 Phycisphaerales bacterium
CTGGGCTCGGTCGACGTCTGGAGCGAGGCCGTCTGCCCCCCCACCACCGTGGTCGGGACAGGACCGGTCGCCGCGGGCTTGGCGGGCGCCGTCTCGCGGTAGATGATCTCGTCGAGCATGCTGCGGCCGGGCCACTTGGCCTTCTTGTTCGAGATCTTCTCACGCAGCGCGATCGCCTCGGGCTGGGTGTGGTTCATGGCCAGCGACTTCTGGATCTTGAGGAGCGCCTCATCGTTCTTGCCCTCGGCGGCGAGCGCCTCGGCCTCGACCAGGAGCTGACCCGAACGCTTCTCGCGGCTCCAGGGGAGGAGACCCTCACGCGAACCCATGCGGGCCGCGTCCACGAGCTGGCTGCCGCGCTCGCCCTGCATGACCAGGACCTGGTCGCTGACGATCGAGGGACGGATCATGAAGATGATCTCGTTGCGCGTGGTCTCATCATCATGGCCGCGGAAAGCCGCGCCCAGGAGCGGGATGTCTCCCAGGAACGGCACCTGGCGGCGGCTCGACTGCGTCGACTCGCGGAACAGGCCGCCCAGGACGACCGTCTGCCCGTCGCGGACCAGGACGTTGGTGACGATCTCGTTGGTGATCTCGTCGGGGATCGTGACCGAGGCGCCGGTGGCGTCCTTGGCGTCGCGGATGACGGCTTCAGAGACCGCCGGCTTGAGCTCGAGGCGGATCAGGCCTTCGTTGGTGACAAAGGGACGGAAGTAGAGCTGCGTACCGGTGTCGAGGAACTCGACGGTCTGGGTCGAGGCCGTCTCGGTCGAGGTCGTGTTCAGGTAACCGACCTTGCGGCCGACCAGCACGCGGGCCGGCTGGCGGTTGAGGGCCAGGACCTTGGGGTTCGAGATGATCGTGGTGTCGCCGACCTCGTCGAGTGCACGCAGGAAGATCGCGACGTCCGAGTCGACCAGGCCCAGCTTGATCGTGCCGGGACCCGAGGTGTTGCCGGGGCTTGAGACCACCGCGCGGCCCTCGCCGTCGCCGGGCATGGCGATCTCGCCGCCCCCGACGTCCTTGCTCTTGCCGGAGATGAGGCTGTTGACGGCGCTCAGCGGGCCGCCGTTGCCGGAGAAGTCGGTGAAGTTGAGGTCGCCCAGGACGGAGAAATCGACGCCGAAGGCGTTGGCTTCGTTGAGCTGGGTCTGGAGGATCGTCGCCTCGACCAGCACCTGGCTGGGACGGGTGTCGATCTCCTTGATCAGCCGCTCGATCTCGTTGACGTTCTCCTCGAAGTCGTAGACCACGAGCATCGCGTCGTTGGCGTAGTCGTCCTGGCCGACGGGCACCTTCTCCGGGATCGTGAAGCCGGGGGTCTTGCCGTTGGTCTTGATCTGGCCGCCGTCGGAGAGCAGGGCCTCGACAAACGCGCCCGCGTCGACCGCGTTCAGGTAGTTCAGCTTGATGACCTTGGCGATGCGCGTGCGGCTGGCCGCCTCGATCTGCTTGAGCTCTTCGAGCGTGTAGACCTCGATGCGGTTGCTCCGCTCCATCCAGCCAAAGCCGTTGGGGTGCAAGAGAGCGTCGAGCGCCTCGTAGAAGGTCACGCCGTACAGGTTCGCGCTCACGCGTGCGTTCACGCTCTTGGTCGGGATGATGTTGCGCTGGCTCTGGATCGCCAGGAGCTCCAGCACCCGGGTGAGATCATCATCCTTGATGTGCAGATCCACGATCTGGTCGGGGCTGACCTTGATGTCGCCCGAGACCGCGCCGTCGCCGCCGACCTTCTTCTTGCCCGCCTGCTCGTGTGCAGCGCGGTCGCCCATCATGCTCGACGCCGCGTCGGCCGTCGCGCTGCGGGGCTGGGGCGTCCCACCCTCGGTGCGAGACTCGGAATTCTGACCCGAGGCCGACCCGGCCAGAAGGGCCAGGATGAGGGCCGGGGTCGCGCCCGCACGCGCGAGAGCGGAGGGAACATAAGTGCACCGGGAAGTCTGCCGAGTGGTCATCCGAACACCTCGTATTTGACGCCCTTGACGAATGGGGCGGATCACTGCACCGTGACGGCTGCAACGCACGTCCTGGACAGGGGCTCTGCACGACGGGTGCGCAAAGAGTCCTGTACAACGGATTTGTCGACGATCCGTCCACGCGACTTTGGGCCGATTACCAACGCGCACAAGGTTCTGGGAAGTTGCGGGTTCTCGGCGAGAGATAACCGGGCGATCGGACCGTCCCAGAACGAAAACCGCCGCGTGATGCACGCGGCGGTTCAGAAGATCAGGGTTTCCAGCAACGACGTTGGCCGGTTCAGCGGGGCGCTTCGCCCTCGCCCCTCTGTTCCATGACGCCGGGCTCCTCGGAGGGCTGGGCGTGGTCAGAAGGTGAGCTGCCGGGAGTGGAGGTCTGTACATCGGGCTGCGTGCGCTCGAAGATCTCTTCGGGAGTCGGCGCTTCTTCACCCGGCTGCGTGTGCAGCGCGGGCTTGGGATGCTCGGTCTGCCGCGGCTGGGCGTAGACCGACCGGGGCATGTTGCTCACCAGGCGGAGCTTGGCCCACAGGAGAACGCCGGCCAGTGCACCCAGTGCCAGCATGAACGCGACGCCGCGGCGCGGACCCTGAAATTTGGAAAGCGAGGAGATCGTCATGCTTCAGCCGCCTGTCTGGGTTCGCCGGGAGAATCGTGGATCACGGGCTCTTGGACTCCATCTCTATCAGCCGCCGGCTTCGACTTCGCCGCCGCCGCTCTCGCCACCAGAGCCGCCAGAACCGCCAGAACCGCCGGGGTTGACGGTGCTCACAACCACCCGGCCGGTGTAGGCCTCCACGGTGATGCGGAAGGTCTGGCCCGAACCGTTGATGTCGATGGTGCCCGTCGCGGCGGCGCTGGTCGAGAGGGGCGCTTCGACGGGGGCGCCCATCTCGTCGAAGATCAGGACGTTGTCACCGTCAAAGTCGCTGCTGATGATGCGCGTGTCGCCGAAGTCCTTGCCCTTGATGGAGGTCTTCCAGAGGGTGTCGGCGTCGGGGTTGAGCGTGGCGCCGTTGATCTCGACCACCGACCACGAGTTGGCGTCGGAGTCAAAGATGATCGCGCGGCCGCGCTGGTAGGCGAGCGCTTCAGACTGCGCCTGCGTGATATCGGCGACGATCGTGCGGACCGCGGCCTGGACGCGCAGGACGCCGACCGACCCCATCGAGGGGATCACCATGGCGGTGGCGATGCCCAGGACCGTCACGACGATCAGGAGTTCGACCAGCGTAAACCCGCGCGCGGACCGGGTCCGGTGCATGTTCAGTTTCCAGTGCCCTGGTTGAGCTTGGCCTCAAGGCTCTTGGGCAGTTTCATCTCGGGCATGTCGGTGACCTTCACCGAGAGCCCCTTGGCGATGGTGGCCTCAAGGCGCTCCAGACGCTGCGAGATGTTCTTCAGTTCGGCGATCATCTGGACGCGGTCTTCGGCGGGGTTGGCCCGCGCGTCGGCCGGGGGCGTCGGCTCGGGGTTGAGACCGCCGGAGCGCACCGAGCGAACCTGCGCGGAGGCTTCCGAGGGACCCAGAGAACCCGAGGGCGCGGCGATGCGATCCAGCACGAGGAATCCGAGCAGGACCGCGACCACGGTCATCGGGGTGTTGGAAGCAGCCGGGCTCGGGGTCGTACGGTTGGATTGCATGGGGTGATCCATCGGCGTTCGGCGGGTCACAGATCAGCCCGCGAGCACTATTGGACGTAAACCGCCGGGGTTGATTCCCCGGACTTATATCACTCCGGCGAGAGGGGCTTATCCTCGGCGTCAAAGCCCGCGGCCCAGACTTCAGGTGCGGCAAAGCCCTCGCCCGCCGGACGGTAGATCCAGCCGTAATCGGCGGACCACGCCTCGGGCGCGGCGTCGCCGAAGATGATCACCTTGGCGTTGGGGCCGCCGACGTAATTGTTGATCGGGTGTGCCTTGAGATACCCAAGGTCCTGCAGCGCGCCCCAGGTCGCCTCACCCTCGGAGATGTCGGGGAAGTGGTTGTTGTGCTGGAGGCCGTAGACGGCGACGGCGTTGCGCAGGTGGCGGAGCTGGCTCAAGGTCGCCTGCTCCTTGGAATCCTGCGTCGCGTGCGAGAACTGCGGGACGACGATCGCGGAGAGGATTCCCAGGATCACCACGACGATCAGGATCTCAACCAGCGTGAACCCGCGGTGCATCGAGCGGTAGCTCATCGTTCCTCCCGACAGCCTGCGATCATCAAGCCAGCCGCGCCCACTCAAGGACGCGGCCGGTGGTGTTCATGCGAACCTCAGGCGATCAGACCGCGCCCGGGGTGATTTCGCCGAAGGTATCCGACTCGGGATCCTCGTCGAAGTTGGTCGCGCCCAGGGTGTCCCACTGGCCGTCGCCGTTGGTGTCGATCAGGTGCCAGCCGTTGGCGGCGGCGTCATCGCCCACGCTCGACTGACCGTTGAAGGGGTTGACCGGGAGGGCCTTGATGTAGCCGTCGCCGATCATCGTGCCCGTCGTGTCCACGTCGCCCCAGGCGGCGTCGCCGGCCAGGTCGGGGTACTGGTTATTGCGGGCGCGGAACAGCTCGATCTGGTTGTTCAGCGTGTCGAGCTGGGCCTTGATATTGCCCGCCTGTGCGTCCTGCGTTGCGTTCGTGAACTGGGGAACCACGATCGCCGCGAGGATGCCCAGGATGACGACGACGATCAGAATTTCGACCAGCGTAAAGCCCTTGCGAATCGACTTACGAATGCTCATGCCTGCGGCTCCTTGCACGTTCAAACTGCCTGACCCGGTCCCTGCTCGAGGCCGGGCGGGTGCTCGACGGGAGTCCCGCGACAGTCGCGGACACATCCCGATACCTGCGGGGTCGGATTCCTCCTCCGATCACCCTCAACCTCCCGCGGGCCGCCACCTCCACAGCACTCGAGGGCGGACACGGGGGCCGAGCACATGCCCGGCTGACTTCACCATCGGATACATCCGGCGGCGGTTTGACCGTCACCTGCGCACATTCGCGTCCGGCGGGATGAATATGCGGTTTGTACCGGGCGCAGCGCGTCAAACGCCCCACGTGCACGCACGGGGCAGGGGCGGGGCGGCTCCGATAATCGGTCCGCGCTGCCGCGACGCGGCGCGAGCGGTCACCGCACACCGGCGGTGCGTCCGGCGTTGGCTGCAAATAAACCCGTCAAATCAGGCGATGTAGCTCAACCCTCGGGGAGCTTGTACCGCAGCACCACCGCCGTGGGGCACGCCGGGTAGGCGATCTTCATGCGCACGCCGAAGAACTCTGAAGGATTCCACCCCAGCCGCTCGAAGACCGTGCGGACCATCTGGTTGTATCGGGGAACCTCGGGCGTCACGACCGGCAACGGGTCGTTGCCAAGTTCCAGCAGTGGCTCGTGCAAGGGAAGCTTGTGGCGGTGCCGGCCGCGGCCCGGGTATGGGATGTACGCGCCCATCTCGCTGTAGAGGCACCGCTCGGGGTGGCGTGCAAACTCAAAGCGCTGGTGGAAGTAGACGTCCATCAGCAGGAGCTCCGCGGGCAGGTCGCAGATCGCCGTGTGCTCTCCGAACTCGTTGGTCGCCGAGCGGAAATAGGGGATCCGCCGCTGGATCGCGCCGATGACGCACGTGAGGGCCCCCGTGTTGCCCACGGGACCTTCCACCAGCTCAAAGTGGGTCGACCCGCCCTCGATATACCGCCGCATCGGCGGGGGCGGATTGCTGCAGTAGTCGAGCAT
>DATGXW010000352.1:0-16517 GCA_035298585.1 Phycisphaerales bacterium
GGGCTTGGTGGTGCGGACGACGACGGCCTTGGCCTTGTCGCCTTCCTTCACGTCCGCGCCCGCGAGCGCCTTCTTGATCGAGACGAAGACGCGGTCGCCGACGTTGGCGACGCGACGGGTGAAGGCACCGGTCGCCGTGGACCCGCCGTACACGCGGATCACGTAGGCGATCTTCGCCCCCGAGTTATCCGCGACCTCGCATCGTGTTTCTTGCTGCAGCATGGTGGAACCTCAGACAAACTCGCCGCTCGTCGCCGAGCTTTGAGGCAAAGAGCGGGATGACTTACACGATCTCCTTGGCGGAGGCCAGGGCGGTGGCGGCGGCGGAGCGACGCTCGACGATACGGACCAGTCGCCACTGCTTGGTCTTGCTGATCGGGCGGCACTGAGCGACCTCGACGACGTCGCCCAGCTTGCTCTCGTTGGCCTCGTCGTGGATGTGCAGGACGGTGCGCTGGCGGATGTACTTGCCGTACTTAGGGTGCATCGCCTGGTACGCGATCACGACCTTGCGGGTCTTGTCCCGCTTGTCGGACTCGACGACGCCGATCTTGGTGCCCTTCAGCTCGGCCGCGGGTTGCGCGGGCGCGCTCTTGGAGGCTGCGGGCTTGGCGGCTTTGGAGGTCTTTGCGGTGGTCATCGTGATCTCGGTCGTGTGGCCCTGCGGGGCGGGTGGAACGGGTACGGGTTACTTCTTCGACGCGGCCAATTCGCGGGCGCGGAGCTCGGTCCGCAGGCGGGCGATGTTGCGCCGGGTCTTGGAGAACTGGCTCGTGTCCTTCACCTTCTCGGTGACGGTGGACGTGCGCAGATCAAACAGCTTCTTCTGCAGGCTCGCCAGCTCGTCCTTGAGCTGCTCGTCCTTGAACTTCTTGACTTCCAGCGTGTTCTTCATAGCGGTCTCCAACAGAATCAAGAACGAGACACCTCGGGGAGCAGATCAGGGAGCGGACTCAGACGCGGATGCGGCGACCAACGAAGCGGGTCTTGACCGGCATCTTCATCGCGACGCGGACGAAGGCGAGCTTGGCGGTCGCCTCGGGCACGCCGGCGATCTCGAACAGGATCGTGCCGGGCTTGATGCGGGCCGCCCAGTACTCGACTTCGGCCTTGCCGGTGCCCATTCGGGTTTCCAGCGGCTTCTTGCTGATCGGCTTGTCCGGGAAGACCCGGATGAACAGCTTGCCCTCGCGCTTGACGAAGTGCATCGCCGCCACGCGGCCCGCCTCGATCACCGTCGCCTTGAGCCAGCATCCCTCGAGCGCCTGCAGGCCGTAGTCGCCGTAAGCGACATAGTTGCCCTTGGTCGCCTTGCGGGGGCGGATCCGGCGCATCTCCTTGCGGTACTTGACTCTCTTTGGCATCAACGCCATGAAGCACCTCGAAACGCAGGCACTAGGCACGGGGCACTAGGCACTGGGGAATGACCAACTCGAACTACACCGAACGACTGAATCGATTCACACGCTTGAACCACCAGGCACTTAGCGACGGCCGCGTGCACGTGCACGCCCGCCCGCCGCGTTGGACTCTTCCTCGGTCCTCTCGGTCGTGTACATCCCGCGGTAGACCCAGACCTGTACGCCGATCGACCCGTAGGTCGTGTGCGCCTCGGCCAGGCCGTACTCGATGCGGGCCTGGAGGGTCGAGAGCGGGAGTGAGCCAAGACGGATGTCGAGGTAGCGGGACATCTCAGCGCCGCCCAGGCGACCGGCAAGCTGCACCTTCACGCCCAGCGCCCCCGACGCCATCGCGGCGTCGGCCTTCATCTTGGCGGCCTTGCGGAAGCTGGCACGCTTGACAAGCTGCTCGGCGACCGCCTCGGCGATGAGCTGTGCATCAAGATCGGGGTTCTTGATCTCGATGATCGAGATATTCACCTTGCGGCCCGTCATGAGCTGGAGCTCTTCGGTCAGGCGCTCGACCTCGGCGCCCTTGGGACCGATGACCAGGCCCGGGCGGGCGGTCTTGACGATGACCTTCAGCTCCTCGCGGGTCCGCTCGATGTGGATGTCGGCGACCATCGCGCTGGGGGGCCGGCGGTTCAGGCGGCGGTCGAGGAATCGGCGGATCTTCTGGTCCTCGACAAGGAGCTCGCCGAAGAGCGCCTTGGGGGCGTACCAGCGGCTGCGGTGCGCCTCAGTGATCCCGAGCCTCAGACCGAATGGATGCGTCTTCTGTCCCATGTGTTCTCTCGGTGCGGTGCGGGATTACCCGGCCTTGGCTGCCTTCTTGGTCTTGGGGAGGCGCTCTTCGACGCCCACGGTGATGTGGCTGAAACGCTTGAGGATCGCGTGTGCACGACCGCGGTCCTTGGGCTGGAAACGCTTCATGACCGGGCCGTCGTCGACGGTGCTGATCGAGACGAAGAGCTTGCCCTCGTCGGCCTCGACCGTCTGGGCCTCGGCGATCGCCGCCGAGAGGCACTTGCGCATGTTCACCGCGGCCCGCTTGGTGTTGAAGCCAAGGAGGTTGAGCGCCTTCTCGACGCTCTTGCCGCGGATCAGGTCGGCCAGGAGACGGGCCTTGCGGGGGCTGCCCCGGTGGTGGCGGACCTCGCTCACGAAGCGGGCCAGCTCACGCGTCGGGACGCCCACGGCGGCGGCCAGCTTGGCGATGTCGGTCGCGCGGCAACGCGGGTGGTCGCGGCCGACCATCCAGTTGTTGATCGCGCGGATCGCGTCACCCTCGCTCAGGCCCGGGCGGACGATGGCGGCGGCGAGTTGCTCGCGCGACACGCCCTTTGCCTGGGCCAGTTCCTTGAGTCTTTCATACCGCAGTTTCACGGCGTCGATCCTCTGTCAAAGACCGCGTAGGGTTCGGACTGCTTCGCGGTCGGTCGTGTCCGGGTGAATGCCCGTGGAGCCTTTTACTTCTTGGCCGGCGCTGCGGACTTCTCGCCCGCGTCGAGGCCTTCCTTCTTGTTCGTGTGGCCGCGGAAGGTCCGGCTGCTGCTGAACTCGCCGAGCTTGTGGCCGACCATGTCCTCGGTCACAAACACGTCGAGGAACGCACGGCCGTTGTGGACCTTGAACGTGTGGCCCACGAACTCGGGAACGATCGTGCACCGGCGCGACCACGTCTTGAGAGGCTCCTTCTTGCGCGACGCGTTGAGGTTCTCAACACGGCGGTAGAGCCGTTCATCAACGTAGGGGCCCTTCTTCTGGCTGCGTCCCATGTTCGTTCTTCCTGGGTTCTCCCGGCCTTCTCAAGGTTGTGCCGGCGAGTCGATTCGTGAGTGTCAGTCGCTGGACGTGCGTTCGTTTTACTTCAGGACGCCGAAACGCTTGCTGGCGCGGCGGCGGATGATCAGCTTCGACGAGTGCTTGTTGCGGTTGCGGGTCGGACCGCCCTTGGCCAGGACGCCCGTCGGACCGCACGGAGGACGGTTGCCCTTCGAACGACCCGAACCACCACCCAGGGGGTGTGCATGGTGGCTCTTGGCGATGCCGCGGGTGATCGGACGGCGGCCCTTGAGGCGGGTCAGCCCGGCCTTGCCGAGCTGACGCAGGGAGTGGTCGGGGTTGCCGACCTGGCCGATCGTCGCCCGGCAGTCGACGTGCACGCGACGGACTTCGCCCGAGGGCATGACCAGCGTCGCGTAGTCGCCTTCACGGTTGGAGAGGCGTGCGAACGAACCCGCCGAGCGGCAGATCTGGCCGCCGCGGCCGGGGACGAGCTCCACGCAGTGAACCTCAAGACCCAGCGGGATGAACCGCAGGGGCATGCTGTTGCCCACCTGGGGCTCGACCGCGCTGTCCTTTGAGCAGACGATCGTCTGGCCATCCTTCACACCCAGGGGGGCAAGGATGTACCGCTTGACGCCGTCGGTGTATTCGATCAGCGAGATGTGGCAGGAGCGGTTGGGATCGTACTCGGTGCCGATGACCTTGCCGACGATGCCGTTGCGGTCCTTGCGGTCAAAGTCGACCATGCGGTACAGACGCTTGGCGCCGCCGCCGCGACCGCGGGCGGTGATGACGCCGTGGTGGTTGCGGCCGCCGGTCTTGTACAGCGGCTTGGTCAGCGAACGCTCGGGGGCCTTCTTGGTCACCTCGGCGTGCATGTTCACCGACGCGTTTCGGCGCCCGGCGCTGGTCGGCTTGTAGATTCTGATCGCCATCGCGTACCTTCCTGTCTCGTTCATCACCAGGGCCAGAGCCCTCGTGCATCATCCTGGGTTCAAGTTCAGAACAGCTCGATCGTCTGGCCGCTCTTGACGCGGACGGTCGCCTTCTTGGTGTCCGACTCGCGGATCATGCCGACCTTCATCCGGCGGATCTTGCCCTTGCGGACCTGCGTGTTGACCTGGACGACCTCCACCTTGTAGAGCTTCTGGATCGCGTCCTTGATCTCGTCCTTCGAGGCGCGGTTGTCGACCAGGAAGCTGTAGCGGCCGATCTCCTGCGCTTCGGTGTTCTTCTCGCTCAGCAGGGGCTTCTTGATGATGTCGTGTGCCTGCATGGTGTGTGCCTTGGTCTTTCCGTCGTCGCGGCCTTCTCAGTCCGGCCGGTCGAGTCGTTCGTGTCAGAGCCGTCAGTTACTTGGCCTTGGGGGCCTTCTTCGCGGGCTTCTCGGCCTTGGGCTTTTCAGCCTTGGCCTTGGGAGCCGCCTCGGGGGTGTTCTGACGGCCAAGCGGCGCGAGCTTGGCGTCCTTGCCGGTCTGCGACTGCGGGCCCTTCAGCCACGCCTCGAGATCCGCCTTGCCGATCACCAGGTAGCGGTGATTGAGCATGTCAAAGCAGTTGAGCTGGTCGGCCCGGCAGAGGGAGATCCCGTCGAGGTTGCGGGCCGAGAGGCGTGCGTTCTCGCTCTGCGAATCCGCGGGCGAGAGCGCGACCAGGGCGCTGGCGTCGATCTTGACGGCCGCGAGGAAGTCGCGGAAATCGCGGGTCTTGGGGCTGGCGAAGCTCAGCGCGTCGATGACGCGGACTTCGTTGTCGACCAGTTTGGCCAGGAAGGCGTTGCGGTTGGCCCGGCGACGCATCTTCTTGGGCATGGTGAGGCGGAAGTCGTCGCGCGTCCGCTTCTTCGAGTGGCCGTGGCCGCCGCCCTTGAAGATGTTGACCTTGCGGTCACCGTGGCGGGCGTTGCCCGTGCCCTTTTGCTTGTAAATCTTCTTGGTCGACCCTTCCACGTTGCCGCGGTTGAGGGTCTTGCTCGAACCCTGACGCAGGTTCGCGTGATACATCACGTACGCCTGCTTGATCAGGGGAGCGTTGATGTCTTCGCCCAGGGACTTGGGATCGATGGTCAGGGATCCGACCTTGCTGCCCTGGATGTTGTAGACGGCGACATCCATGTGTCTGTTCCTCGTCCGACGCCTTCGACGGTGGCAGGACCGTTCCTGTTCACCGCACCTCGCCTATCTGGCCGCACACCTGTCTGCCCTTTCGAAGGCCGAGGCCTTCACGGGGGCACGCCATCTGTTCCAGAGGGCGGGGGCTGCACAGAATCGACTCGGCTGTCCTCCGGTATCCACCCACCCAAGTGGCTGGAGCCGGCCCTTTGTTCCTGTCCGGGGGTTTGGTGTCCCACCTTCCGGACTCGACGACCGGGAAACGCTCCCGACCGCCGTCGTGCACAATCAACTTTCGCGAACCCAAACGAAGCGGCCCCGGTGCATCTGGCACCGAGGCCGACATTGACTTACTTCGAGGCCGCCTCGGCGACCTTGCGTGCCTTGCTCTTGTACAGCCGCGTCGCGGGACGGATCATGACCATCCCGTTGTTGGCGCCGGGGACCGAGCCCTTGACGAGCAGCAGGCCCTTCTCGGTGTCGATGCGAACGATGTCCAGGCATCGGGTGGTGACGCGTTCGTCGCCCATGTGGCCGGCCATGCGCTTGCCCTTCTTGAGGCCGCCGCCGTAGCCGCGGTTGGAGCAGAGGCCGCCGATCGAGCCCGGCGAACGGTGCTTACGCTCCGTGCCGTGCGAGGCGAACATGCCCTTGAAGTGATATCGCTTCATGACGCCCTGGAAGCCCTTGCCCTTGCTGCGGCCGATGACGTCGACGTACATCGTGCCGGTCAGCGCGTCAACCTTCAGCTCCTGGCCCAGCGAGAACGAACCCGCCTCGTCGGCCTTCACGCGGAACTCGCGGTGATGACGCTTGGGGGCGACCCCGGCCTTGGCGTCGTGGCCGATCATCGGGATCGTGCTGTTGCGGGGCTTCATGTCGCCGAAGGCGATCTGGACCGCCGAGTACTTGTCCTTGTCGGCGGTGCGCACCTGCGTCACGACGCAGGGGCCGACCGAGAGGACAGTCACGGGGACGTTGACGCCAGCGTCGGTGTAGACGCGGGTCATTCCCAGTTTTTTACCCATCAGCATGAGAGCCATGATCGTACTTCCTGATCCCGTTCCCGGGCGTGATCCGGAAGGCCAGCCTTCCGGGATTGTTCAGACGTCAATATTCGACACAGAACCGACAATACCAGGCCGCCGACTCAGGCCTTGATCTTCACGAACACACCGGCGGGAACGACCAGGCGGTTGAGCGCCTCGACCGTCCGCGCGTTGGGCTCGATGATGTCGATGATCCGCTTGTGGGTCCGGATCTCGAACTGCTCGCGGCTCTTCTTGTCAATGAAGGGCGAACGGAGGACGGTGTAACGCTCAACCCGCGTGGGGAGCGGAACGGGGCCTGCGACCTTTGCATTGGTCCGCTTGGCGTGCTCGACGATTTCCTTCGCCGAGGCGTCAAGAGCGATGTGGTCGTAGGCTTCCATCCGGATTCGAATCTTGCCGCCAGTCATCGAGAAGTACCTCAGAATCCGATCGAGTCCAACCGGTCAATTCGTCACGCAACGCACTGAAGACCGCAAGAGCACCCGTCCGGCCGATTCGCTCGCCGTGAGGTCGAGCTACCGGCCAAACACTTCCAACCACCCGCAGAACCCGCTCTTGGGTTTCCAATGACCCGCCCGACGCTGGCCTTGCGGCCCTCGGCAGACAGGCTTGAATCCGCGCTCATCGCCGCGAAGCGATCAGGCGACACACCGGCCAGATGCCTCGCTTCCGGGGGCCTTTTCAGCACCCGTGCGACTCATCTGCATTCGAGCCGACAAGCTTCGGCATCGATCCGACCTTCCCGACGCCCACCTCGCGTCAGAACCGATCGGGGAGAAGAACCCACCTCCCCCGCTCGAATTGACCGCCGCATCGCATGAACAGCACACGGCGATCAGCCGCTCGGGGTGAAGATGATTAGCAGGTTCCCAACAGATGTCAACGGTACGGCGAATCTCCGGGAACACCCGGACCACTTCCGACCGTCCCAACTCTACGCCCTGGGAGGGGCGGAATTGGTCCGTTTGGACTTATCTCGTATCATCTTCTGAACGATGAAGCCGGTGGGGACGGTGTGCACAGCGTGCAGGACTGAACGCCATGTGCAGAATTTGCGCCACACCCAGCGTCGGAACCACAACATGAATAGGAATCGCCGAATGAACCGCTGCACGGAAGCGTCAAGGCTGGGTCCAGGGGCGGGCCACGGGGCGGATCGCATCGCGGGTCACGTCGTGGTTCGAGCAACTGGTCGACGGGCTGTTTATTCGGGGCTCCTCACCCTGTCGCTGGCGTGCGGTCTTTGTTTGGGCCAAGATCGGACCCTGATCAATTCCGGCAACTTTGCATCGCCCGACCAGACCAAGGGCCTGCGTCCGGTCGTGGAACTCGCCAGCGAGCCTGTCCGGCTCGAAAGCGTGGCGCTCACGCTGTACCCGCCCGCCAATTCCCGTGTTCAGAAGACCACGATCCAGAGCCAATCGGCGATCGAGATCACACCCGACGATGGAAAATGGCTGATCACGGTCCAGGCGCCGCGCTCGAGCAATCTCAAGCTGACCGCCGCGGACGTCGCCAACGCCGCGCTGATGGATCTGCTCGGCGCCTCGGGCCTGGTCTTTGATGCACAGACCGGGATCTCGAAAGAAGAGATCAAGAACATCTGGCAGAGCAACAAACTCAGCGGACTGAAAGACGTCACGGGGTTTAAGGGTTTCAACGGGCTCGTCCAGGACCGCCTGAAGGATGTGAAGGTCGAGGGATTCCCCTCGCCGGCAGAGCAGTTCTTTCTCTCGATTCCCAACAAGAAGAACGAGCCCCTGGTTCGCGGGCTTTCGGTCGTCAAAGCGGGCCCCGATCAGTTCGTCGTCTTTGAACTCTTTACCGAGCAGCGTCACTTTGAACAGGCCCGCGACATCTTCAACGTCATCCTGCACGGCGCCAAGCTGGGCGACCCCACGCAGATCACGCGCGAGCGCTCCGCCGCGGTGACTTCGGGCATCGCGGTCTTTGAGAAGCTCACCACCGCGGACCTCGACGCGATCGTGGCGGCCTCGGGCGAACGCTGGGAACGCCGGTTCCGGCCGGGACCGAGCGGTTCCCCCACCGACGCCGAAGAACTGGGCTATCGGCGCATCAAGGTGTGGAAGGGAAGGCGCGGCGAGGTGAACAGCAAGAACACCCCGGGGAAGTTCAGCACGGCGGATGCGCAGGAAGGATATCTGATCAGGATCGATGCTCGCCTGCTGGAAGGCACGGACATGATCGATTCCCAGAGCACATTCTTCGTGACGCCCGACCGCGCGGAAGAGCAGTGGTACGTGACGCTCGGCGTCCAATCCAAGGACCGCACAAACAAGCGAGCCTACAGCGAGATCGGCGTCCGCAACGGCGATCAGATGTCGGTCACGGTCGCGGGCACGGGCAACTCCGGAACGACGTCCAAGCCCAAGATCGAAGGCGCCGGGTACATCTCGCGCGTGGAGTCCTATCTCCTCCCGCAGATCCTCATCAAGACCGGTCTCCCCGGCGACTTTGGAACCTACGTCTTCCAGTCCGACGCCGGATTCATCAAGCTGCGCCGTGACCTCCTGCGTCAACCCACCGAAGCGCCCGACTCATGGATCATCGAGACCCGCCTTTCGGATGATGGACCGCCGCAGCTCTCAACCTACACCAACGAGGGCAAGCTGATCGCCTCCAAGCTCCCCGATGGAAGCGTCTGGGAGCCGACGGATATCGAGCGGCTCTCACGCCTGTGGCGAAGCAAGGGTTTGCCCATGAACTGAGTCCCTGTTCAGATCTTGCATCGGTGCACACACGCAAGCCCCCGAGCTACCCTCGGTGTCCATGCACCGCATCAAAGTCATCGACTCCCACACCGAAGGCGAACCCACACGCATCATCGTCGACGGGGGGCCTGATCTCTCGACACACGGCGTTCCCGGGACGGTCGCCCAGCAGCGGGAAGTCTTCCGCACACGGTTTGACCACATCCGCTCGGCGGTCGTGAACGAGCCTCGCGGGTGCGACCATCTCGTGGGGGCGATGATCTGCAAGGCCCAGAACCCGCGGGCCGCCTGCGGGGTGATCTTCTTCAACAACGTCGGCTTTCTGAATGGGTGCGGGCATGGCACGATCGGCCTGGCGGTCACGCTGCGGCATCTGGGCATGATCGGGGCGGGAACGCACATGATTGAGACCCCGGTCGGAGAGGTCTCGGTCGAGCTGGGCGAAGGTGGATCCGAGGGCGGCGGGCAGGTCACGATCACCAATGTGGCCTCGTATCGCCACGCCGCGAAAGTCGAGGTTTCGTTCGCATGGGAGGGATCGACTCGCACAATCAAGGGCGACGTTGCCTGGGGAGGGAACTGGTTCTTCCTCGTCGATCAGGATGGTCCCTTCGGTCACGGGCTTGAACTCACGCTTGGGAACCTCGACCAGCTCACCCGATTCAGCTGCGCGATCCGCGACGGTCTCGAACGTGCAGGGATCACCGGCGCTGCCGGCGGGCACATCGATCACATCGAGCTCTTTGGTCCTTCAACCCGAGCGGATTGCCAGAGCCGGAACTTTGTCCTCTGCCCGGGGAAGGAGTACGACCGGTCTCCGTGCGGCACGGGGACGAGCGCCAAGCTTGCCTGCCTGGCGGCCGATGGCAAGCTGAAGGCCGGGGAACGCTGGGGCCAGGAGAGCATCATCGGCAGTGCGTTCTTTGGTTCGTATCGGCAGGTTCCGGGTGGAGGCATCATCCCGAGCATCTCCGGCCGGGCGTACATCTCGGCGGAATCGATGCTGCACCTCGCCGAGGAGGATCCGTTCCGACACGGCATCCGCGACGGCACATGATCTTGGAGACAGGACCGTCCGCACGTATGTGCGTCTGCCTCTCCTCGCGGTTCATCATGGTTCCAGGGCTCGGGCCTTCAGGGCCGCACCTTTGCAGATCGGGATAACGCGGGCCCCGGCTCGCCAACATACTCTCGCCCATGCCTCGCGGACGAGAAGCTCGCCAACCCGCTCCGATGAATCGATTCACCCTCTACACCATGTGCGTGCAGGACCCGCCCGTCCTTGCGGCATTTCTTCGCGCGGTCCACGGCGGCTCCCCCACCACGCTGCGCGAAGATTTTTCAGGCCCCGCCGCGATCTGCTCCGCGTGGCTTTTGACATCTCCCAGCGCACGCGCCATCGCGGTTGATAGCGATGCGGAGCCGCTGCGGCATGCCTTGAAAGACCCTCGGCTCAAACTCATCCGCGAGGATGTCATCTCCGCGACGAACCGGGCCGACATCATCGCGGGGCTCAACTTCCCGCTCGGGTACTGGCACACGCGCCCGGAACTCGTGAAGTACCTCGCGCTGACGCGAAAGCGCCTCAACCCCGGCGGCGTGTGCGTCTTTGATCTCTACGGCGGTGCCGACGCCTTCACCCCGGGCACCACGACCAAACTCATCCGGCCGGCCCCCGGCATCCGGGTTCGCTATCACTGGGAGCAGATCGACGCGGACGCCGTGAGCGGGATCGTGCACAACGCGATCCACTTCGATGTGCTTGAGAAGGGAAAGAAGCCCCGGCGAATCAGGAACGCCTTTGAATACCACTGGCGGCTCTGGTCGATTCCAGAGCTCTTTGATGCACTCGATGATGCGGGCTTCTCCCGTGCGGAGGTCTATCACCGCCTCGGCGATGCGGTGGATTCCGACGGCCGGATGTATGTCCAGCCCATCGACATCGATGATCGGCTTGATCCCAGTTGGGTGGTGTACGTCGCGGGCCGGAAATGATCTCGGACGCTGTGCATCGGCGTGTGCACGTCCTAGAACCCTGTGCACACCCCATGCACGCAAGTCCGTTCCACCAGCGCGACACGTGAACCGATGCTGATCCATGATGCAACGTCATCGGCCGGGGCAATTCCCAGACCGCCTCGATGTGCACATCCTGAGGATCGGAACATGGACTTCTCCGCCGCGTCGCTCATCTCGGGCCTTGTCATCGGTTCGATCGGGATGGCCCTGCTCCTGTTTGGCAAGAAGCAGGGGCACGTTCCCGCCCTGATCGCGGGCGTGGTCATGAGCGGCGAGACGTTCGTGATCCACTCTGTCGCGGTTCAATGGATGGTCGCCGCGCTGTGCATCGCAGGCGTCTACCTCGTCTCTCGGCGCGGCGGCTCCTGGTAACGCGATCGCGGCCACGCGGGTCGGCAGACAAGAAGCCCGGTTGATACGCTGGGAGCGGCGGATTGGGACCGCCGCTGGCAGCATTCATTCCTCGGAGCTTCTCTCACATGCAGATTCGCCGTGCACAGGCCCTCACGCTGGCCGTCGGAACCACCGTTGCTCTCTCGCTGGGCGCCATGATCGCGGGCGGGGCGCTCGTGCAACCCGCTTCGGAGAGTTCGCAGCAGCCGGTCGAGCCGGGTTCAATTCAGGGTCAACCCGCCAAGGAAGAGCCCAAGCCTCAGGAGACAAAGCCCCAGGATTCCAAGCCCCAGGAGGCGGCGACCGAACCAGCCAAGGACGCAAAGCCCGCGCCAAAGCTCAACGCGGGGACCTTCGGCGCCCTGTCGGCCCGCTCCCTCGGACCGTCGCTGATGAGCGGCCGCATCGCGGACCTTGCCGTGAATCCCGAGAACCACAGCGAGTTCTATGTCGCGGTGGCTTCGGGAGGCGTCTGGAAAACCACCAACGGGGGCGTGAGCTTCAACCCCATCTTCGACGGGTACGGCTCATACTCGATCGGCTGCATCACCATCGATCCGACCAATTCGAAGGTGGTGTGGGTCGGCTCGGGCGAGAACAACAGCCAGCGGTCCGTCGGCTTCGGGGACGGAATCTACGTCTCCCGCAACGGCGGCCAGAGTTTTCAGAATGTGGGCCTGGGAGCTTCCGAGCACATCGGGATGATCCGCGTGGACCCGAGGAATTCGCAGGTCGTGTACGCCGCCGCGATGGGACCGCTCTGGAGCGACGGAGGCGACCGCGGCGTCTACAAGACGGTGGACGGTGGAAAGACGTGGGAGCGTGTCCTGCACATCAGCGACATGACGGGCGTCAATGAGATCCACATGGATCCCCGCGATCCCGATGTGCTGTACGCCACGGCCTATCAGCGTCGCCGGCACGTGTGGACGCTCATCAACGGCGGGCCGGAGAGCGGGATCCACAAGTCGACCGACGGGGGCAAGACCTGGCGTGCGATCAACAGCGGCCTGCCCGGCGGCGACAAGGGCCGCATCGGGCTGTGCATCTCTCCCGCCGATCCCGATGTTCTTTACGCGATCGTGGAAGCCGCCGAGGGGGCGGGAGGGATCTATCGCTCCCGCGACCGCGGCGAAACCTGGGAACGTCGCAACGGCTACATGACTTCCAGTCCGCAGTATTACAACGAGCTCTTCGCGGATCCGAAGAACCCCGACCGCTTCTACACGATCGACACTGTGCCGCACATGTCGGATGACGGGGGCGCGACGATGCGGCCGATGGCGTTGGACGCGGTGCACGTTGATTTCCATGTGCTCTGGATCGACCCGAGCGACACGGACCACATCCTGGGCGGGTGCGACGGCGGCCTGTACGAGACGTTCAACCGCGGCCAGCAGTGGCGTCACACCCCCAACCTGCCGGTCGTGCAGTTCTATCGCGTCGCAACCGACAACGCCCTGCCCTTCTACAACGTGTACGGCGGCACGCAGGACAACAACACCTACGGCGGTCCGAGCCGGACGACCGACTCGGTGGGAATCTCCAACGAGATGTGGTTCGAAACCGTCGGGGGCGACGGGTTTGAGCCCGCGATCGATCCCAAGGATCCCAACATCGTCTACAGCCAGTGGCAGCACGCGGGCCTCATCCGCTTCAACCGCCAGACGGGTGAACAGCTCGACATCAAGCCGCGTGAGAAGCCAGGCGACCAGCCGTACGTCTGGAACTGGGACACCCCGCTCTTGATCAGCCCGCACAACAACCATCGCCTCTACATCGCGTCGCGCGTGCTGCACAGGTCCGACGACCGCGGGGGCTCGTGGCGCGTCATCAGCCCCGACCTCACGCGCGGCATCGACCGCAACCAGCTCAAGGTCATGGGCGTGATCCAGAAGCCCGAGGCGGTCGCCAAGCACGCATCGACGTCGATCTACGGGAATTGTGTCTCACTCACCGAGTCACCCAAGGTGGAGGGACTTCTCTACGTGGGAACCGACGACGGGCTTGTGCACGTCACCGAGGACGGCGGCACGACCTGGCGCAAGATCGAGTCCTTTCCCGATGTTCCGACCAACACGTACGTCTCGGAGCTGGAAAGCTCGGTCCACAACCCCGACCGCATCTACGCGGCCTTTGACAACCACAAGAACGGGGACTTCAAGCCCTACCTCCTTCGATCAGACGACCGGGGACGGACCTGGACGAGCATTGCCGGCGATCTTCCTGCACGCGACATCTGCTACACCGTTGCGGAAGACCATGTGAACCCCGATCTTCTCTTCGTGGGGACTGAATTCGGGTGCTATTACACGCTCAACGGCGGCAAGAACTGGTACAAGGTTGCAGGACTTCCGACGATCCCCGTCCGCGATCTTGAGATCCAGCGCCGGGAAAACGACCTGGTCATGGCCACGTTCGGACGCGGCTTCTACGTGCTCGACAATTACACGCCGCTGCGCGACGCATCCGAGGCGCTGCTCGAAAGGCCCACCCACTTCTTTGCGGTCAAGCCCGCACTCTCCTACCTGGAACGGTCGCGCATGGGTGGAGGCCGCGGGTCGCAGGGCTCAACCTACTACGCGGCGCCAAATCCCCCCTTCGGCGCGGTGATCACCTACTGGATGAAGGAGAAGGTGACATCCCGCAAGGATCGCCGGAAGGAAGCACAAGGCAAGGACGGCTGGACCTATCCGACGATGGACGATTTCCGCGCAGAAGACACGGAGCTCGATCCGCAAGTGTTCATGACGATCCGGGATTCGGCTGGAACCGTCATGCGGCGGATGGCCGTTTCTCGGGAGGCCGGCATCCAGCGCGTCACGTGGGATCTTCGGACGCACAGCACCTATCCGGCCGGCGGCGGCGGCGTTCCGGGCGGCGAAGGCGGGGGCGGTCCCCTGGTGCCGCCTGGGACGTACAGCGTTCAGTTGTCCAGGATCGTCGACGGCGTCATCACCGAGATCTCCGACAAGCAGAACTTCGAGGTTGTCGATCTCAACGCCTCTTCCATGGCCGCCAAGGGACAGGATCGCACGGAGAAGTTCGCGTTTGAGCAGAAGACCGGCGAACTGAACCGCGCCCTGCAGGCCGCGATCCGCGTCGCGTCCGATGCACAGGACCGCATCTCCGAACTGCGCCGAGCGACCTCGGTGACGCCCGGGATGGACCAGGCGGTGCTCAAGGAGCTCCACGACCTGCGTGCGGCGTTCACGTCCATCCAGACGAGGCTCACCGGCGACCGCACGGTCGCGCGACGCTACGACCCCGAACCGATCTCCATCTCAGACCGCGTCGGAACGATTCTCGGAGGCCTCGCCGCGTCGACCGAACCACCCACGCCAACGCAGCGCGAGCAGTACGCCTACGCGGCGGACGAGTTCGCACAAGTCCTGGCCGGGCTCAAGGAGCAGCTCGCCGCCCTCGAGCGTGTTCAGGCAAGGTTCGACCCGGCCGGCGCTCCCTGGACTTCCGGACGACTGCCCGATTGGAAGCGTTGATGCACACTGATTTGATGTTCTCCCGTCCCACCGAGGAATCGATGGGACGGGATTGCAGCGCCGCGCGGTGTGCACATTCAGCGATCCGCGCAGGGCGAATCTGACGCCTGACCGTCTTCTATCGCTTTGAGCGCCCCCTCGACGTCCGCCGGCATGCTTGCACGGATCGTCCGCAGCACCTCGGGTATCTGGAGCAGTTGCTGAAAGATCGCACGCGCTTCCCCCGCTTCTCCGCGGGCCGCGTGGATCCGGCCGATGATCCAGTCCGCGCTTGCGATCCCCGCCGCGGGAGGAGGCTCCAGCCGCTCGGCGATCGACCTGGCCCGCCGTGCATGCCCGAGCGCATCCTCGCAGCGGCCAACTTCCAGTTCGGCCGAAGCGAGATTCGCGGCGATCGTGACGACGCTGGGGTGTGCTTCCCCGAAGACCTCGGTGGCGATCTCCAGGCACGAGGTCGCGAAGGGGATGGCTTCCTCTTTGCGACCCTGCATCCGGCGGAGTCTCGCGAGCGCGTTCAGGGCGCCCAACCGCTGCACGATGGCGGCAGCGCCCGCATCCTTCGCGGAAGCATCCGCCTCGGTCAGCATCGCGTCGGCCTTCTCAAAGTTCTTCGCCTCGATGTAGAAGACGCCCAGGTTGACGAGGGTCGTGATCAGGCTCGGGTGGTTCTGGCCGAGCACGCGGCGCTTGATGCCAAGCGCACGCTCGTACAACGCCGCGGCCTCGGCCGTTCTGCCGAGCGTCGAGGATGCGCCCGCGAGGTTGTTCATGGTGGCGAGCGTCTTTGGGTGATCCTCGCCGATCGTGCGTGCCTGGACGTCGAGCACCTGCCTGAACATCCCGAGTGCACGCTCGGTCTCCCCCATCGAGTCCAGCGCGTTGGCAAGGTTGTTCAACGTCATCAACGTGTCGTCGTGCTCGCGGCCGAGGCGGCGCATCCTGATCTCGAGCAACTTCTCCAGGAGCTCGCGGGCCTCGGGCCACCTGCCTTGGCGGTCAAACGAAAAGGCAAGACTCGAGATGGCGTTCAGCGTCTCGGCGTGCTCAGAACCAAAGACACGGGTCCGGGCCTCGATCACGTCGCGGAGCAGCGCATCGCCCTCCGAGAACTTCTGCAGGTGGATCAACGCCGCGCTGAGGTTCGCCTGTGCGTCGAGCGTCAGGACATCGTCGGCTGGAAGACTCGCGACGCCGATCTCCACGCCGTGCTGAAACGCGGCCCGTGCCTGCTCGATCTCGCCGATCTGAAGCGCCGCATATCCGACCGCGTTGAGCATGGCGACCTGTGACCGCGGCTGGCCCGCAAGCTCGGAGTCCACCCGGTTGAGCGCTGCATCCAGGATCTTCTGGAGGAGCGTGGTATCCATGCCCCGCGCTTCGGCCGGGTCGACGCTCGCCAGGATCTGCTGGGAGAACGCCGCGAGTGCGTTGGCGCGAGCTGCCTCCTGGTGCTGCTGCCAGGCGAACCAGGCGCTTCCGGCCGCAAAGGCGACGAGCGCCGCAAGCGTGACGAGCGCGGCGG
>DATGXW010000353.1:0-2708 GCA_035298585.1 Phycisphaerales bacterium
ACGAGCCCCTAGCACTTACGCATCGCCATGAGCATTGGTGAAGCTCCCTCGCGACGCGTTCTCGCGACATCCGCCGCCCTGCTCTCTGAACGTTGTCATGACCAACACACAGGCCGATCGGCTCCTGAAAGCCACCAATGCGCTTCGATTGAATCTCGTCACGATGCTCGCTCGTCTCGATGTACTATCTGACATTGTAGAAGAGGTCACATCTGGAGCAACGTGGGCCGCTTTCGCGGGCCGGTCAGAAGCTCCGTATCCGCAACCCGGACGAGCGCGTTCTCGGTGGTCGGTGGCGACAAGTCTAACGATGCGTCGGGGCAATGCACAACAGCCTACTTCTGACGTGCTCGACTCTGGTCGTCGAGGAGAGTCCTGCGCCAGTGCAGCCAGCATCCAAACGCCGACAACGTTCCATGTCGGCCGGGTCGCTCGGCTGTTTGGGTTTCGGACCGAGTGCTGATAATGATGCAGAAGCCCGGGGGTACCCAGGAATGGTCAGTCACGCGACGGGGTATGAGCGGACTGGAGCCTGCGCCGCAACAAGCGCTACGGGAGCCGCGATCTTGACCGGAACACAGCTGGCGAAAGCTGGGGCCACTACTCTAACACCTCGACGGATGAGGTAACCGGATTGCCGCCATGCGCCTGGACCAACTGATTGCATACTTCGGCACGTCGCCAGCGCTGAAGCTGCTGCGGGCGCAGCACGCCCCTTTCGTGATCGATTTCCTGCACCGGCAGTTCAAAGGCTCGGGCCGCATCTCCCTCCCCTCATCAGACTTGGTTGCGGCGCTAGGCGAGTACCAAGAGTCCGTGAGCGAAGCCCATCCGGAGTCGATACGGGACAAACCGGAGACCTATTTGTCCTCCTGGTGCAGCGGGGAGACGCGCTGGCTGCATCGCTCTGTAGAAGGCGGACGGAACGAGCCGGTGTTTCAGCTGACCCCGCACACTGAGGACGTGTTTCTGTTCCTCGACCGCGCCCTGCAGAGAGATCTGGGGTTTGTCGGCACTGAGTCTCGTCTGCGTGTCGTCATTAGTACCCTGGCCGATCTCGTCGCCGGCGCGTCGCACGATCCCGAAGTCCGGTTGGCTCACTTGTACGAGGAACGCAAGAGGCTCGACGACGAGATCGGTCAGATCCTGCGGGACGGCGGAGTCGAGGCGCGGTATGAACCCGCTGCGGTGCGAGAGCGGTTCGCCACCGCCGTTGGCCTGCTCAAGGAACTCCTCTCCGACTTTCGGGCCGTGGAAGACCGCTTCAAGGACATCACGCGGCAGGTGCAGCGGCGACAACTCGACGGAAAGGACTCACGCGGGGAGATCCTCCAGTTCGCCCTCGACGCGGAGGATGTCTTGAAGCAGGACGACCAAGGTGTCAGCTTCTATGAGTTCGTGCGCTTCATCTTGTCGCCGACCCAACAGGAGAAACTCCAGAGGATCATCGTCGAGCTGGGGAGGATCGACGAGCTCTCACAGCAATCCGACGGGCTCGCGACGGTTCGCCGGATGGTGCCATCGCTGATCGCGGACGCCGAGAAGGTGATGCGGACGAACCAACGGCTCTCTGCCACCCTGCGGCGGATGCTGGATTCCCGGACCGCGTCGGACCGACGCCGGGTAACGCATCTGCTCACGGAGATCCGAGGTCTCGGTGCCGCCCTCGCCAACACGCCGCCCTTCGAGGTCGGCACCACTGTTGATGTCGGCGTACAGCTTGCATTCCCCTTCTCGCGGATGTTCTGGAGTCCACCGACCGAGTTCGCGAAGATGGACCTCTCTGAAGGGCAGGTTGACGATGCGCGTAGGGTGGAGTTGTTCCGAATGCTCGCCCAGCTCCATCGCCTCGACTGGGCGGCGATGCGCCAGCGGATCAACTCTCTTACTTCTCGTGCAGGCAGATCGATGACCCTCTCGGAGGTGGTGCGAGAGTTTCCGCCGGACGCTGGGATCGTCGAGCTCCTCGGTTACATACAGATCGCCAAGGACGACGGGCACATCATCAGCCGCGAGCGCTCGGAGGACATCCAAGTCGCAGGGGCGGTGTCCCGTCTCGTTACCGTCCCGCTGGTTGTGTTCCTCCCTCCCCAGGAGACCGCGAATGCCTAACCCCTCTACATCTCCCGTCCCGGAGTTCCGCGAATGGAGCATCGCGGCCGTCCGGCTGCTACAGGGCGTCATCTACTTGGACGAAGACCGGATCTGGAACATCCTGCTGTCAAACCGTTCACAGCTCGAGACCTTCATGGCCCGCTTGGGGCTAGCGCTCGTCGTCGACGAGGCGGAGGGATACGCATATGTCCGTCAGTGGGGAGAGGACGAGTTCCCCAGCGGGTACGAGCAGCTTCCCAAGCTCGTCCGCCGCAGCCAGCTCGGGTACGCCCCCACGATGCTCGCCGTGCTCTTCCGTGATGAACTGCGACGGTTCGAGGAGGACGATCTCCACAACGAACGGTGCGTCGTGGAGGTCGACGTCGTCTTTGATCAGTGGAAGGGCTTCTTCCCGGCCCAGTTCGATGAGGTGCGTCAGCGAAAGGAGTTCAATGCCGCCCTGCACAAGCTGGAAGAGCTGGGCTTCGTTCGTAAGTTCGCCGACAACCCGGAGACATGGGAGGTCCGCCGCATCCTGAAGGCCAAGCTCCCCGCGTCCGAGCTCGAGGCGCTGAAGCAGCAGTTGGCGGCGGCCGCAGCTGCCCGTGGGCAGG
>DATGXW010000354.1:0-17101 GCA_035298585.1 Phycisphaerales bacterium
GTGTGCGTTGAGGCAGAAGTCACAGCCGGGGTCGTCGCCGGTGTGCCGCTGGGGTTCGGCAAAGCGGAGGCGGCGCCCCCGGAGGCCGCCGAGCGTGCCGTGTGCAGCACCGTTCCGGCATGGTCCACGAACTCAACGATCACCGACGTGATCGGCTGGCCCGCCGCCGCACCGGCCCTGACCAGGGCGGATGCACACGCGGCGGAAACCTGATCCCAGGATCCTCGCGTGGCCTGATCGAGGTGCAGCTTGATGCTGACGGCGGCCTCGCAATGTGCAATCCACTCCACGGCGCCCGTTGACACCAGGTCGCCGGTCTTGCCCGGGGCGGGAACACTGCTCAAGGCTTGCCGGGCGTTGTCTTTGGTGAAGGTCATCGATCAGTCTCCGGACGCTGTGAATGCACATGGCGGCGTCTTGTGCCATGGTAGAAGCCAGGGGTGATGGTCCGGAGCGGGGTTATATGGAGCGGCAAGGCAATCGTCGGTCGATGAAGTCGTTGAACCCAGGAACGCCGCGGTTGCCGGGCAGAGCGCCTGGCGACCGGGGCGGCGTACGTGGTGGAGCAAGCACTCATGAAGCATGTCAACGACGCGGGATCCCGTTCCAGCCTTTCCTTCGCACGCGCAACGCACATGGCGGCGTTCGCGGCCGCGATGCTCCTGTGCTGTGGTGAGGCGCTGGGGCAGGATTCAGGAACCAAGCCTCCGGAAGATCCGGTCCTCCGCGGGCCCGAGGTCAAGGATAACAGTGTCCCGGGAAACAAGGGGAAATTCAGCGGAAACGCGGGCGCCCGCGAGCGCCGCGGTGACCAGAATCTCTCCCCTCGCGCCATGATGCAGGCGGTTGAAGTCCTCAAGAAGGACTCGACGCCGCAGGCCGACCGGCTGACGGAGGAGCAGGAACGCACGCTGCGCGACGTTCAGAATGAGTTCCGCAAGAGCCAGAAGGAGTTCTTTGAGCAGCACCGCTCGGAGTTGATCGAGCTGCGCGGCAAGCTCGGGCCCGAGGCACAGCGGAAGGTCGATGAGCGGCTCCGCGCCATCCCGGGCTTCGGCGAGCGACCCCAGGGGCCGGAGAAGGGAAAGAAGGGCGAGAAGGGCGGCAAGGGCCCGAAGAAGTCCAAGGGTTCTGATGATGCCATGTCAGACCAGTCAGAGTCGATGGACGGGATGTCCAAGGCATCTGAGGCGGATCAGGCGGCGGCCCTTGCACGGCTGCGTGAGTTGGCGGCGATGAGCCCGGATCCGAAGGATGCACAGACCAAGGCGTGGGCTGTCCTCAGCGACTCGCAGAAGAAGCTGGTCGAGGCCGAGATGCAGCGCATGGCCAAGGAGCGTCGACCCGCAGGTCCCGATGCCGGCGCTGACCGGCTTCCCAAGGACGTCGTCGGCGCCGATGGGAAGATCGATGTCTCCAAGCTCCCGCCGGAGATGCGCGAGCGGCTGGAAAAGATGCCCGCGGAGCAGCGCGAGAAGGCGCTCGAGCGACTCGCCGAGCGACTGAAGAATCGCAAGTAAGTCGGAGTTCAGGCCGTTTCATCGAGGCCATCACTACATCAGCACGCACACCAGGGCCCACATGCGTGGGCCCTTTGCATGCGCATCCGCGCTGATTGTCTAGGGAATTTGCCCGACTACACAGGGCGTTGAGGTCGTTCTTGCGCGAGAATGAGGAACTTCTTCTGTGAAGAAGTTGTCGTTTTCATGTCTCTTTTTAGAGACGCACAATGAATGTACCGATAAGAAGGTATACTCAACCAGATCTCTCTCTCCTCCAGCGGGGCGCTGACGAAATACGAGGCGCCCTGCTTCTTTTTCTCTCCGTGCCGGTGCATGCGTGAGGCATGCGGTCTGCGCGTCGGGGGGCTTGCGTGTGCATCCGCGCATGCCCGGCATTTCTCACCGCCGGGACGCTGAAAATCGCTTGTGTACACGGCGCGGGCGACTCCGCGGATGATCCACGGGACCACCCTTGACGTGGTCGGCTACGCTCTCGGCGATGAGTGATCCAAGCGGTGAACGTTCCGGCATCAGCCAGCCGGCCTCGCAGGTGGCGGGGCCGGTCCTCGTGACCGGCGTGGCGGGGTTCATCGGTTCGCACACGGCCGAGCGGCTGATGCGTGCCGGGCTTGACGTCGCGGGTGTGGATAACTTCGACGGGATGTACGACGCGAGGCTCAAGCGGGCCAACGTCGCCGAGCTGGTCCGATCGGCCGCAGCACCCGGTTCGGGCAAGCTCCACATCCTCGAGGCCGACCTCAACGACGGTGCGGCGGTGGGGCGATTCGTGGACGAGATCAAGCCCCGGGGCGTGATCCACCTCGCGGCGAGGGCTGGCGTCCGGCCGAGCATCCAGGACCCTGTTGGTTACTGCACGGCCAACGTGACCGCGACGGCGGCGCTGCTTGTCCACGCATCGCGCGTGGGGTGTGATCGGTTTGTGATGGCGTCGTCGAGCTCTGTCTACGGCAACTGCGAGCACGCCCCCTTCTCTGAAGAGATGGATGTCTCACGCCCCATTAGCCCCTACGCGGCAACCAAGAAGGCCTGCGAACTGATTGGATATACCCACTGGCACCTTACGCGGATGCCCGTCGGGTGTCTGCGGTTCTTTACCGTGTACGGTCCCCGGCAGCGCCCCGATCTTGCGATCCAGATGTTCATGACCAGGATCGCCCGCGGAGAACCTATCACGTTGTTTGGTCAGGGCACCCGGCGTGATTACACCTATATCGACGACATCGTCGACGGCATCATCGCCGCGTACCTGCGAATCCCAAGCCACGGGTACCGCGTCTGGAACCTGGGGAGTGATCACCCCGTCGGGCTCGACGACATGGTCGACACCATCTGCCGCGCGGTGGGCCGAAAAGTGGATATCACCCGCCGGGAGATGCAGGCTGGAGATGTCGTCCAGACCTGGGCAGACCTGACCCGCGCCCATGCCGAGCTTGACTACAGGCCGAGAACTTCCTTTGAAGAGGGAGTTCGCCGCCAGTGGGAATGGAACAAGGCCCGATCAACCGATCACTAGGATCGGGGTTTTCTCTGGCTCCCGATCGATGGACGAACGGCGCCAGCCCGTGTGCGTATCAACCCCGCGGCGCGTCGGCATCCTGACCAGCGGCGGGGATGTTGCCCCGAGTCGGCGTGGACATGGGTCGTGAAGGAGATGCGTGTGCATAAGGGCGTCGGAATCTTCTCACTTACGCTCCTCCTGGCCGGCGCTGCCGTGGGGCAGCCCACCGACCGCAATCCTGGTCCCGCGCCTGTTCCGCCCCCCGTCGACGGCAAGCCCGCCCTTCCGACCATGGGTGAATTGACCATGCGGGCGGCGTTTGCGCTGGGTGAGCGCGTCTCATCCATCAAGTCGCAGATCGCGGTTCTGCCCATCGTCGTCATTGTGCCCGACGATGCGGTGTCGTATATCGAGGCGATTGCACACTGGAATCCCAGGCTCCGGTACCCCGTCCTGATTGATGACGGAACCCCGCGTGCGGCCGAGGACATCGCACGCTTTGTGCGCGCGTTCAAGCCTGCCTCGGTCGTGCAGTGGAGCCTTGGCAAGAATTCCGTGCGATCAGAAGACGCTCCAGAACTCCTCCCCGCGGGTATCCCCGAGCACCATCCAAAGAAGCTGGCCGCGCTGGTCGAGAACGCCGTCGGCCGTGCATGGGTCTTTGACAAGCCCGTGTCAGACCTCAAGGCCTTTGCCGATCATCTCAAGAGCCTGAATCTCACGCCGCCGGGGATCGTGCTCGCCAACCCCGAGGACACCGCCTGGACGGCGGCGCTTGCACTCGCGGCCGGGCACGGGCAGCCGATCTCATGGGTCAAGGCCCCGCAGACGCCCGGCGGGACCATGAACACCCAGCAGGCCGAGGCCGTCGCCAAGGCCGCCGAAGATGCGTGCATGGCCACCGGACTCAAGTACGACGCGGTGGGGGATGAACTCGAATCGATCGCCATGTGCATGAACGTCCCGGCCAAGTTCACCTTCGGCCAGGGCGACAAGATGGGCATGGTCGCCACCAGCGACGTCGTGGGACGCCGGCTCTTTACCAAGGCCGGTGAATCCGCGCAGCGGTGGGGGTGGAGCAGCATCATCTGGGGAACGCGGGCCCGCAGCGCCTACGCCGCGATGTCCTCGCTGTTTCTCTCCGTCGACCGTGCCTGGATCTTTGACGGCTACGCCGATGAAGGCGCGTTCAAGGCGTATGACGGCACCAAGGCCGGCGAACTGCTCGCAAAGAAGCCGGGCCTGACGGTCGATGTCGACGACAAGCCCCGGCAGGGGGATGCACAGTGGCGTGAACGGTGTGCAAGGCCCCTCTCGGCGGGTCTCATCATGGTCAACACGATGGGCAACGCCGACTTCTTCGACGTCAAGCCTGGTCGGCTCAAGCCCGCCGACCTCCCCCTGCTCAATGTGCCGGCGGCGGTGCACTTCGTGCACTCGTGGTCCGCCTCGGATGTCGGCGCGGGCGCGACGGTCGCGGGTCGATGGTTCAACCACGGCGTCTTTGCATACCTGGGCTCCGTGCAGGAGCCTTTCCTCCAGGCCTTTGTGCCGACGCCCGTCGTCGCCGCACGGCTGCTGGGAAAATTCCCGTGGGCCGCGGCGGTGCGGGTCGAGACCGGCCCGATCTGGAAGATCGCGTGCTTCGGGGATCCCCTGTGGACGATGACCGACCCCGGCCCGCGTGCACCCGAGTCTGAGAAGCTCCCCCTGCAGGATGCAACGCCATTGAGCGATTCGCTCCGCGACAGTCTCAAGGCCGGCAAGCTCGCCGACGCGGCCCGGACGCTCGTGCTCCTGGCGCGCGACAACGATGTCGCCCGGTTGACCGATTCGGCCCTCGCCGAGCGGCCGGCAGTGGTGAACAGCGACTTTGTCGCCGCGGTGCTCCCCGCGCTCTACCGCGCGGATCGCACCGACCTGGTCGTCGAGTGCTACGGCAGGCTCGACAACCAGCCTTCGGCGGATGAGTACCTCCGGGATGTGCTCTGGGCCGCCTGCCAGCAGCAGGTCTCGACGCAGCCGACCAGCGTGATGGTGGGGCTGCTCTCGCGGAACATCCGGCTCGACAACCGCGAGCGCGATGAGGCGGTCGTCAACGCCGCACGCACGCGCGCCAAGTGAGCTCGGCGTGCCGCCGGGCGTCGCCGGCGGATGAATACAAACCAAAAACGAGCGTGCCGACCGCGAGGGTCGGCACGCCGTGGCTTTCAATGAGTGTTCGAGGTCGTCTGGGGCTTACTTGTTTTCCTTCCAGGCCTTGATGATCTCCGCCTCGCGCTCGGGCGTGAGCGCCATCGAGCCGGGCGTCCCTGGCGCGGGGGGCAGGATGCCCGTCTGGACATCCGCCGGGAGCGTCTTGATCCAGTCCATCATCGACTTGGCTGTGTCGGAGCAGGGGCGGAACTTGAGCCCCGCCGCGACCGCCTTGGCGACGCTGACGCGGTGGAAGCCCGCCGTCTCGCCGGTGGGGGGGATGTAGAGCGGGTACGCCGCGAAGATCGCCCCCGCCGGGATCCCCTGCTTCTCTAGGAAGTCCGTGGGGATCCACGTGAAGGTCGTGTTCGCGCCCAGGCCCTCGCGGGTGCCCTCGCAGAAGGCCTTCATAGTCAGTTCGCTCGCCGGACCCGTGGCGTTGAAGACGCCCATGGTCTTCTGCTCGATCAGGTGGACGCACCACTCCGCAAGGTCGCGGACGTCGATGATCTGGATCGGATCGGTGGGCGAACCGGGGACGACCATGTCGCCACCTTTGGAGATCCGGTTGGGCCAGAAGGAATAGCGGCGGGTGTTGTCGCGGATGCCGACGATGAAGCCGGGGCGGACGATCGTGGTCTTGCCCTTGCACACGTCCATGATGGCCTGCTCGGACATCGCCTTGCCGCCGCCGTAGTTCTCAAATCCGGCCCCGAACTCCTCGGTGGTGGGGTCGCTGAGCGTGGTGAGCTCGGCGTTCTCATCGGCCCCGGGCGAGGCGTTGCTCTTGTAGACGGAGATCGTCGAGATGAAGAGGTATTGCCCGATGTTGGGGTTGAGGACCTCGGCCGAGGCCTTGGCGATCCTCGGGAAGTAGCCAGAGGTGTCGATCACAGCATCCCACTTCTTCCCTTCGAGCTGGCTGAGGCCCTTGGGGCTGTTCGGATCGCGCTCGTGCTTCTTGCCATCGGGGCCGGCGGGCGCGCCTTCCATCCAGTCGTCGGCGGTCTTGTTGGGGTCGCGGTTGCCGTAGAGCACATCGACCCCCTCGGGGACGACGCTGGGGCGGCCGCGCTCCTTGCGCATCGTTTCGCGGGCGCCGCGGTTGAAGAGCGTGACGTGGTGGCCGGCGGCGAGCGCGGCCTCCATGCACGCGGGCCCGAGGAAGCCGGTGCCGCCCAGGATCAGGATCCGCAGGCCCTTGGCCGAGCCCGCGCGGCCCAGGAGGCCGGCCGCCTTGGTGCGGGACCCCAGCATCCCGCCGACACCAAGTGCAGCGGCGGTGAGTGCAGACGCCTGCAGGAACGATCGACGTGAGTTGTTCATGGTGCTGACTTTCGAACAGGTCGGGGAGGGAGGCGTTCCCACGCGTCCTTCTCCGGCGGGTCGAGCATTGGCCCGCGAGGTGATGTGTGCAGGGTAGTACGAATCGAACGGTATTTCCCGGTGGGGGGTGAACGCGTGCGTGGCCGGGCTCCGGAGGGCGGTGCACGCGTGCGTCGCCGGGCTCCGGCAGGCGGGATGTCGGCCCGGCCCGGCGTTTTCAGCCCTTGCGAGGGGGACGGCCGGGGAGACCAGGGCGCGACCGAAAGGGCTCCACATGATGTGTGCACACACCCTCCCACGGGAGCGGCACCCAAGCCTGTATACTCCCCTGCCCCGACTTAGTTCCGATGGGAAGTGCCGGTGGAGCACGACGCCCCTCGATTTCTTCAGGATTGAGTCTTCATGGACACCCCCGGCCCCGCTTCGCACCGCCCGCAAGGACTTCCGGCGCGCGTGATCGCACGAGTCATCGCGCTCCGCCCCGGCGAAGGGCGCGCGGTCCTTCTCTCGGCCTGCTACTTCTTCTTCGTGCTGCTGAGCTACTACATACTGCGGCCGGTCCGGGAAGTCATGGGGATCAAGCGCAGCTACGACGACCTCCCCTGGCTCATGACCGGGACGCTGGTCGTGATGGCGCTGGTCAACCCGCTCTACTCGCTCCTGGTTTCAAGATTCCCGCGGCGGATCTTCATCCCCGCGACCTACCGCTTCTTTGCGCTCAACATGCTGATCTTCATGGCGCTTTTTTACCTGCTTCCCAAGAGCTGGGAGGTCGGGCTCGGGTACGCGTACTACATCTGGCTCAGCGTCTTCAACCTCTTTGTCGTCTCGGTCTTCTGGGGGCTCAACGCCGACATCTACGACCGCGAGCAGAGCAAGCGGCTCTTTGGCATGATCGCGATCGGCGGAACGCTCGGCGCGATCGCCGGCGCCTGGATCGTCGAGTACAGCGACTCGCTGCTTGCGTGGATTTCGGCTCGCCTGGGAGCGGGCGGCAAGATCAGCGCGGTGCCCCTGCTGCTCCTGATGGCGATCGTTCCCCTGGAGCTTTCCGTGCAGTGCGTCAGGGCGCTCCTGCGCTGGCAGCGGGCCCGCACGCCGGTCGTGGTCGTGGGGGGCCAGGGTCCCGCGCCCGCGCACAACGCGGTCGCCGGGCAACCGACGGAGAACGAGCCGGGCCCGGGCATGTGGAAGGGTCTTCAGCTCATCGCTCGCTCCCCCATGCTCCTCTCGATCGCGGCGTACATGCTGCTCTACACGATCACCTCGACATTCCTCTACATGCAGCAGGGGCAGATCGTCGCGAGCACGTTCACCGATGAGAACGCCCGGCTCGCCGCCTTCGCCGAGCTCGACAGGTGGACCAACATCTTCACGCTCGGCACGCAGCTCTTCCTGACCTCACAGATCATGCGGGTCCTGGGCGTGGGGGGCACGCTCTGCGTCCTCCCGGTCGTCACGATCGCGGGTTTCACCGCGATGTGGTTCAACCCGACCTTCGAGGTCTTCAAGTGGTTCCAGGTGGTCCGGCGCGGGCTGCACTACGCGGTCGACCGGCCCGCGCGCGAGTCGCTGTACACGCTCATGGGGCCAGACGAGAAGTACAAGAGCAAGAGCTTCATCGACACGTTCGTCTACCGCGCGGGGGACATGATCGGCGGATGGGTTCCCAACTGGGTCAGGCCGCTGGGGATCGCGATCGCGTGGCTGGCGGTCCCGCTCTCGGCGGTCTGGCTCGGGGTGGCGCTGGTCCTTGGTGTCCTGCAGAAGCGCAAGGCCGCCGTGAATCCCGGCCGCCCTTGAAGCAGATCTGTCCCCTTCCGCGTCGACCGGCGGTGTGAATCTGGATCCGGGAACAGGCGGTGATCCCTGCGCGCAGGGACTCAGCGCGAATGGGTCATCAAGACTTGGTGGACCTTGGCGACAGGGGGTGAAAGCCGCCGCGATCAGAGTCCGCTCTGGCCCTTGTCGACCATCTTGCCATCGACGAAGGTGACGCTGATCTCCGCGCGATCCTGCTTCCAGACATACACCGTGTGGTTCGAGGCCTGCTTGGCTCCGGACGCCAGCCCATCGGCCCCGATCGACACCCCGCCGACTTCCTGCTTTTCACCCTTGCCGCCCAGGAGTTTTTCCACCTGGCTTTGGGTCATGCCGGTCGTGATGGCGTTGTAGTTATCGAGCGTGACTTTGTTTTCGCATCCGGCGAGAATGCACACGGCGGCGAGGAGGGCGAGGGGGGTGGCGTGCTTCATGCCCCCGAGCATACTTCAAGGCGACGTGGTGTGCCTGAACTTGTGGCAAGGTGCGGGTCACGCATGACGGGTTGATGACCCGTTGCGGACCAATACGTATCTTGGGATCTTCACCACCGCGGGGGAGAAGGACAGCGATTTCACCGCGATCTGGGATTGATCGATGGGTCGCGACGCGGGTGCAAAGAGCAACCGTCCCGGATCACTCCGGGACGGTTGTTCATGAGGAACTGTCGTGACCGAGGCGGGGTTCAGCACCCTTCTTCGAACGCACGCACGAACGCATCGAAGTCGTCGGTGTCGACAAAGCCTGAACCGTCAAAGTCCGCGTGGATGTCGCCCTCTTCAAAGGCCCCGACAAACGCCGTGAAGTCGTCGGTGTCGACAAAGCCCGTGTGGTCAAAGTCGGCTGCACACAGCACCACCGCGATGTCGTCCACATCGACGGGGATCAACCCGATCACGCCGATCAGGTCCGTTTCTCCCGTCGCAAGATCGATCGTGTGGAGCGTCGTCGTCAAGAGCGCGGTCCTGGTCGAGAAGTACGCGATGTTCTCGCGGTCGACATCAAAGCCCGTGGTGTTTGACAAAGGGACCGAAACATCGGCCACGGTGTTGAGCGTGCCCGCGTTGGGCGGGTTCTGCGTCACCAGCACGTTCAGGTCGGCGTCGAGGTTGTAGAGCGTCGTGGTCGTCGCGCCCGGGTTGCTGTTGATGTACGCCGACGCGACCACGCCCGGCATCACACCGGCGTTCTCATCACCCGCCGCGTACGCCAGGTCCCCGTCGGCCTGAACGCCCGGCGTGTTGGGATCGGCATCCACAATCACGCCCGTATCCGGGTGTGCACGCAGGTTCTGCCCCGCATCGCTCGTGATCCGGATCCGGTCCACCGTCGGATTGAAATCAAACCCGAAGTTCGAACCTTCCAGCGGGATCACGAACGTGCCGGTCCCCGACTGGGTCGCCTGGCCCGTGTGCACATCGATCGAGTAGATCCGGCCCGTGCTCCCCAACCCGTACAGCCGGTTGTTCGCGGGCCGGAAGTCGATCCCCTCGATGGTTTCGCCGGCCTGAAGCCCCGTGATCAGGAGCGGGATCGAGACCAGTGAAGGGTCCTGCACATCAATTCGAACCAGACCCGATGCTCCCAGGACCGACGTCAGTCCGTACACCGATTGCCCATGTGCAATCCCCGCCACCATGCCGATCGCCGCCACCGTCCCGAGAATTTTCCCTGTGCGTGCCATACTCGCTGCTCCTTCGAGCCCCTCCGAACGTGCTCTGTGAAGCGGCTTTCGGAGCCCACCCCGTGAGGGATCTCTCATGAGCGACGATTCACATGGAAAAACGCCGTGCACGAACCGTGCACGGCGATTGAAAATCCCGGTCTCATTGAAGAGCGATCACTCCTCTTCGGAGTCGCCGTCCTCATCTTCAATATCCTCGCCCATGCCCTGGCTTTCCATCTCGGCGAAGTAGGCGTCGGCGTCGATGTCGTCGTCAAAGTCGTCGTCGTCCGAATCGGCGGCGTCCGCGCTCGTCACGACGACAGGCTCGCGCGATTCATCATCCTTCTTTCGCTTGGCGCTGGCCTTGGCGTTCTTCTCGCCCGGCTTCTTCGAGGCGGTGGGGCGGGGCGCGGGCGATTCATCCTCGACGCTCTCGACATCTCCCGCCTGTTCTGCGCTGGCGGTGTTCTCCCCCTCGAACTCGGCGAAGAACTCCTCGGCGGTCATCGGGGTCTCGTCCTGCTCTTCGCCGGTCGCCTTCATGCGCACGCCGTCCGAGGCGATCGCCGTGGCGGGCGGAGCCTTCTGCGAGCGCGGCCTCACATTGAGCCGGATCGGAACTTCCGTGAACGGCAGCTCCTCGCGGAAGCGGTTGAGCAGGAACCGCTGGTAGTTGGGCGTGAAGAGGTGGATCTTGTTGACCACCATCGAGATCGTGGGGGGGTTCGTGCCCGTCTGGGCCACGAAATAGACCTTGGCCTGGGAGCCCACCTTGTCGCTGGGACCGCTGGTCTCGAGGATTCGCGCGACCAGGCGGTTGAGCTTGCCGGTCGTCACCCGCTCGGAGGCCTGGCGGTGCAGGTCGAAGGCAAGGTCCACCGTCTCGCGCACGTTCATGCCGGATTCACCGCTCATGAACGCGATCGGCGCGTACCACAGGCCCTGCAATTCGCGCCGGATGTAGTCCTCGTACCGCTGCGTGGTCACGAGTTTGCCGTCGGGTCCGCGCTGGCCCTCGGCCAGGTCCC
This sequence comes from Phycisphaerales bacterium, assembly GCA_035298585.1. GTDB lineage: Bacteria > Planctomycetota > Phycisphaerae > Phycisphaerales > UBA1924 > JAEUJB01. The sequence continues at coordinate 11,059 of DATGXW010000354.1, forward strand.
ACTTGTTCACGACGATGATCGTCGGCTTGAAGGCCTTCTGCGCCAGCATCGCGACCTGCTCATCGACCTGGCTGATCTTCACCGTCGCGTCGATCAGGACCATCACGACGTCCGCCCGTTCGACCGAGAGCTGCAGGCGGTCGTAGGCGTACCACTCGATCTGGTTGGCAAAGGCGCGCTTTCGGCGCAGCCCCGCGGTGTCGATCGCCACCAGCACCTTGCCGTCGTACTCAAACCGCACATCGACCGAGTCGCGCGTCGTCCCCGCGATCTCGCTGACGATCATCCGCGGTTCACCCGCCAGCGTGTTCACCAGCGTGCTCTTCCCGGCGTTGCGCTTGCCGATGATCGCGAGCTTGAGCTCGGGCATCACGTCCTTGGGGTCCTGTGCATGACCCTTGGATTCACCCTTCTCGACGTGCGCCTCCTGGATCTCCGCCAGCGAGGTGTACAGGAAGTCGAGGAACTCCCGCCGCATGTAGTTGTTCTTGGCCGAGACGAACCAGGGTTCACCCATGCCAAGCGAGGAGGCCTCCAGTGCGTGCGGCTCCCACCGCTGGCCGTCGGTCTTGGTGGCGATCACCTGGATGCGGGCGGGCGTGGGGCGTGCGACCTCACCCTCCGCCTCCTTCTTCGCGCCCTTTCCCTTGCCGCCGCCCTTACTCCCACCTTTGCCCCCGCCTTTTCCCCCGCCCTTTCCAGCGCCCCGGGCGGCCTCCTGCCTGCCCAGCGTCCGCTCCCGCAGCCGGCGAGCGATCTCCTCATCGAGCGCTGTCACACCCGCCTGTGCATCGATCGCAAACAGGATCAGGTCCGCCCCCTCGGTCGCCTTGGAGATCTGGAACTCGATGTCCCCCGCCAGGCGGGTCAGATCTTCGCCGACGTCGTCGAAGCGTTCACCCTCGGCGACATACGCGCCAAAGCCGCCCGTATCGACCAGTTCGGCGATGATCGGGGGCCCCTTGCGGTCGGGGGCGTCGAGGTGGATGATCGCGGTGACGCGGTCACGCGTCACGCCGGGGGTCGGGTCCACGATCGAGACCTTGGACCGGGCGAGCATGTTCATGAGGGAGGACTTGCCCACGTTGGGCCGTCCGACGATGGCGATGCGAGGAATAGGCACGCGGAGATGATAGTCCTGATGTTCGGACTTCTTTTGTATCCGTGTTTTCCTCCTGCTTGAGCAATCGCCGTCCCCCGTGCGCGTTGTACTGCCAACAGGATGTACCGGCCCTTGACCGCGGTGGAACGGGGCCGGCAACGTGGTGGGGTGCACCGATCCAGGCGTGATGAACGGGGTTATCGGCCGAGCTTCCAGAAAGCAGGGAGCGGCGAGATCGATATCCCATGTCCACACCGATGTCTCGAAGGAGCCTTGCAATGAACTCGATTCGTACCAGGTCCGCGGTTCTCATGCTGCTGCTCAGCCTTGGCGTGCCAGCGATCGCGGCTGCACACCAGCCCGAAGCTCCCTCGCAGAATGAGGAACGCCGTGTCACGCGTGAGGATGAACGGCAGCGCCCGCGAGATCGCATGGATGGACCGGATCGCGGGGGCTCGGCACGAGAGGATGGGGCGCCCCGCAAGAACATGGACGAGGACGGGGAGGGCGAGGGCCGCGGGAACACCGAAGGCCGGAGGGCTCGTGAAGGCCGCGGCATGGACGATGATCGCCGGGACTCGCGTGCAGATTTCATGGGCCGCGGCGGCAACGACGGCCCGGAGCGGTGGTCGCAAGGTCCGCGCGAAGGCGAGCTCGACCAGGAGCGTGTGCATCGGCGCAGGCCCGATGCACACGAGCAGCGCGACCGCGCTCCCCGCGAGTCGGGTGATCGCGGCGGCCACAAGCACCGCTTCGAGGGACGTGATGGGCCTGACTCCCGCGATTCGCGCGGCCCACGCGGTCAGGGCGGCGGTCGCGGTCAAGGGGAAGGTCGACACGAGCGGCATGGTGGGCCTGGTCCGCATGCACGTGGAGATGCCCGGGGAGATGCCCGGGGAGATGTCAGGAGAGAGGAACACTTCCGTGGACCGAGGGGTCGCGGCTTTGAAGGCCCCGCACATCGCGACCGCGACAGGCGCGGGGAGGGACGTGGCCGCGGCTGGGAAGGCCATGCAAAGGGCGGCATGCCAGGTCCCGGTCGGGAGCGATTCCAAGGTCGGGGTGAAGGCTTTGGTGGTGACCACCGCGGCGGGCCCAGCCATCCCCGCGAGCGCGATGGCATGGGTCCCCGGGGTGCACGGGGTGGAGATCACAGGGATCGCGATGGCTTTGATGGGCCCGGGCACATGATGCGCCCGCGTGGTGGTGGTCCTGAACAGGCTGGTCCGGGCGGTTCTCGTGGCCCGCGCGGGAAGATGCACCCGCAGGGACCTCGCGAGCGGTTTGATGGTGAGCCCGAGGGACGTGGTCCTGGTCCGAGGGATCACAGGCCCGAGCGCGGGGGCCCCGATGAGGATCGCCGCCCGGAACGTGCGGATCGAATCTAACATTTCAATAGACCTGTCGTCCAAACGGTTGAGACTGCAAATCAATGACGACCCGCGATAGCGCGGGTCGTCTTGTTTTCTCACTGCGAAGGCGACGCCCGCGCGCGAATTTGATGCGATGAGTCACGGCCCGAGAAAGTTTTTTGTTGCACACGAGGGGAGTTCAGGCTAGCGTACGCGGAAGGGGACCGGCTTCGGCCGGCGATTTTCGTGGTGCGGTTCGCCCTTTTTGCGATTCCACACAAATCTGTGTCCGGTTCGGCCCATGTGCACGCTTTCGTCATGAGAGAGGTGGCGTCATCGCGTCGTCATACGGCGCTGTCGCCACCAGGGTTTGGGAGCTTTGAGGTAGGGAAGAAGGAGTGTTCGGCATGAAACACGCTCGATTGCACGCACGCGTGGCGGTGCTCGCCTCGCTGCTCGGGGCCCTGTGCGCCCCGAGCGATGCACAGGTTGCGGCGGGGATGCCTCCGCGCGACGGGGGATATGTTCCGGAGCTGCGCCCGCACACCAACGCGGTGGGGACCATCGAGGCCGATGTGGCGCTCCCGCAGTTCATCGTGCCCGACACGGGCATCTGCTTTGACCCGGAGAAGAGGACCAAGCGTCCCTTCAAGCCGGTGCGGATCAACCACCAGTTGATCGAGGATCCGATCTACCACGCGGTTCCCGGCTCGCGTCCGGCCCCGGCCAACGACGACTTCGGCGGCCCCATGCCCGCCGCGGCCGGTCCATTCCAGAACTTTGAGTCGCACGGCTTCAACGACCTGACGCCCCCCGACTGCGACCTTGCGACCAACGGCACGTACATCGTCACCGTCACCAACGACGACTTTGCCGTCTACGACACCTGCGGCAACACGCTGTACACGATCGACGCCGAGGATTACTTCGGGTACGACTCGGCGTTCCTGCTCTTTGATCCCAAGATCATCTACGACCCGTGGAGCTCGCGCTGGGTGATGATCTGGCACAAGAAGCGTGACGCGACGCAGGAATCGACGATGGTGGTCGCCGTGACCGGGGGCGCGACGCCCTTCGGGCTCTCGGGCGCCAACGCCTACTGGTACGACGTCCAGATGGTGCAGGACGACGGCACCGCCGACGAGAGCTGGGCGGACTACTACGACCTTGGCTACAGCAACACCGCGGTCTACTTCTCGGGGAACCAGTTCCGCTGGAGCGGCTCGTTCCGCTGGGGCCGCATCCGCTTTGTCGACAAGGCCCAGATCTACAACGCCGTCGCGGCGACCTTCTACGGCTACAGCAACCTCACCAACCCCGACGGCACGGCCATGTCCACGCCCCGTTCGGTCAAGATGCAGTCCTCCTGGAGCCAGGGCGGCAACAACATCGACGGCATCTTCCTCAACTCTCGCGGCGGCGGCGGCGACAAGATCACCATCCGCAAGCTCACGACCGCCTTCACCGGTTCGAGCATCTCGTCCGCCGACATCACCGTCGGCGCCTACACGCAGCCTCCCTCGGCGGTCCAGCCCTCGGGGGCGACGCTCGACACGATCAACTGCCGCCTCATGACCGCCGTCGCCACCAACGACACGCTCGGCAGCAACGGCATCGAGCTCTTTACCGGGCTTCAGACGGGCTTCAACAGCGGCGCGGACGTCCGTGCACACCTGATGAAGTTCGACCCCGTCAACAACACCCTCAAGTGGGAATCGCAGTTCGGCTCCAGCGGGTTTGACTACTGGTTCCCCTCGGTCGCCGCCGACTACAGCGGCAGCGCCTACTGGGTCTTCACGCGGACCGCCGCGACCGCGGGCAACGAGCCCGAGGTCCGCTGGGTCGACGTCAACAAGGGCGTCTTCTCGAGCGCGTCAGCGCTCGTCCGCGACGGCGACGGCAGCTACGGCGGTTTCCGCTGGGGCGATTACTTCGGCGGCCAGCTCGACTGGGCCGACTACAACGAGAATTTCAGCACCCCCGGCCGCCCGGCCAAGATGTGGCTCTACGCCGAGTACGGCCGCAACAACAGCTGGGGCACCCACGTGGGCGCGGTCAGCGTCTTCACCCAGGGCGATCTCTCGAACGTCACCCCCGCGACCGCCTGGAACATCGCGGGCATCCGCGGCCAGTTCAGCGGCACGACCAGCCGGCAGTACACGCTCTCCTTCACCGGTGAAACCGGCACCCGCTACGAGGTCACCAGCCTCCCGAGCTGGCTCAGCGCTTCGCCCGATGCCGGCCGCCTCGACCAGGATGGGGCCCTTGTCACCCTCACGCTCAACAACGCCGTCGCCAACAGCCTGGCCGCCGGCGACTACAGCGACACCGTGAACTTCGTCGACTGCTTCAACGGCGGCGCGACCTTCTCCAGGACCGTCAACCTTGAGGTCCAGGCCCCCAACCTTGCGATCGTCGCGGTCAACGCCGCCGACGGCACCTACAACCCCGGCCAGGGCGTCCCGATCTCCCTCCAGGTCCAGAACATCGGCACCTCGTCCACCGGCGTCTACACCGTCGACTTCTACGCCTCCTCCAACACGACCATCTCGAGCGCTGACAACTACATGGATTCGCGCAGCTTCGCCTCGCTCGCCGCGGGCGCCAGCCGGACCTCCAACCTGCTGATCGACGCCGCGTGCATCCCCGCCGAGGGTCTCTATTACATCGGCGCGATCGCCAGCGTCACCAACGATTCCTCCACCGCCAACAACACCGGGTTTGACGCAACCCGCGTCCGGCTTGAGTACTGCCCCGCCGACGTCGATCAGAGCTGCTTTGTCGACACCGACGACTACACCTACTTCGTCTCGCTCTTTGAACTCGGCGACAACGCCGCCGACTTCGACGGAACGGGCTTTGTCGACACCGACGACTTCACCGCCTTCGTCCTCGCCTTCGAGTCCGGCTGCTGATCAACGCACTCGTTCAAACGACAAGGGGTCCGGCGGCGTGCCGGACCCCTTTTTCATTTTCTTCAGGATCGGACCGGGTGTCACAAGAGGCCGAGCTTCTTCAGGTCCTCCACCGGCTCATCAAACGAGCAGCTTCCAAACGAGAGTGCAAAGCTCTCCCGCGCCAGCGCCACGTCCCCTACCTCGACCAGGAACTCCCGCCAGCCGATCAGCTCCTCGCTGACCCGGAAAGACTCGGGATCCTCCTCACCCAGCACTTGCCGCGTCAGGTTCATGTCGGGCTTGATGCTCCGCAGCAGCGTCGCCGCGATGAACAGGTTCAGGAACCCGTGCATCGTGCAGCACGGGCTCTGGGGCTCGTACGTCAGGTTGTGCTGCCCGCGCACCGGGTGGTGAAGCCCCGCCGTGGCCTTGAAGGGGATGTCGATGCTCGCACACGCGTGCAGGAACGACGCCACCTCATCCACCGTCGGGAAGGCGTTGCCCACCACGCCCCCGGTCCTGAGCTTCGCCCCCGCCGAATTGCCCGCCAGCGCCGCGATGAAGCCGCGGCAATCCGTTGTCACCGGGAACTCAAAGAAGGGGAAAATGTCCTCGTGCAGCACGTCCAGCACCTCGTCGACCTGCCGGACGTCGGTGATCCTGATCTCCGCCATGTCGATCCGCGCAAGCCC
>DATGXW010000355.1:0-12514 GCA_035298585.1 Phycisphaerales bacterium
GGTCGGGACGGAGGCGGATCTTCATGTCAAACTCCGCCGAGGGTTCGGTGAATGGAAAAAAGCTCGGACGCAGGCGGACCTCGGCCTCGGGGCCGAAGTAGGAGCGCGCGAACGAGAGGAGCGTCGTCTTGAGGTCCGCCATCGTCACGCCGCGATCAACGTAGAGGCCCTCGATCTGGTGGAACATGAACGAGTGCGTCGCGTCGACGGTGTCGGGCCGATAGACCCGGCCGGGCGCGACGACCTTGATCGGCGCACTCCCATCCTTGCCCCATCCCGCCGCGACGGCGGCCTCCATCACGCGGATCTGCACGGTGCTCGTCTGCGAACGCAGCATCCGCGGACGGGCGTGGTGGCGGGGGTCATCGATGTAGAAGTTGTCGATCGGATCACGCGCGGGGTGCTCGGGCGGGATGTTCAGCTTGATAAAGTTGTGCTCGTCGTCCTCGAGCTCGGGACCGTCGGCGACGTCAAAGCCCATGCGCGCGAAGACGTCGACCAGCTCATCGCGGACGCGGGTGATGATGTGCCTGCGTCCCACCGACCAGCTTGCGATCATCCCCGGCTCGGTGACATCGAGGCGAGGTCCGCCCGAGGCGGGAGCGGCGATTGCGACCTGCGACTTCTTGTCGGCCAGGAGCTTCTCGAGCGTCTCGTTGAGCGTCTTGAACCGGGCCCCGACGGCGGCCTTCTGGTCCTTGGGCACATCCTTGAACCCGGCCCACGCCGTCTTGACCTTTCCCGACCCGCCAAGGTACGCCAGACGCCACTTCTCCAGCGACTGGGCGTCGGTAATGGCAGAGATCTCGGCGATCGCCGCGGACTCGATCTGTTCAAGCAGGGTCAACATAGGGGCTGAGTGTAGGAATCAACGTGCAGAGGCGCTGAACGGGGTTCAGGAGAAACGACACCGCCCGGACCAGAGGGTCCGGGCGGCGATTGGAACCATGATCGCTTGCGCGGATCGGCTCCGGAAGGTCAAACGCGGCGGGTCTTACGACTTGTTGCCGCTCTGGCCGGTCACGGGGCAGGTCTTGGCGCTGTCAGAGCAGCTCTTGCCTTCCGAGCAGCTCTTCTTCTCGGACATGACCGACATGTTGCCCTTGTCGGCCGACTTGTCCGTGCAGGTCTTGGCGTCCTTCTCCGAACAGCAGGCGCCGGATTTCTCCGACATCACCGACATGTTCGAGTCCTTCTTCTCGCTCTGGCAGCCGACGAGGGCGAGGAGGGCAACAGCGCTGAGGCAAGCGATCTTCTTCATGGTCAATGCTCCAAATGAGGTTGAAAAGCCCTGTGCAGGGTCATTCGCACCATCGCGTGATGCGGATGACGCTTCAATCGTATCGGATCAGACGCCGCCTGATCCACGGGGTTTCACGGTGATCTGTTTACTTCTTGGGGGCCGGCTGGCCCGGGACGGGCGCGGGGGCCGGAGCGGGCGCCGGCGTGGGGGCCGTCGCGGGCGTTCCGGGAGAGACCGAGCGGACGGGGGATCCTGAACGGGGGACCATCTGCTTGCGGTTGTAGGTCGCCTCGATGGCCTTGTGCTCCTTGCCATCAGCGTGCGTCTGGTACATCTCGAACTTGAACGTGTCGTCCCCCTCCCACGTCACGACCTCGCGGGTCTTGACCTTGCCACCCCCGGCCGGGTCATCGTGCTCGCCGTGGAACGTAAAGACCTTGTCGTCCGAGGAAAGCGTCCCGTAGGAGATCATCATCCCCGTGCTGAACGAATCGCGCCAGAGCGACTCATACTTCTTCGAGACCTTGTTGAATCCCCAGGTGGCGCTGCCACGGAAGGGCATTCCCATCACCTTGCAGGTGTGGTCCATCGCCAGGAATCGCTGGGCCATGCCGGTTTCCCAGCGGACCTGGATGACATCAAGCGTTTCGGTGGGCTTCTCTTCCCCGGGGCCCCACATCTTCATCGTCCCTTCCCAGCGGCCCAGGAATCGGTCGAGCTTCTTGTGATTCTCGTCCGGCGCGGCCATCTCGACCATCGCCTTGGCCTCGGGGGAAAGCTCTTCGGTCGGCTGGTCCTGCTTCAGGGGAAGGGCGGGCTTCGCCGCACCTGGGTTGGGCTGGCGAACCGGCTGGCCGGGCTTGATCGGCTGAGGGGTTCCGGGCTGCACTGCGGCGGCAACCGCGGTGAGACCTGAACAGAGGAGGATGGCGAGGGTTTTCGAAGTACCGTTCATCTCGTGACGCACTCCGTCATGTTCCGGGTTTGATTCTCCCGGGGCCCAGCGGTCCCGAGACGCCGATGCAGACGGGAACCCGTGGGCACGAAACCGGGATACTCGGAACAAGTAAGGGTAGGCTCCAGGGCCTTTATCGGTCTTGAGGGCGTTCCCCCTACGACATGGCCGGGGGATTGGTTCATCGCAGCGCCATGGCGAGCGGAAGTTCGTGTTACCGGGCCTTGGACGGGGATTCGTCGCGGGCCGGGCCCCAAGCAAGGCCACCCTTCAAGACCGCCCAGCGGTGCACATCCAAGGGACGGCAGGTTGTGCTTGGAATCGCCCGGTGTGAACTCACCGGGGCCAGCGCTCATCCATCGGGGGAAGCGGTACGAGCGGCTTGCTCGGCAGGGTCTGGTACCAGAAGGCGACCGACGCGATGTCGTCGGTGAGAGGCTGGTAACGGTTGGCCTGCACCCACCATCCCAGGGCCTGCACGGTGACCTTCAGATCGGCCCCAAAGCGGATCGGGTCAGGGATATGCCAGCGGTACAGATTGTGCTGGGGCGGGCGCGGGCCGATCTTCGGAGGGCACCCGTACACCGCCTGCGTGTACCCCAGGTACGGGGTGGAGTAGGTGGTCGGCGTGAGATCGGTCGTGTGGTCCATGACAAAGCCCCACGCGCCGCCGAAGTAGTCTTCGGTCCCGGTGCCGCAGATGGTTGGCCGATCGTGCGGATCGCCGTCGATGAAGAACTTGACCTCGCCCTCCCCCCACCACCACGTCGAGAGCTGGGCCCAGACCAGCGCGGTCCCGACGTAGTGCCCACGCCCTTCGACGCCGTCGAGGATCGTGTGCTCGGGGTGATCCCGCGTGGTCATCGACCGCCGCCACGAGGCATGAAAGTACGCCTCGTCGGGGTCGACATCTTCGAGTGCGTACGTGACCTGGTAAAACAGCTCACCGATCGGCTTGGGCCCATCGTTGGTGATCGTCATCCGGAATCGCCTGCGAAAGGGCATCGGCCAGTAGCAGTTCATGCCGCCCTTGGGATTCACCGCCACGGGGTGTGAGTTGACCAGGGCCAGGCCGTCGAGGCCGTTGGCGAAAAAATCGCCGAGCGGGCATTCAACCGAGGCGTGCGGCTGGTCGTCGTAGTAGATCCGAAGGGCCAGGGAGCGATGCACATCGGTGAGGACGGTGAACCACATGTGCTGCACCACGCCCGGTCCATCGATCTCGGCGAGCGTCACGGTCTGTCCGGGCTGGATATCGCGCAAACATGGCCTGACTTTCCATCCCTTGCCCATGGCGCTCGCGGCGGGTGTCGTTCCGGCGTCGCCGGGCGCGGCCTGCGCGCCCATGGACTTGCCGCCCGTGGGGTTCTCCGCGCTGATGGAGCGAGTTCTGGAAGAACGAATCCGCGCAAGTCCGGGAAGATCGTGCATAAGACCGATGTTAGTGGTGGACCGGCCCAGGGGCATCCACGAGCGGGATGGCTGGGCCGGATGAGGTCAGAGCGGCAGACGCTTCCGGGGTGGAGCGATGTGATGGATGAGATTGAGTCGCGTTGGCGCGCGTTCGCGATCGCCTCGCTGGGAATTCACCAGGATGCGATCGACGTGGGATGGGAGCTGCTGTCGAGGATGTACGCCGGACGGCATTACCACAATCTACGGCATGTCCATGAGATGGTGACGCGGCTCGACGATGATCCGGTCGCGCGGGATTCAAAGGAGAGCCGGCGGATTCTCGAGTCGGCGGTCTGGTTTCACGACGCGATCTACGACGTGCGGGCCGGGCAAGGGAAGAACGAACTCCTCAGCGCGGAGCTGGCGACCATCTATCTGCACGGCGCGGGGCTGGGCACGGACCCCGAGTTCATCGACGAGGTGGTCAGGTGCATCCTCGCGACGCGGCACGATGCACCAGCGCGGGATGAACTCGAGGCGTTGATGATCGACCTTGATCTGATGAGCCTGGCGAGCGAGCCGGCGGCGTACATCGAGCACGCGAGGAACATCCGCCGCGAGTACGAGTTCGCGGACGACGTGAGCTGGTGGAAGGGCCGGGGGAACTTTCTCCGCGGGATGCTCGCGCGGTCCTCGATCTATCAGACCGCGCGGTTCCGTCTGCTGGAGGGGCGTGCGAGGGCGAACCTGACCGCAGAAGCCCAGTACGTGGGCCGACGCCTGGCATCAACAGCACAAGCCCCGGGGTCACTGTGAACGTGTCCTGAGTCTGGCGCGGCACGACGCCGAAATGGAACAGGACGATTGAGAAGGGCGTATATCACCGACCGGCAGGTGAAGTTGGGCAGAGCACCGCGAGCGAGAGAGGAACACCATGACGATGTGCACGATCGGGCGTACTGCGGCGATTGGATTCCTGGCATCGGCCGCCGGCATGGCGAGTGCACAGCCGGATCTTTACATCAGCGAGTACAAGTACCAGGAAGCGCAGTTCAGCGCGGTGCGCATCGACGGGGCGAACCCCAGGACGCTGTTCCTGATGGAGCCGGCCAACTGGCTCCCGATCGGCGCCACCTTTCAGCCTTCGACGGGCCGGCTCTTCTGGCAGGATCCCGCGTCGTCGGCCCGCATCTTCTCTTCGAACCTTGACGGGAGCGGTCTCTCGACGGTCGTCACCCAGGCGGGCTTTGGCCGAGGCGCATCGATCGACGGGCTGGGCCGGATCTTCTTCTGCGTCGATTCCACGCTCTACCGCGTGAACGGCAACGGCACGGGCCTGACGGCGCTCTTCACCGGCGCTCGGGCCAACACCATGGGCGCCCCGCGCGTGGACGCGACCAACGGGCACGTCTATTTCGGCACCGACGGCAAGATCTATCGCATGGATCTCAGCGGCGGGAACGTCAAGACGCTCTTCACGGGCGGGAGCATCATCCGGTCGATCGGCCTTGATGTCGCGAGCGGCTACCTCTACTGGGCCGACATGGACACGCTGACGGACTTCATCGGCCGCATCCGGCTCGACGGCTCTGACTTCACGATCTTCATCAACAACACGCCGAGCACGGTCGAATCGAGCGGGCTGATCGACCTCCTGGTCGAGCCGCAGCACAACGCCGCCTTCGTCGCCGACGATTTCCGCAACGACGTCCGCCGCTACCCGCTCGTCGGCTCGGGCTACTCCACGATCTTCACCAGCACGGACGATCGTTCACCCTCGGGGCTCATCCTGAGCACGGGCGAACCCACCATGCCGCTGATGGACTGCGACGGCAACGGCATCGCCGACGCGATCGACATCGCCAACGGCGCGGCCGACTGCGACAACAACGGGTACCTCGACGTCTGCCAGGCGCAGCCCTGCAAACCCCGCCCGATCCTCTTTGATTCGGGCTCGAACTCCGAGGAATCGCAGGGCCGGGCGGTGGGCGTCCCGAGCCAGTGGCAGGTCTTCCAGGCCTTTGATGTGCCGGCGGGGGGCTGGCAGATCGGCGAGATCGGCATCGACGGCTTCATGTCGAACTTCGCGGACCAGTCGGGTCTGCGGGTCCGCGTCTATCCCGACGACGGGACCGGCAACCGTCCCAACGAGAGCACGCTCCTGGGCCAGGGGAATGTCTCGCTGCTCTTCAACACCTACGAGGTCAACTGGCGCTATGCGTCGGTTCCCATGACCCTTCCGCAGGGCAAATACTGGGTCCGCATCGAGGCGGTCAAGCCCAACCTCGTCGGCGCCTCGATCAACCTGGGCTTTACCGGCCAGCCCTCGCTCTCGCGCGGCAGCAGCGGCAACTTCATCCAGTCCTCGTACTCCGCCGCGGTGCGGGTGATCGCGGCGACCTGCCCCGCCGACTTTGACGGGACGGGCTTTGTCGATACCGACGACTTTGACGCCTTCGTCCGTGCCTTTGAAACCGGCGGCCTGAGCGCTGACTTTGACGGCTCGGGCTTTGTCGACACCGACGACTTTGACGCCTTCGTCGTCGCCTTCAACGGCGGCTGCTGACACGCGTTTTCGTTCGCTGCGTGCACACAAGAGGCCCCGATCGCGGGGCCTCTCTTTGTTTTTCTTCCCTGGATCGAGCCGTGTCGGTCATACGCGGGCTCTATTTTTCTGATTGCGGACCGCTGGCACTAGAATCCGGCTCCAAACGGTCGATACCACGAGGCCAGGATGGTCTCGCCCGACCTGGTCCACGGACTCGGACATGCTCGTCTCGCAGGCACACTCATTCACACAGCAGGCACGTCTGGCGATCACGCTCGCGTGGGTGGCGGGGTATACAAACGTCTGCACACTCCTGGCGTGCGGCACGGTGACGAGCCATGTCTCGGGCACGGTGAGCAACCTGGGTCATTACACCGTTGAAGGCAAGTGGGCGCTGGTGTGGTTCATGCTCTACCTGCTGGGGACCTTCTTCACCGGCGCGGCGGTCTCGGCGCTGATGATCGAGACAGGCCGCAGGCGCGGCTGGGAGTCCATCTACGTCATGCCCATGGCCGCGCAGGCCTTGCTGCTCACATTCTTTGCGATCGGCATGGAGTTTCACGATCCGCAGGCCCGGGTCGAGGGGACGGCGTTGTGGTGGATGACGGGGGTGGCGTCGATGGCGATGGGGCTGCAGAACGCGACGATCACCCGGATCTCGGGGGGCGTCGTGCGCACGACCCACTTGACGGGCGTGTTGACGGATCTTGGTTCGGAGTCAGCGCAGTTTGCCTGGTGGGTGCGTGACCGCGTGAGGGATGGCGCGGCGGGAGACCTTCCGGGATTTGCCCGGAGCCTGCGGTCGCACCCCGCTGCGCAGCGGCTGGCGCTCCTGTTCTCGATCATCGCCTCGTTTGCACTGGGCGCGGGCCTGGGCGCGATCTTCTATGAGTCGCACCCCCGGCTCACGATGATCCCGCCGGTGCTCTTTCTGATCTGGATCATCTACCAGGATGCACGGGCCCCGATCTGTGAGATCGAGGAATCACCCCTGCACCAGGACCGGCAGTACGGACTTCCCTCCCAGATCGCCGTCTACCACCTGCGGAAGGACAAGGTCCGCCGCGGGCGTTTCCACCGCCTCCCCGACCTGCTGCGGTGGTTTGAGCGCCTGCCGGGCGACCGGAAAGTCATCGTGCTCGACCTTGCCGACCTGCCACAGATCGATGAGAACGCCGCGCTCGAACTGCGTGCACTCTCCCGCAGGCTGGAATCTCAGCACCGCCACCTCGTGATCGCGGGGCTGACCATGGCGCAGTTCGCATCGCTCCGGGAGCGCGCGGGGGACACCCTGGACGCGTCGAACGTCTGCCCTGACCTTGACCTTGCGATCGCTCGCGCGGTCGCGATGCTGGGGTGACCGGTCTTTGCCGGATGAAATCCGAGCCCCCCGCTCAGGTCTGGCCGGTCCAGCCTTCGTTCACCTTGGCCCACGTCTCGCGGATCGCCTTGAACTTCTCCTCGGGCAGAGTGCCCCCGTCGTGGAGCATCTGGGCGTTGCTCTTCCAGCGTTCGGGGCGGGTGGTGCCGACGATCGCGACGTGCACACCCGGGACCGCGAGCGTGAAGCGGAGCGCGGTGCCCGCGGCGCCTTGGGCGCCCTGGTCGCTACGTGCATCCCCCTTGGCAAAGTCGTACCCGAGCTTCTGGAGGCGATTCCAGTACTCGACGACGTACCCGTTGTCGGGCTTGGCGTCGTAACGCCAGACGGCGTTGGCGATCGGACGCTTGGCGATCACGCCCATGTTCCTCTCACGCGCCTTGGGAAGCGTGAGGTCGATGCACTCCTGGTCGACGATGTTCACCGAGGTCTGGAGTGCATCAAATCGCCCGGTCTCGATCGCGTAGAGCGCATGGACCGTGTCGCCGCTGTAACCCATATATCGGATCTTGCCGGCCTTCTTTGCCTCTTCGAGCGCGTCGATGCACTCACCCTTCTCAAGGATGTCCTTGCCGCAGGAGTGCAGGAGCACCAGATCGAGGTGGTCGGTCTTCAGCCGCTCGAGGCTGCGGTCGATCGACTTGGTGATCGAGGGCCTGGTCCAGCCGTCGGGGGCCGAGTAGCCGTCCATGTGGCCGACCTTGGTGAAGAGGTAGAAGTCCTTGCGGCGGTGGCTGACGGCCTTGCCGATCGATTCTTCCGAGCCCGCGTAGCACTCGGCGGTATCGATGACGTTCAGGCCGGCGTCGAGCGCGGAGTTGAGCAGTTTGGAAACCGTGTCGATGTCCGTCTGCTGAAAGCCGATCTCGGCGCCGCCGAAGCCAAGGACGGTGACGTTCATGTCGGTCTTGCCGAACTTGCGCTTTTCGAGAACCGGTTCTGGCTGCATGGCCTTGGGCTCTGGCTTGTTGATCGGCTGGGGCTTGGTGGAGGGCTGAACAGCACGTCCCGCGGCGGCCATCGCGGCCAGGGCGGCGGTGCTGAGGAGGAAGCTGCGGCGGTTGGAATCTTGCATGTGGATTCTCCGAAATTGGACGATTCGTGCAGTCGGAGAGTCTAGCGACAATCCCGCCGACCGGGCTCACGGCTCCGCGCCCGGGGGCACGCGCTGGCCGAAGGATGTACACAGGACAGCCGCCCGGGATGAATTCATGTCCCGCTTCCCACCTTGCAAAATTGGTGTGCATCCATGAAATCCCCCCGATTAGAATTACCGGCGGCCCGCGAAGCAGACGATCAAGCCTCCTGGACGTCCTGATTTCATGCTCGAACCAACGGTCCAACTTCTGCTGGAAGAGCTCGCGCAGGAGCTGGAACGGCCCGCCCCCTCACCCCCGCAGCTCGCGTCGATCGCCGAGCGATTGATCGAGACGGGCACGACCGATTCCGAGCCCCTGCTCCTGGCATGCCGGGCCGCGAGCCTGGCGGTGTGCGAGGGTCACCGTGTGCACATCGACCTGGTCGGGATCCTGCGCGGCATCGTCGACCGCGAGCCGGGGCACGTGGAGGCTCGCGTGGAGCTTGGCATCGCGTTGGATGTCTTTGCACACAACCCCAAAGAAGCGATCGAGCACCTGGAACGTGCGGTTGGGATCGAGCCCACAAGCGACGGCGTGCTGGGGCTTGCGCGGCTCTACTGCGAGCGCGGCTCGCGTCGGCAGGCGCTCGCGCTGATCCGTGCACACCCCGGGGTGAGAGAAAGCGCCGCCGGCCAGAAGCTTGAACAGGAGATCACCAGCGGCGACTGGGATGGGCTCAATTCTCCCAACAGCGGCTGCTGACACGGCTGATGATCTGTCTCATCACGCCTCGGGCAACGACGCCGCCGGGTCATGCGTAGATGCGGTGCACGTGCATTCCCTGCTGTTCGTAGACCTGTCTGCGGTCCCAGATGACATCCTGGTTCATCCAACTGCTAATGACGACGTCTCCCGCCCCGGTCCGGGCGGCCGCGGGGGGCGCGATGATCGGCCAGTTCCATATCTTCTGGCCGTGGCGCTTGGGATCATCATCGCTGAAGGCGACGATCTTCGCGGGTGATTCGGCAAGCACCGACGCAAGCTCGAGCGAGTGGCGGCCCGTGCCGTGTATCACGATCGTTCTGCCCGAAAGGCGGCTGAGCAGATCGCGCAGCCGTGCGGCGCCGTCGGCCGGCACCGCGCCAGAGCCGCCGGCCGTTGCCGCGGCGGTGGTGAACGCACAGGGACGATCGGTGGGCCAGCGACGGAACCCCGCGACCGACGCGGTGTGCAGCACCTGCTCGCAGGCGTCGCCGTAGGTCGTCAAGGAGAATCGATCCGCCGCCTTGCGGTGCGCCGCGATGGAAAGGCCGGGCAGCCCGATGCGCAGCGCCTGCTCGACCGCCCCCGCAAATGCACGCGCGACCACCTCATCGCTCTCGGAGGCCGCAACGTCGACCAGCAGGCCGTTGTGCTCGTGATCGACCAGCGTCGTCGAACCCGAGGGAGTTCGCGTGATGATCGGAACACAGCCCGCCGCCATCGATTCCATCGCGGACAGGCTCAAGCCCTCGACGCGAGAGGGCAGCAGGGAACAGTCGTGCTCGCAAAGCAACCTTTGAACTCCCTCGGTCGAGATCGAGCGGAGGCGGCGAATCCTGCCGGCACGGCCGTCGGTCCGAATCGCGGCGTCGATCTCCTCGGCGGCGGGGCCGTCACCCACGATCGTCAGGCGGTGGCGGACGCCACGCCGGGCGAGTTCATCAGAAATCGCGATCAGGGAGCTTGATCGCTTGAGCTCGTTCTCGAGCCTTCCGGCGTACATGAGCGCCAGGTCACGCCCCGCAAGAGGCGGCCGCGGGGGGCATGCAGGTGGCGTCGGCACACCGTGCAGCACGGTCCTGATATCCGCCGAGCGCCCCGGGTGTGCACTCCGGATTGCCTGGGAAATCTGTTCGCTCACGCCCACAAACTGGCAGAACAGGGGTTCGTAGCGCGCAATCACCGCCGCCTCATAGGGGATCGGCGAGTGCTGCCACGCGACCACGCGGATCAACTCGGGATCCGCGATCGAGAGCGCTGCGGCGATCCCCACGCTGTCGCCAAGGCTGGTCGGGATATAGATCACCGGAAGCTTGGTCGCCGCCACCATCGAGCGCAGGACGTCGCGGTAGGCTGGAATGTACAGCGCAAGATCGCCCGCACAACTCTCCAAGGGTGGCAGGTGCCCGATGTCGAAGATCCGTACACCCGAGGGGAGACTGGGCTGCAGCCGCTGCATGCCCGGGTCGTCGCGGTGAACCATCAACGCGACCTGTCGGCCTCGCAGCGCAAGCACCTCGGCCGTGCGCACAGCCCACGTGCATACCCCCGCCGCCCACAGGCCGCGCGACAGAGAAATCAAGACAGGAGCGGGGTTCATCAAGGTTCGCCAGTGTGTTGAGCGGCACGCGGAAACAAACGACCCAGAACACGAGCGTACGGCCGCAAGACCGAGCCCCGCCGCGATCGCGTCCAGCCACTGCCATCGACCCTCCGAAGGTCCTTGGATGAAAGTTCGAGCCGCCGCCCCTGACAGAACCCCGCGGATTGAGAATCTCGTATCATTAGCCATGGCACTGACCGACTGGACGATCATCCGCCGCTCTCTCACTTCCCGCTGGTTCTCGACGATCACCACGTGCATCACCGTGGGAGTGGCCGTCGGACTCCTTCTGGTCCTGCTCATGATGCGGGAGTCAGGCAGGAAGGCCTTCAGCCGCGGATCGGGAGACATGCATCTGCTGATCAGCGCGGACGCGTCGCCTCTGGTGAGCATCCTCAACGGCGTCTTCTACGCCAACGCGCCGCGCCGCCCCATCACCTGGGCCAAGTATGAACAGCTCGGCGGCAGCGCCCCCTGGCAGTACCTGATCCCCATCCAGTTGGGCGACAGCTACCAGGGGTCAATCCCGGTGCTGGCCACGACCGTCGACTTTTTCCAGAAGTTCAAGCCCAATCCGGGCGAGTCGTGGGAATTTGCGGCCGGCAAGCCGTTCGAAAAGAACTTTGAAGTTGTGCTTGGCGCGCAGGCGGCGCGGGTGTCGGGCCTCAAGCCGGGAGACAAGATCGCGCTCACGCACGGCACGGCCGACAACCGCGGCAATGAGGCCGCCACCCCGGTCCATGTGCACAACGAGTTCAAGTACACCGTCGTCGGAATCCTCAAGCCGACGGGTGGGAGTCATGACCGGGCGATGTTCACCGATCTTGAGAGTGCATGGCTGATCCACGCGTTTGATCGCATCGAACGGGAGGAGCATGCACACGAAGATGAGCACGATCACGCGGCGGACGATGTGCATGCACACGAAGAACATGGACACGAAGAGCATGCACACGACGACCACGACCATGCACATGAAGAGGAGCATGTGCACCCCGCGATCACAACGGCGGACCTGACCGAGGAGGACAAGAAGATCACGGGCATGTATGCACGGCTGATCACGAGGGATGGTTCTGACACGCCCGCGAATCTGCCGCAGGTTTTCGACCAGCTCCGCCGCGACACCTCGATCACCGTCGCGGCCCCGCGGCAGGAGATCGACCGGCTCTTCACGATCGTCGGGAACATCGACCGGATCTTTGTCGCGATGGGGGTGGTGGTGCTCGTATCGAGCGGCATCGGCATCATGCTGGCGCTCTACAACTCGATGGAGCAGCGTCGTCGGCAGATCGCGGTGCTGCGTGTGCTTGGATGCACACGCGGACGGATCTTCGGGCTGGTGCTCACCGAGTCGGCGGTCATCGGCATGTTCGGGGCCATCGCGGGTGTGCTGATGAGCCTGATCGGTGTCCAGGTCGCCGCCACCGCGATGAAGGAGCGCGTCGGACTTGCCATCGACCCCAGCCTCCCACCCCAGGCGGCGGTGATCGTGGGAGCCGGCGCGATCGCGCTGGCAGCACTCGCCGGGGTTGTTCCCGCCATCAT
>DATGXW010000356.1:0-4728 GCA_035298585.1 Phycisphaerales bacterium
GTGCTCCACTCGCCCGGGACCGCCCGCGAGGTCGGGCTGTGCCTGCGCCTCGCCAAGCGGTATGGTGGGGACATGGCCAAGGCCGCGCGGACCTGGATCGAACCGGCGTGCGGAACCGGGCGTTACGTTCGTGCACTCGCCGCCCGCGGCTGTCAGGCCGTGGGCGTGGATCTTGCTGAACCCATGATCGAGTATGCACGCCAAAGGACACGCGCGGCCTCGGAGTCGAGGGGCTCGGCGACGTTCCTGGTCGGGGACATGACCGAACTCGACAAGGTAGCCGGTCGCGGCAAGTTCGATGCGGCGATGAATCTCATCAATTCGATCCGGCACCTCACGAGCGACAAGGACCTGGACCGCCACCTTGCCTCCACCGCCGCAAGCCTCAAGACCGGGGGCGTTTACATCATCGGGCTGTCGGTCGCCTTGTACGGGTATGAGTCCCCGACCGAGGATCAATGGACCGGCACCCGGGGGCGGATGACGGTGAGCCAGTTGATCCAGTACGAGCCCCCCACCGCGACGCGGGGAGCCTCCGCGCGGGTCGAGCGGGTGTATTCCCACATCACGGCGACGAGCCCCTCGGGTTCGCGCGAGTTTGTCAGCAGTTATGCACTGCGGTGCTACAGCCGCAAGCAATGGCTGGACGCCATCGAGCGGAGTCCGCTGCGGCTACTGGCGGTGGTGGATGAGTCGGGCAAGGAGATCGATATTCCTACCTTGGGGTATGGAATTTATATCCTCCGCAAGCCCTGACGAACATCAACCATGTGGACCGTGCGGAAGAGGGTGTGAGGGCTATACTCAATTCCTGCCAAACCGCAATCCTGACTGCCTTACGGGATTGCCTCTTGGTGGTCAGCGTTGCAGTTCCGTTTGGCCTTTCCGCGAGAAGTGCCCTTGTCGACCGCCGCCGCCAGCACGGCTGAAGCCGCCCCCTCAACCGGTGCTCCGGGCGTTATCGCCGCGCAGGTTGAGGATCGCGGCGTGGTTGCGGCCCTCATGGAGGCCACCAAGCCGCGGATCACCCGCCTGGTCACGATCACGTCGGGCGTCGGGTTCGCCATGGCAGGCCTGAATCGGCCATGGTCGATCGGCGAACTTCTTCTCAGCGGGCTCTCGTGCATCGCAGGGACTGCACTCTCCGCGGCGGGCGCCAACGCACTGAATCAGTGGATGGAACGCGACCGGGATGCACTCATGCAGCGGACGTGTGCACGCCCGCTCCCGACACGGCGACTCCAGCCCCAAGGGGTGCTCCTGGCGGGCCTGATCCTGGGAATCCTGGGGGTGGGGCTGCTGGCGCTGGGGTGCGGGACCATTCCCTCGCTCCTCTCCCTCACGTGCATCCTGGTCTATGTGCTCGCGTACACCCCCCTCAAGCCCTTGACACCCTGGGCGACGCACGTGGGGACGATCCCCGGTGCGCTGCCTCCCTTGATCGGCTGGACGGCCGCGTGGGCCGGGGGCGGGCTTGATGCACTGCGTGTGCCGGGTGGATGGTCGCTGTTCATCCTGATGACGGTGTGGCAGATGCCGCACTTCATGGCGATCGCGTGGATGTTCAAGGATGACTACCTCCGCGGGGGGTACAAGGTGCTTCCGTCGCTTGCCAACGGCGAGAACCGGACTGCACGTTCGATCGCGATGTGGTCGATCCTGCTGGTGCCGGCGACGATGCTCCCGGCCTGGGCGATGCCGGGCCTCCTGGGCCTGCCGTACGCGGTGATCTCGGGGGTCTTCGGCCTGGGGATGCTCTGGCTCTCGGCCGGGCTTATCCAGAACCGGACCAGGGCTGCGGCTCGAAAGCTCTTCTTCGCGTCGATCATCCACCTGCCGGTGCTGCTCCTGGCGATGGTGGCGGAAGGCCTGACTCGCGTCATTCTCTGACTCCAGTGTGCGTTCCTGCGCTGCACTTGCCGAGCCTGACCGAGGTCCTCGCACGGTTCCACATCCAAACTCCGGATTGCGGAGCGACTTGGCCTGTCGCGGCAAGCACGCTCGTGCAGGCCGAGTTGATCCGGCGATGATGGGTCGTCGACTGACTTCAAGTGATGTCGAAGTTGCCGCACTCCGCGTCTGAATTGTTCTTCATGAGTTGTTCCTCATTTGCCGCAGGCGTTGTGGACTTACAGCTAACCTCCTCATTCGCCTGATGGGGTGATGGCGATTGTTTTCGCGCGTCCCCGTGCCCAGGAGCATCCGCAGGTGAGTTCTCACGCCGAATCGCACAAGCCTCTTTCCTTTCTCACCGGCGGGGGCGAGATGGGAGAACGACTGCGGAGCTTTGACTGGAGCACGACGCCGCTGGGGCCTCCGAGCACATGGCCGCAGAGTCTCAAGACCGCCGTGCGGATCATGCTCACGTCCCGGCAGCCGATCTGGATCGGGTGGGGCCCGGAACTCACCTATCTCTACAACGATCCTTACAAGTCGATCATCGGGGGCAAGCACCCTCGCGCATTCGGACAGCCGGTGTCGGTGGTGTGGAGCGAGATCGCCGATGTGATCGGGCCGATGCTCAAGACGGCGATGGGCGGCAGCGAGGGAACGTACGTCGAGGAGCAGCTCCTGATCATGGAGCGCAACGGGTACCCGGAAGAGACGTACTACACGTATTCGTACACGCCGATCCCCGACGACGAGGGGGGCGTCGGCGGGATCATCTGCGCCAACACGGACGACACGCAGCGCGTGATCGGAGAACGCCAGCTCAAGCTCCTGCGCGAGCTCGCATCGGCGACCGCCGATCTCAGGACGTGGCAGGATGTCTGCCAGCGGGCGGCACGTGCACTCGAAACCAACCTCATCGATCTCCCCTTCACGATGCTGTACGTGACCGATGACAACGGCGACCTCTCGCTGATGGCGTCGAGCGGCATCGGCACCGACCATGCGGCGGCGCCGAAAGTGATCAGGAAGGATGATCCCGGCCCGCCGTGGCCGGCCAAGGAAGCCACGGAGGGCCACGGACCCCGGATCATCTCGGACCTTTCGCGCTGGAACGACCTTCCGACGGGGGGATGGAGCCGACCGCCCTCGCTCGCGGTGATGCTCCCCATTGCAAGCTCGGCGGACGTGCAGCGGCACGGTGTGCTCATCGCGGGGGTCAACCCCTTCCGCCTGCTCGACGAGGAGTACGTCGGGTTCCTTTCCCTCGCGGCGGGGCAGATCTCAGCGTCGATCACGGTCGCGGACGCGTACGAGCAGGAGAAGCGCAGGGCCGAGGCGCTCGCGGAGCTTGATCGCGCCAAGACGGCGTTCTTCTCGAACGTCAGCCACGAGTTCCGGACGCCGCTGACGCTGATGCTCGGGCCGACCGAGGACGCGCTCGAAGGTGAGAACAACCCCGTCCAGCGTGAGCGGCTCGAAACGGTGCACCGCAATGCACGCAGGCTCCAGAAGCTGGTCAACACGCTGCTGGACTTCTCCCGCATCGAGGCGGGACGGATCAAGGCGGCCTTCGCCCCCACCGACATCGCGGGGTTGACGTGCGAGCTGGCGAGCGTCTTTCGATCCGCGATCGAGCGTGCGGGGATGCAACTGCACATCGACTGCGACCCGGGTTCGGTGGAGAACGTCTACGTCGACCGCGACCTCTACGAGAAGATCATCCTCAACCTGATCTCCAACGCCTTCAAGTACACGCTGGAGGGGTCGATCCGGGTTTCGGTCGCGGATGCCGGCACGCACGTCAAGATCACGGTCGCCGACACCGGGATCGGCATCGACGAGGCGGAACTGCCCCGGCTCTTTGACCGCTTCCACCGCGTGGAGGGAGCACAGGGTCGAACGCACGAGGGATCGGGGATCGGCCTGGCGCTGGTCTTTGAACTGGTGAAGCTGCACAAGGGGGAGGTGACGGTCGCGAGCCAGCCGGGCAGGGGCAGCACGTTCACCGTCCGGCTGCTCAAGGGTTCATCCCACCTTCCACCGCAGCAGGTGATATCGGCCCGGACCGACATTTCGGGTTCGGCGATCGCGGATGTGTATGTGGAGGAAGCGCTGCGCTGGCTCCCCGGCGGGGGCGATGCCGAGGGGGGGGAGCAGGGCCCATCGCGCAGTGAGGACGGGATGCAGGCCGATGCAGCGCTGCACTCGCGCGAGCACATCCTGCTCGCCGATGACAACTCCGACATGCGCGAGTATGTCCGGCGTCTCTTGGGAAGCCGGTTCAGCGTGGAAGCGGTGACCGACGGGCGGGCAGCGCTCGAATCGGCTCGCAGGCGCCGCCCCGACCTGATCGTCACGGACGTGATGATGCCGGTGATGGACGGCTTTGCGCTCCTGCGGAGCATCAAGGGCGATGCAGCGCTGCGGGATATCCCGGTGCTCATGCTGTCTGCGCGTGCGGGCGAGGAATCGAGGCTCGAAGGCCTCAACGCCGGGGCGGACGATTACGTGGTCAAACCCTTCAGCGCCCGCGAACTGCACGCACGCGTGACCGCCCAGCTCCAGCTCGCCAAGGTCAGGCGCGAGGGCCAGGAGCGCGAGCGTTCACTCCGGCAGGAGGCCGAGGCGCTCAACGAGCTTGCGCTGACCATCGGTGCGGATCTCGAACTGACTTCCCTGGTCCAGAAGGTGACCGACGCGGGGAGGGAACTGACCCAGGCGGCCTTCGGCGCCTTCTTCTACAACGTCATCGACGACAAGGGGGATTCGTACCTGCTGTACACCCTGTCGGGCGCCCCGCGCGAGGCCTTCGAGAAGTTCGGCATGCCCCGCTCC
>DATGXW010000357.1:0-1855 GCA_035298585.1 Phycisphaerales bacterium
CTGCTCATCGGCGGGGAGTGAGCCGAGGATGGTGGAGTTGGTGTTGACCTTCTTGGCGGCGTCGTTGAGCGAGGCGAGGCCGGCGGGGACATCGAACATGCCCTTGATCTTCTCCATCGCGGCGTTGGCGTCGGTGAGTCCGCCGAGGTAGTCCTTCATGGCGGCCTGGGCCTTCTCGGTGATGGCCGTTGTCGTCTCCTTGACCTTTTCCTTCACGGCTTCGGTGGTCTCGGCGACCTTTTCCTTGGCGGCGTCGACGACTTCGCCGACCTTCTCGCCCGCCTTGTTTGCCGCGTCGCTCGCGGCGTCCTTGGCGGCGTCGAGGGAGGACTTGCCGGCGTCGGCCGCGGGAGGCGTGGGCGCGGCGGGCTGCTTTTTATCCTCGCAGGCGGTGAGGGTGAGGGCCGAGGTGAACGCGAGGATGACAGCGCAGGTCAACGTCCTGTTCATGCAAAGCTCCGATTGCGGAAAGGTGCGGTGTGCACGGTGTCCCGATCACGAGTGGCGCCCCGCGTCGCAGGGCTGCGCTGGATGATAGCTCGCACGGATGGGGTGATGGAGATACGCTGGGTGCATGCGAACGGGAGAGACCCCCAACGTCATCATCTTTGATCACCCGCTGATTCAGCACAAGCTGACGTATTTGCGTGACCGCGCGACGAGCCATCGGCCGTTTCGTGCGCTCCTGTACCAGATCGCGGGGCTGATGGTGTACGAGGCGACGCGCGAGTTGCCGGTCGAGAAGGTGGACGTTGATACACCGGTCGAGCGGACGAAGGGGTCTCGGCTTGCGGCGAAGATCACGGTGGTGCCGGTGCTGCGGGCGGGACTCGGGATGGCCGAGGGCGTGCTGGAGATGATGCCCGAGGCGCGGGTGGGGCACCTGGGGCTGGCGCGCGATGAGCACACCTTGCAGCCGGTGACGTACCTCAAGCGGCTGCCCAGGGACATCGATGCGGGGCCGGTGATCCTGGTGGATCCGATGCTGGCAACGGGGGGGTCTGCGGTGCAGGCGATCCGGCTGCTTCGCAAGGCCGGCGCGCGGGACCTGCGGATGTTGTGCCTGGTGGCGGCGCCCGAGGGGATCAAGCGGCTGCACGATGAGGATGCGATGGTGCCGATCTATGCGGCGTCGGTGGATCGGCAGTTGAACGAGAAGGGGTACATCGTGCCGGGGCTGGGGGATGCGGGTGATCGGTTGTACGGGACGGAGTGAAGGGAAGAAGGACACCAATAGGGCAAAGTGGGCCAATGCGGCAAAGGTTGGAGGGGGGAGCACTGGGGAGAACAAAGAGCCAAAGAGGCATAGTGCCAAAGGGCCAAAGACGGGTGGCACGGATGGGAGAGGGGAATGAAAGGGCAGGTCGCGGATTTCGCGGAGGACGCGGATGAAGACAGATCAGATCGGCGTTGATCCGTGTGCATCCGCGGCTGCTTGAAGTCTTTGGAGAACTTCCGCCTGCCTCGGGGCTCAGAAGCGGTTGAAGGGGGCACGCCGAGCAGGGGAAGAACAAAGACGGGCTTGGAAAGGCCCCGCCGCAAGATGAGCGCCAGAGTGCACTACACTTGCGGCACGATGATGAGCGAGCCGAACAAGGACAAGGCCCCGGGGCGGGGCGCCAAGCCCGGGGAGACGGTCTCCAGGACACTCGAGACGGTCGAGCCGATCGGGAAGCGCGTGCTCATCCGCAAGGATGAGGACAAGAAGCAGACCAAGAGCGGGATTCATCTCCCCGACAAGATCGAGATCCCCACGCTGACGGGGCGGATCGTGGCGATCAGTTCGCAGGTCGAGAAGGATGCCGACTATCCCTTGAGCCAGTACGACCGTGTGCTGTTCAACCCCAAGCACGCG
>DATGXW010000358.1:0-8062 GCA_035298585.1 Phycisphaerales bacterium
GCGCTGCGGGCCGCGCCGGCGGAAGGGCCCTCGCAGCGGCTGGGGTTCCCGTATGCACTCCAGGTCGCGGGCGAGACGTTCATCTGGATGGCGCTGCGTGCACGCCCATCTTCTGACGCGGAGATCGCCAGCTACCTCTCGCAGGCGGCTTCGTGCCTGGACCTTGCGGCGGAAACATTGAATGAAAAGCCGCGTGCGGATCTCGCGCGTGCGTGGGGCCACATGGCGCGGTTTGAGCGGTCGCAGGCGGAGCAACTGCTGGCGTCGCTGTTGACCGAGCTCCCGGCGGAGCAGTCTGAGTCGATCCATCGGGCGCGGGGAATCCTGTACTGGGCGGGGTATCACTCGCCGGCGGAATCGACGAATCCGTTCGCCGACGCGGTTCGGTGCGAGGACGCGTGGTCGCAGGTGCTGCGCTCCTCGCCGGGGGACCTTGAGGCGCTGATCCGCATCGCCGATGCGCAGCACCTGCAGCGTCGGTATGACGACGCACTCAAGACATACGGCAGAGCCTGGACGCTCGCGAGCACCGACGCGACCATCCCGCACGCGATGGGGTGGGTGCTCCGCGACGCGGGGCGGTATCTCGAGTCGGCCGAGCAGTTCGGCAGGGCGGGGGCGATCGGCGTGACGCCGGAGCGCAACTTCTTTCTTGCGGGCGAGTCGTACGCGATGGCGGGGCAATCCGACCAGGCGCTTGAGTGCATGAAGATCCACACGACGGCGTACCCCACCGACGCGATGGCGCTGAGCAAGTATGTCGAGCTGCTGCTCGCGGCCAACCAGAGCTCTGAAGCGCTGGCCGCGGTGGGCCGGTTTGCCAACTCGACCGACGACGCGGAGCTTGCGATCGAGCTCCAGCACAGTCTTTCGTCGATGGACGCGGCGAACGGGACGACGTTCTCCGACCGCCTGAGCGAACTGCTCGCCAAGGACGGAGCACAGGCGGGGCTCGACGCACAACTGCGGCGCGCCGATGCGTACGCCTCGATGGGGTGGTACGACCGGGCGGCGGACGAGCTTCAGTGCGCGATCGACGCGGGTGTGCGTTCTCCGCACGTACTCTTGCGTGCGATCAGCGTTCACCTGATTTCCGGCGATCGTGACAAGGCGCGCGACACGGCGGCGCAGCTTTTGAGCCGGGCGGACCTGCCGGCGGCGACCTTCGCCACCGTCGCCCGCTCGCTCGATGAGCTTGGGCTGTGCAAAGAGGCGATCGCCGCGGCGGAGATGGCCAGACGCCTTGAACCTGAAACGCGGACGTACGCGGTGCTCCTGGGGTCGCTCCTGGTCCGCTCGACGGACATGCAGTGCCAGGACCCTTCCCGGGCGGCGGACCTCCTGGGCCCGCTGGCAGCGCGGACCGACGCGACGCTGGAGGAGGTCGACACGTACGCCGAAGCGCTGATGAAGGTGGGGCGCTACCGCGAAGCGCGGCTGGTCGCCCAGCGCGGGGTCGAGCGCGACCCGGCGGGGCTGCGCCGACGGCTGTGGATCGTGATCGCGGCGGCGTCGGCGGGAGACCGCATCACAGCGCAGCAGGAGTTCGGCAGGATCGAGGACATGCTCGAGGAATCGGCGATCTCCGAGGCCTCGCTGGAGAACCAGACGGCGCCGCTCGAGCCCTGGTATTCGCAGGCACGCTCGGTGGTGACGTTCCCGACATTCGGCCCGTTCCGCTAGTGATCACCCGGAAGTTCAAGGGATTGCGGAGGAGTGCATGACACCGGCCGGCGTCAAAGAGTTCGTCCATGCGATCCGCACGGGGGACCTGGAGAGGGTGCGTTCACTTGCAACGGCGTCGCCGGGGGTGGTGAACGCGACGGATCCGGGCTGCTTCGGCGCGACGCCGCTGATCCACGCGGTGAACACAGACCGCATCGCGATGGTCGACCTGCTTCTGGAACTGGGCGCTGAGATCGACAAGCGCAGCGACTGGCAGGCGGGGAGCTTTGGCGTCCTGGACAGCGCGGGCGATGCCATGAGCGATCACCTGCTCCGCCGGGGCGCGACGCTCACGCCCCACGCGGCGGCGAGGCTCGGGAAGGTGGCGGAACTGCGGGGCATGCTCGCGGCGGATCCATCGATCGTCCGTGCGCGCGGGGGGGATGGTCAGTTCCCGCTGCACTTTGCGCGGACGGTGGAGATCGCGGACCTGCTGCTGGCGCACGGGGCGGAGATCGATGCGGTCGACATCGACCATGCGAGCACGGCGGCGCAGTGGCTGGCGACATCGAGGCCCGAGGTGGCGGCACACCTGGTCATGCGTGGCGCTGCGCTCGATCCGTTTCTTGCGGTCCGCACGGGGGATCTCGGGCTGCTTGAGGTGGCTGTCGCCAAGGAGCCGCGGGGGCTTTCGGTGCGGATCACGCGGGAGCGATTCAGGGGCCCGGCGCCCGCGGCGGGGCATATCTACCTCTTTACGATGGGAGAGAATTTCACGCTTGTGCACACGGCGGCGCAGGCGGGTCTTGAGGGCGTGATCCGCTGGCTTTCAGCGCGAGGGGCGGACGTGAACGCACGCGGGGGGTACGACCAGGGAACGCCACTGCACTTTGCGGCCTGGGATGACCGGGGGCCCGCGGTGGAGGCTCTGATCGAAGCCGGGGCGGACATGGAGGTAAAGTCGGGGCATGTGCATGACAATGAGCCGATCGGGTGGGCGATCGTGGGCGGCTCCAAGTGTGCGTTTGATGCACTTCGACGGGCGGGGGCGAAGGTGCATCCACATCATGCGGCGGACGCGAAGCTCGGCGCCCAAGGCGCGTTTCGGACCTTGAAGCCCAAGCTACCGATCGAGGTATGGCGGGCGATCGCGGGCGAACTTGGCTGTTGAGCAGGATCCGGGACCCGCGCTGCGTCCTCAGGGCTTGCGGGCGCGGGAAGCTCCCATGCTTGCGGCCCCGATTGCGGTCTTGCTGGGCGTCTTGCTGGGGGTTCTGGTTGCGGTCCGGGTTGGGGCCGAGCTTGCGGCTGGAATCTCCGCGCTGACCAATACCTGGATCATCCAGCGTTTGACCTCGCGGGCGGCCTTCTCATCAAGACCCAGGACATCGCTGAAGACAATCATGGATTCGGTGCCAAAGACCAGTGAGAGGGCCGCACGCAGCCGCTCGTAGCTTGCCCTGGAAAGCGACGACCGGACGGGATCGAGCGCGGCGTCGATAAGTCCTGTTCTGCGGCTTTGCCGGAGCGGGACATCCCGCACATGTGCATCAAGATGCCGTTGAACGCTCGCCGCGAGCATGACGCGGAGTGATCGCTCGTTCTGATAGCAGACCTCGTGCAGCATCGACTCGGCCTTCTCCAGGCGTGCAACCGGGTCGAGCGATGGATCTCCGGCAAAGAGCGCGGCGGGGTCGGCCACCGCGTGATCGACGGGAGCCTCGGCGAGCATGGCCTCCACGCTGGGGAAATAGCGGTACACCGTGGCGCGCGAAACCATCGCCTCGCGTGCCACGTCGTCGATCGAGGGCCTGTGCCCATTCTTGAGGAGGCGAGCCGCGGCCTCGAGGAGCTGCTTGCGCATCCTGAGCTTGGTCTTGGTGGCCGGCGGATTGACCGAAGTGGAGGGCGGCGTCGGCGTCGGCGTCGGCGTCGGCGTCGGCGTCGGCGTCGGCGTCGGCATCGGCGTTGGAATCGTTCGACGGGGCATGCTTTCAACCCTCCGAGAGCTGGCGGAGGATCGCGGCGATGTCCAGCCACACCTGCTCGCGCTTGATCAGGCCGGAGGGGTCGAACTCCACCACGTGCAGCAGCCTGAACTTGAGCTCGCGATTGCGGCCTTCGATCCCGAACGGCTTTCCGGGTGCACGCCCTTCCCAGAGGGATTCGTCGACGAGAAAGTTCTCCCCGTAGAGCCGCTTGATGGAGTGGACATGGCTTTCGGCGAGATCCTTAAAGAGCCGCTCGTAGAACCTTCGGGCTTCTGCGTGGCCGTGCGAGGGACCTTCGGGAAGGCCAACCACATCGTGCACGACGTCGGGGGTCAGGGTCTTGAGGACACCCTCGACGTTGTCTGCGGCTTCATACCCGAAATGCTCCTCGATCTTCCGGTCCATCTGGGTGTGCGTCAGCGGCATGGCAATGACCTCCGTTGCGACAGGCTGCGTCATTGTGACGAGTGTCTCACTTTGAGACAATTGTATCATTTCTTGACGCCCGGTTCCACCCACCCTTGCAGGGGAGGCGTCACGGCCTGCCGCGTCCGACTGATGGGGTCATCCTCCCGCGAGCGCCGTGTGCATAAACTTCGGGCGTACGCCGCCATAGCACAACTGGTAGTGCACCGTATTTGTAATGCGGGGGTTGTCGGTTCGAGTCCGACTGGCGGCTTTCCCCCCCCCCACTACCATGCCCCCCACCTTCACTCGCAGGAATGCCGGGCGGTGTGCAGCCGCGCGATCCTTGCATGCGTCGCCGCGTGAGCACACCGATCGCGCAGCGTGCAGACGGGTGTTCATCCGCGCTCCGCCCTGTGATCACAGCGCGGTCTTGAGATCCTGCGCGGAGGGAAGATCCTTCAGCGTCGCGAGGCCGAAGGCGTCGAGGAAATGCCGCGTGGTGCCGTAGAGCATCGGCCGGCCGAGCTCCTCGGAACGCCCGACGATGGCGATGAGGCGTCGCTCCATGAGCGAGCGGAGGACCTCGCCGCACGCGACGCCGCGGATGGCTTCGAGCTCGGCCCGGGTGATGGGCTGGCGATAGGCGATGATGGCCAGCGTCTCGATGGAAGGGCGCGAGAGCTTGACCGATTCGCGGTCCTGGTGCAGCGAGGCCACGGCGCTCGCATACCGGGCCAGCGTCATGAAGCGGTAGCCGCCGGCGACGCGCTCGATGCGGAACGCACGGCCGGTCTTCTCGTATTGGTCATTGAGAATCTCGATGGCCTTCTCGATGATCGCCACGGCCTGTGGGGCGCCGCTCTTTGACTTGGCTTTTCGCCGCGGCTTTGCGGGCGTGGCGACGGCGGCGGCATCCGCCCCTTGAGGCTCGCCGTCCGCGTCGGTCCTGGGCTCCATTCCCGCGGCATCGGGTGCGGGGAGCGCCTGTGCGGCAGCCTCTTCCGCCGCTTCGGGGGTGATCATGCCCAGGGCCACGGCCAGCTTGATGGGTGGGATCGCGCGACCGATCGAGAGGATCATTGCCTCAAGATCACCCGCGATTTCAGGGGCGGCCGGGAGTGCACGAGGGCCCGCATGCATGGGAACAGAACCTTCCGCGGCGGCGATGGCGCTGCCGGCCTCGGCGAGGCCGGACGCATCCACCCGGTGCGAAGCTTCCTGTTCCTGCCCGGTGCTGTCGGCGGTGTGCTCACTCATCAGGGCGAAGTCTACGCCGTGAAAGCGGGCACTTGCGGGCATTCTCCCGTGGACAAACGACGGCCCGGGGCATGTGCAGCGCGGATTACCGCACACCACCCTTCCAGCGTCGATTCAGGCGTTCGAAAAGGATGCCTCCAACGGTTTCCAGGCGAACCTCCGGCCATGGCAGGGGCGTCTTTCGACCGGTCAGTATCGCCGCGCCCTGCCCAAGCACGCGGGCGAGGCCCGTCAAGACGTCGTACAGGCGCACCCTGGAAACCTCCTCGTTGCGTCGGAGGAGGAGGCATGTAAGGTCGTCACTGAAGGATGCTCCCCCTTGGCGGAGTTCCAGGGTCTTCACGAGCGCGGGGACAAGATCGGCGGGACTGCGTGGATCAAGACCTTGCACAATGTCGAGCAGGCCCATGTCGCCAAGCAGCTTTCCTTCGCGGCTGCGGGATTCGATCACCGAATC
The DNA here is from genome assembly GCA_035298585.1 of Phycisphaerales bacterium. Lineage (GTDB taxonomy): Bacteria > Planctomycetota > Phycisphaerae > Phycisphaerales > UBA1924 > JAEUJB01. The sequence goes on from DATGXW010000358.1 coordinate 5,779, forward strand.
GGTGTAGATCAGGACCATGTCCCCGGTCTCAAGGCGGATCCCCATCTGGTCGTAACGTGTGGGTTCCAGAACGCCCAATGGGAGGTTGGTCGGGGCATCGACCGCGCGAGCCTCCGCCTGAACATCGCCTGTTCCCGTGTCGGGCTGGAGGAACTGCCACTGACCGGTTCTGGCGCGGTACACCAATGGCCGGGGGTGGCCCGCGTTGGTCGCCACGAGGTAAGAACTCGGTGCCCAATAGGTCGCCGCGATGGCGGTTGCAAAGACGCCCATGCGGGCGAGATTGCCAAACTCAACATTGAGACTCTCAACCAGGCGCGACTGGTCGAGGAAGTTGACGTACCTGCGCATGAGATCGCGGAGCGCCACGGCGGTCGAATCGACCGCGCGTCCGTGGCCGGAAACATCCGCGACAAGCATCCGCGAGATGCGTCCGGTCATGCAACTGGAGAGATAGTGGATGTCGCCCCCGCCCGCCTCGGGGCCTGCCTCACCCCCGTCGGCGGAGAAGGGCCGGGAATAGACCCAGGCGTCGAGACCGGACATCTTGACTCCGGCGTCAATCGAGCGATTGCCACCCCAGACCTCCATGCACTGCATGGTGTGATCGCTGGGTGCGTGTGCAGTCGGCGTTTGAATCAGGGCCATGCGTATCCCCCGAGAACTCAGACGAGCCCGGCTCCGGGCCTTCTCATGATCGAGTCTATCGCGGGGGGTACGAGGTTGGATGCCAAAGCGCGTGCGGAGGTTTCCGAAAGATCACAATGAACACAACCCCTCGTGCAGCGGGCTCACGGCACGGCGGATCCAGCGAGTGCAGGGCACGATCCGGTCACCGAACGCCTACCCGATCACGGCGTCGAGCAGTTCCGGGATTCCCTGGCCCTTGGTTGCAACTGTCTCGATGATCGCTCGGCGGCCGGCGATGTCGCGCAGGTCGCGGACGAGTTCGTGTTCGCCGGGATGATCGGCCTTGTTGCACACGAAAAGGTTGGCGATCTCGAGGATGCCGGCCTTGTCCATCTGCACGGCGTCTCCCATGCCGGGCGTGAGCACCACGACGGTCTTGTCGACGTGCGTGCGGATCTTGGTTTCGTTCTGGCCGGCGCCCACTGTTTCGACGAAGACGGTGTCAAAGCACTCGGGGGAACCAGGTTCAAACGCGCCGCCGATGAGGCTCAGGATCTCTTCGATGCCGTGGTAGTCCTCTCCGCTGATGGCGAGGCTGCGGTAGTAGACGGATTCATCGAGGTTGTTGAAATCGACGCGGAGACGGTCGCCAAGCAGTGCACCGCTGGTGATCGGGCTCATGGGGTCGAAGGCGACGACTGCACACCTGCCGCGGAAGGGGGAGGCTGGGTCGCCCGCGGCTTCCTTGGCCCGGCGCGCATACTCGGCCGAGAGCTGTGCAACGAGTGTGCTTTTCCCGGCGCCGGGTGAACCCGTGATGCCGATGACGCGGGCGGGGCGACGCTTGCGTGCATCTCCTCGAACCTTCTTGCCGTCGTGGGTGAGGGAGATATCTCGGGCGAGCTGCGCGGTGGTCCCGCCGCCGGGGACCTTGGCGGGGCGTTCCTTCACCGCCTGCTTCACGGCTTCCACGATGTCCAGAAGCCCGACGCCGGTGGTGAAGCACTTGGCGATCCCCTGCGACATCAGTGTCGGGAGATCTTCCTGCGGGAGAATGCCGCCCATGTACACGGGGAGGTCGGCCCGGCCGAGCGTCTTGAGTTCCCCGACGAGCTTGGGGCCCAGGACCAGGTGCGAGTTGGACATCATGGATGCACACACGACGTCGCAGTCTTCATCGCGGGCGGAGATGGCCAGCGAGCGGGGCGTCTGCCAGAGGCCCGAGTAAATGACGTGGACGCCCGAATCCCGGAGTGCACGTGCGATGACCTTGACACCCCGGTCGTGGCCATCGAGGCCCATCTTGCCCAGGAGGACGCGGGGGCGATGGTCGAGAGAGCCGCAGCGGTCGATCTTCTCAAACTCGGTGGTGGCGACGTGGAGTGCGGTGGTCATCCACCCATAGTAGTTCGGGCGAAGTATGCTGTGGATGCGGGTCCGAACCGTTCCCGACCCGCGACGGGGTGTGCACACCGGCATCGAAGCCCGTGCGTCCAACCGTCGGCGGCGATCGAAATCACCAGTCCTGGAGGAGAAGGCTTGAGCACACCATCGAGCACGGCGGCGACTGCGGCGACCCCGGGTTCACCCCGCCGTTCGTACCGCTATTACGACCTGGTCATGGTCGGCTTCGTCACCGTCCTGCTCTGCTCGA
>DATGXW010000359.1:0-9803 GCA_035298585.1 Phycisphaerales bacterium
CTGCCAGCGCTTCAGGGCCGCCTCGTGCGTCTTTGTATCGTCTGATTCGGGCGCGGCGACCTCGTTCTTCCAGTTGGCCAGCAGCAGCTCGCGCTGGGCGGCAACCATCTCGGTGCGCGACTGGGCCAAGACCTCCGCGCAGAGCTGCCGACGCTCCGCGTCAAGCTCGCACACGCGGGTGATCCATGCAATGTCAAGACTGGAGAAGGGCGGCTCATCACCCGTGAGAAGAGGCGAGAGAAGCTGTTGACCACGTGCACAGCATGTGCACACCGCCATGGCAATCAACGCCCAGATCCAGCCTGCTCTCATATGCACATGCTCCCCGATCGCCCACGCGCCCGGCGACCAGCATACCACGCCCGGCCCGCCCGGCGGATGGCCCATTTCAAAGCGGCCGGCAGGTTCAGGTACGACGGGGAGTTAAGGCGGGTTCAGGCGGCGATCGGCGGAAGGCCAGAACGCGGCCATGACGTCGGTCCAAGGGGGGCTGGCGTGACGCCCCCCAACGTGACACGGCCCGACGCCGAGCGAAGGCTACTCGACCAGGTGTGCAGGCCGGGGCGTCTCATCGCTGATCCGCTCGCGCTTGGGCTTGTCGTCAAGACCCTGGAGAGATATCAGCGACATCTCGTCGTTGACCCGGCACTGGAGATGCACGGGGCGACCCCAGAGAAGGCGGATCGCACGCAGGACTTCGACGGCCTTGGCGGCATCGACTTCCAGGCCCGCGAACTTGTGGGCCAGGAAGAGCTCGCCGCGGTTGAGGTAGTTGCCATCCACCACGTAGATGAAGGGTTGGCCCATGTTGGTCAAGTGGTGCAGGAGCGTCTGCTTGACGCGATGGAAATCGCGCGAGACGACCTTGAGCTCACCCGTCTGCGGATCGCGCTGGTAGCGGTACATCTTGTGCTTCTCGACAAACTCCTCCGTCAGGAACTCGTCGATGAACGAGACGTCGTTGTAGATCCGGCGGACCTCGAAGATCTTCTCCCGGCCCTTCATGCTCTTGTCGTCCCAGCGTTCCTTCGCGCCGAGCGTGTCGAGGCTTTCCCATGCCGCGCCGTGCTGGCCGCGGTCCCACCGACGCTCGATGTCCTTGAAAAGCTCAACGCCGATCTTGTACGGGTTGAACCCTCCCGGAGGCATGTGCACCACGCCCGAATGCTGGTCGGCGTAGTGGACGATCTCGCGGGCTTCGAGGAAGTGCTGGGTCATCAGCTTCGAATGCCAGTAGGTCGCCCAGCCCTCGTTCATGACCTTGGTCATTCCCTGGGGGGCGAAGTAGTACGCCTCGTCGCGGATGATCGAGAGAATGTCCTGCTGCCATTCCTCCAGCGGGGCGCTGCGGAGCAGGAAAAGCAGAACGTCGCGCGTCGCGTGGCGCGGGAACTTGTGCTTTTCGGTGCGGCGGCGCTCCTCGTACTCCTTCTTCTGCCGCTCCATCTCGCTCGCGGGGTTGATGAAGGGGTCCATGTAGTCCTTGGCGGGGAGCTTCTCCGCACGGAAGGGGCTGCTGAAGTCCTCTCCCGCATCGCCTTCCCGGGCCATGAACATCGAGTGCGGATCGATCAGGTGCTCGATCGACAGGCACGCATCAAGGAACTGCTCGACCACTTCCTGACCGTGACGCTCGATGTGGCGGCGGACCCGCGTGGCGTGGTTGGCCATCTGGTCCATCATCTTGCGGTCGGTCTTGCTGAACCAGAAGTTGTTCTTGAAGAAGTCTGCATGGCCATACACGTGCGCCATCACCAGCTTCTGATCCGTGACGTTGTTGGCTTCCTGGAGATAGGCGTAGCAGGGGTCGTTGTTGATGACCATCTCGTAGATGCGGCCCATGCCGTAGGCATCGCGCTTCGAGAGCTTGTCGTACTCCATCCCCCACCGCCAGTGCGGGAACCGCGTCGGGAACCCGCCGTAGCTGGCGATCTGGTTCATCGTGTCGAACGGCAGCACCTCGAACACCACCTCGTAGAAGTCCAGGCCATACTCGATGGCCTTGGCCTTGATCCGCTGCATGTGCTCGAGCAGCTCGGGCGACAGGTCGGTGTGCGGGGTGGAGGGCATATGGGTTTATCGGCTCCTCTCGACCCTTAGTACGGTTATATGGGACGGAAAGTTCCTGGGGGGGGAGGGCACTGGGGACTGGGCATTCGGCACTGGGGAAACGAGCACAGTGCAGCGCATCGGGCAATCAGAAGGATCGGAGACAGGCCCGTGAGTTCCTGGCTTCTCTATATGCATAGGAAAAAGACAACCACAACCACCAGGGCGTACGCCCATCCTGCAATCACAATGGACCATTTTTCGAACGGCAGGAGACGACCAAACCAGGTCAGGCCAGCCCTTCGACTCAGTGCGTAGACGCTGCAGATGCTTATGACCAAGGCAATGCCGGGAACGACAGCAAAGGCAAGCCACACGGTTTTATGAAGACGACCTGGCCCGAGCGAAGCCCAGCCGACGGCACCAAGCGAGAGCAGCGCTGAACCTCCGACCGCAATCGGACCTGAAATCGCAGCGATGTACATCCTCGTGAAGGGCACTGCCAACTGGACGCCGAGCACGAGTTCCTGATTGCACTCAGGACACCGGCTTTCTTTCAACCCCCGGAGGTTGTACTTGCAGGATGGACAGAGCACATCCCGGTCCGCGAGAAAGGTCGCCAGATCACTTTCACTTGGCATGCGTCAGCCCTCCCCGGGTCCATGTTACCCGCGATCACCTCCGGTAGGGGTTATTGTGCACATCGCTTTCTCGGCTCATTCGGCACAGACCGGACCGCCTGCCTATGTGCCGTCCGAGCCCCACAGAGAACCTGGGGCGGGCGACATGTCCAGCGCGCGAAGACCGATACCAGCCCCATGGCATTCCACATCAGCATCCCTCCCCCGCTCTCGATCCCCGGCGCGAACCGGCGCCGTCACGGGCGACTGGTGTGCGACGGGATCTCCTGCTGTATCGGGGAGGTCCTGGAGTTTTCGGGTTCGGGCGCTCGCATCAGGACGGCCTTTGATCGCATCCGGCCCGGTGAGGAAACGTCGATCAAGGTGCAGGGTCTTGAGGGGACGGTGCACATCCGTGTGGTTGTGGTGTGGGTCGCGCCCGAGGGGGTGAGCGGGCCCGACCAGCAGATGCTGGCGGGGTTGAAGTACATCGAGCTCGATGATCACGCCCGCAGGGCGCTGACGGAGCTTGCACGCGTCTCGGCGAGCAATCCGACCGTCGGCCGCTGAGATCTGCACACGCTCACCTTGTTTCGCCCTTGCTCCTCACATCACGAGGGGATCTTCAGCACGATCGGATCGCCATCCTTGCCCTCGGCGGTGATGATGCGGACCTGCTTGGAACTGCACACCGAGCCGGGACCGGACGTGTCGCCATCGAGCAGGAGCTTGACGACAACCTTGCGGTTCGGGCGTGAGTTTCCCCCTTCGACGCCCAGGACGCGCACGGTCACCGTGTCCTTGTTGCGGTCGGCGGTGTAGGACGTGAGCAGGAACTCACCATTCTGATACCCGTACCCCTCGCCCGCGTCCTCATAGAGCGTTCCGGCGGCGCGGCCGCGGTGATCGAGCGCGACCAGGAGCGTCAGGGTGTCGAGGGGCTTCTGGTCGACAAACTGCATGACAGGCCCGGTGGGGACGATCGCGCCCGGCCTCAGGTACATCGCGGGAAGATCGGCGTTGTCACCATCTTCAAAGTCAAAGCCCAGCCAGCGAACCCCGTTGGCGGGCTTGGGGAGCGTGACGACGCGCGAATGGTCGGGCATCATGCTCGGGACGACCATGACGTCGCCGCCGAGCAGGAAGACATCATCCTCCGCACGCAGCGCCTGATCGCGCGGATCAACGAAAAAGAGCGGGCGAGCCACGGGCGTGCCGCTTACCGAAGCCTCCCGGAAGAGCGTGTAGATGTACGGCAGGAAGCGGTACCGCCGCTCGATCGCCTGCCGGCAGGTCTTCTCAACCTCGGGCCCGAAGGACCAGGGCTCCTTGTCGATGTTTCCCGTGGCCGTGTGTGCACGTGCAAAGGGCAGGAGCGTTCCAAAGCCCATCCAGCGGGCAAAGTGGCGCCCTTCATCCCCCGCCGGGCCGTTGCCCGCGAATCCGCCGATGTCGGGCCCCGCGAAGGGTTGACCTGAAAGACCCATGTTCAACGCCATCGAGACGCTGGATTCAAGGTGATACCAGTCGGCGGAGTTGTCACCGGTCCACATCGCGCCGTACCGATGTCCGCCGATGTAGCTGGCACGGGAAAGAACGAATGGCCGCTTGTCGGGATTGGCGGCCATCACGCCCTCGCGCGTGGCCTTGACCATCAGCATGCCGTAGACGTTGTGCCAGCGTGCGTGCTCGCCGGGGTTGTCACCGCTGGGCGCGGCAAACTCCGCGTCAGGGCGGTGCTTGTTGTCCTCGGGCATCGTCTTTGACTTGTCGGGCGTGTTGAAGATCGCCGGCTCGTTCATGTCGTTCCAGACGCCGTCGATGCCGTTTGCCATCCAGTCCTTGTAAAGCCCGGCCCACCACACGCGGGTTTCCTGGCGCGTGAAGTCCGGGAAGACGCACCAGCCGGGCCAGACTTCGCCGCGGTAGGTCGTCTTTCCGTCGGCCTGCTTCACCCACACGTCCTGCGCGGTCCCGGTCTCGTAGACCTCGTACTTCCCATCCTTGAAGTTGGCCTTGTCCGCAGCGATGCCGGGGTCGATCATCCACACGCTCTTGAAACCGAGCGCATGGAGATTCGCGTTGTGCCGCTTGGGATCGGGAAAGTGCTTCTCATCGAATGTGAAGCACAGGAACTTGTGCATGTAGTCAATGTCGTGCCAGATCACATCGCAGGGGATGTTGCGGTCGCGGAACCCCTTGGCGATCTCCATCACCCGTGAATCGGGGAAGTACGAGTACCGGCACTGGTGGTAGCCGAGCGCCCACTTGGGAGGCATCGCGATCGTGCCCGTGAGCTGCGCGAGCGCTGTCACGACCTCCATCGGGTGCTTGCGCTCGATCACGATCACGGGAAAAGCAGGACCGGGCGCGCTGAAGGAGAACGTCCCGCCGGAGGGCTTGGCGTTGGACATGTCGACCTTCACGCGGTAGGTGGTATCGGCGAGGATACCGAACGCACTGCCGTCGGCACGCACACCCAGCACCCACGGGTGCGACTGGTAGAGATTCTTGTACGTGTCGTCGTACCCGTAGGCGTCGTAGTTCCACGTCTCGATCGTCCGGCCGTTGCGGAGCAGCGGCCCTGCGACCTCGCCGGTGCCGTAGAGGCTTGTCCCGGGTTCCACCGGGAATGTAACGGTCTGGATCGTGCCGTCGGTTGTGAAGGATGGATGCGAATAAAGACCGTCGGGCAGCACGCCCGAGATGGCGGCCGGCCTCTCAAAGGCCATGCTCGGCAGTGCGTGCTGCTTTGACTCCTCCGAGGGGTAATAGCGGCCGATCCGGTTCCCCAGGGGTTCGCCGACAACCTTGGACTGCCCGGCGGGCTGAACCTCCCACGCCAGGGCGCTTGCCGGCGCGGCCGAGAGGACCGCCATCAGGAGGAGCGTCGCGGGCGTCCGAGAACCCCGGCTGCGCATCCCCGGCCGTAAGACCGCAATACGTGCAACGTTCCCCAACGCGTCGATCAGTGCCATGCGACTTGATCCTCGGGAAAAGGTCGATCCAAACGCCCTATACAGCCCCCACCAACCCCCACAAACCACCCACAAACCGCCCCGGATCCATGAACCCGTGCACGGAGCGTACGCACTTTGAAGCCTGGATGCCGCCGCATCCGGTTTGTGTTACCCCGCGAAGAATTCCCTTGATCAAAGGGCCAAAACCCATTCTCCTGTGCATCGATCCGGGCGATACTCAAAGGCCCCGGCGATGGCGTCGGGATGATCGCTTTGGATCATGGGCTGGCGGGGCAGATCCGCCCGCGAAAGGTTCCTCGCCGGCCGTCGACCACACCCGAGCTGTTCGTTCCGCGATCCCAGGACTCTCCCGACATGCACACCCGCCCGACCCTTCGTACGACCGTTCAGATTTTCACGCTCTCCGGGCTTGCGGTGGTGTGCGGTCCCGCACTTGTCTTGCAGGCCGGCAACGACAATCCCGTGATGCTCCAGTGGTTCGAAACCCGCTGGCAGGACATGGAACGGCGCGTGCCTGACTTTTTCCTGGCGGGGTATGGATCGATCTGGGCCCCTCCACCAAGCAGGGCGGCCGCCGCCGGCAGCCCCGGGTACGACGTCTTTGACCGATTCGACCTGGGCCGACCTGGTTCGCAGACCGCCTACGGCACCGAGCAGTACATGCGCGGGATGATCGGTGAGATGCACCAGGCCAACGGGCTCATCTACATCGACAGCGTGCTCAACCACAACAGCGGCCGCCAGACAAGCGCGAGCTTCCAGGCCGCGGGAGGGTATCCGGGGTTCTGGATGGCCTCAGCGACGCCTCCGGTCAACAAGACACCCACCAGCAACTGGGGCGACTTTCACGCCGGGAACGCCTCGGGCTATTTGCAGTCCGAGGATCCGGGCGGCGGCAACTACAGCCTGCACAACGGCGACCTTGTCGCGCTCATCGACATCGCACAGGAAACCAACCACCAGTTCATCCGCCAGCCGGTCGAGGAGGGCAACCCCGACAACATCCCGGCGGGCACGACCTTCAACCGCCCCAACCCCGCCAACACCCGCTTCTACCCCGACAAGCAGCTCCCCGGCCAGCCCGTCACCAACCCGGGCACCGCACGCAACCCGGGCGTGAGCAACTTCACGTTCTACCCCTACAACACGGGCGATCCCGCCGCGGGCGACCCCGGCAAGGACAACGGCACCGGCCTGCTCATGCGCTACACGCAGTGGATGATGGACGACCTCAAGGTCGACGGCTTCCGCTGGGATGCGATCAAGCATGTTCCATCCTGGTTCTGGGACACGTTCATCGATTCGGTGCTGTACCAGCGGCGGGTGACGCCCGACGGCCGGCGGGTCACGCCCTTCTCCTTCGGGGAATCGGTCGAGAGCGGGAGCTGGTCGTGGAGCAACTACGCGCGCAAGGACGGATTCGGCAACCGCGACTGCCTTGACATCTCAGGGTCGGGCGAACTCCGCAACCTGCTCAACGCGGGAGGCTTTGGCAACTGGCAGAACGTGGTCAACGCACACTTTGACCTGGGGGATGACGGCTTCAACAACGGCAGCTTCGGCGTCAACCATGTCTTCAGCCACGACAACGGCTCCAAGGGCGACGGCGGGAGCGCCCCGGCCAACCCCACCGTCCGCGAGATGGGATACGCGATGCAGGCGTATGTCCTGATGCGGACGGGCGTGGCGGAGGTCTATCACAACGCACGCGGGGTCTCGCGGAGCGGGGGCTTCTGGCCCCGCCAGGGCACGACCACGGCGCTGGGCTGGAACCCTACTGCGCAGGCGGGATTCCCGCAGGGAACGCCCGACGGCTCGATCCCGACGCTGGTCCAGCTGCACAACTTCTATGCACGCGGTGAATTCAACATCATCAACTCGACCGACGTCATCAACCCGGCGTTGACCGACGTCACCATCTTTGAACGCCGCAAGAACCTGGGCGGCGGTCAGTACTCGGGCAATGTCCTTGTCGCCTGCAACGACCGCTGGGACGCGGGATACGACCAGCGCACCGTCACCACGTCCTTCCCCCCCGGGACTCGGCTCATCGAGATGACCGGGAACGCCGCCGACGCATCGATCGATCCGGGCAACGACATCGCCGACGTGCTCATCGTCGACGCGAGCCGCCGCGTGACCATCCGCGTCCCCCGCAACCGGACAGGTTCGACAGACCACGGAAAGGGATACGTCGTGTACGGTCCCGCCATCCCCTCTGGAACGCTCACGCTCTCGAACGTCACCACGACGCTCCCGCCCGACGACCCGGCCCTGTCCTCCTTTGCGGGCCGTCGCCTCGCATCGATCCCGGTGATCACTTCGAACACCTTCCAGATCCAGCTTTCCACCACCAACGGCGATCCTGGCGCTGGCAACAACGACAACGCCGACGACAACGCCGTCTTCCGGATCGATCAGGGCTTCCGCGACTTCAACGGCAACGGCCAGACCGACATCGACTACACCAACGCCGTTGTCCCCGGGTACGAGCAGTTCGTGACGCTCCGTCAGCCCTTGGCTGGAACGGCGAATTCGAGCGGCCAGTACGCACAGACGATCGACGCGACCACGCTTTCTGAGGGTCTTCATTACATCTCGGTGATCGCCTTCCGCAAGCGCAGCGCGGGGGATGATGCACTCTACCGCGAGTTCCGCCAGGTGGTGTACATCGACCGCACGGGTCCGGCTGTTTCGATCGATCTGCCCGACGAGATCACGGGGACGAGTTTCCAGTTCTGGATGAACGCGCTGGATCGCACGTCAACCCGCGTCCATCTCATCCGCGACCTGCCCGACGGCGCGGACCCGATCGCGGCGGCCAACTTCACCAACCAGGCCACCCGGAACGACCGATTCGAGTACTTCCGCACGATCGCCGGCCTCAACGACCACGGCTCCGTGAAGCTGACGCTGGTCGCGTTCGAGGAATCCGGCAACGCCAGCGCCACGGACTACTACATCTGGGTCAACAAGTGCCCGGCCGACTTTGATCGCAGCGGGTTTGTCGATATCGAGGACTATGGCGCGTTCGTCGAGGCCTTCGAAGGGGGCGCCGACAACGCCGACTTTGACAAGTCGGGCTTTGTCGACATCGAGGATTTCACCGCCTTCGTCCAGGCCTTTGAACTGGGCTGCTGAGCCGACCCGCCTGCATGCTCCACCGGCGGCGTGCCCTCCATGCACACGGGCCTTTGCACGCCCACGCATCGCGCCGCACGTCTGTTCATCGGGCACGCCGGGTGAGCACGATCTCGACCACCTCCGGCGGCACATTCACCCGCAGCGGCATGATCGACATGCCGACCCCGGCGCTCACGATGAGCGGGCAGAGCGAGCTTCTCACCATCCCGTGTGCATATCCATACGCGCTCGGCACGACCGGCGGGCCGATCAACGGCAGCACGACCTGCCCCCCGTGCGTATGCCCGCTCAGCATCAGATCGACACGCGGCTTTTCCCTGGAGTTCCGGGTGATCCATTCCGAGGTATCGGGGTTGTGCGCCAGCATCACGCGCGGCGTGGAAGGATCGACGCCCCGAAGTGCCGCTTGCGCATCGATCACCCCTTCAAGCAGGTCGCTCACCCCCGCGATGCACAGGTCCTCTCCATCGCCTCCCGGCTCGGTGTCGAGCGCCCCCGATCCCGCCCGGACAAAGACTCGATCGTTCTCGATGACGACGACTCCTGCTTCCTTGAGCAATTGGATCGACAGGCCTGCATCTCCGTAGAAGTCGTGATTGCCGAGCGTTGCGACGACACCGAGCCTGCTCCCCCGGGCCGATACCATCCGACCGAAGATTTCGGCCGCGGGACATATGTATCTCGTGCCCATATGGATGTAGTCACCCGTCAGGGCGATAAGGTCGGGCCTGAGCGCGGCCGCCATCTCGCAGGCGCGCTCAACGTGTTCGCGCGGGATGCGGGGACCCAGGTGCGTATCGGTCAATTGAACGATGCGAAATCCGTTCATCGCCGGCGGGAGTCCATCAAGCTCGACTTCATATCGCGCCACCTTCAGATCCCAGGGCGTGACCAGGGTCGCGCGACCAAAGGCGGTCCCGGCCCCGCCGGCCCCCGCACCGAGTGCAGCGCCCACGAGAAAGCGGCGTCGTCCCAGGTCCACGGGTAGCCCGGCGTTGAGGACGATGCC
>DATGXW010000360.1:0-13747 GCA_035298585.1 Phycisphaerales bacterium
GGGTGGCGCGGGGCCGATCGAGGCGGGGCTGACGGGCAGCGGGCTCACCGACGGCGGGCCGGGGAATTCGACGACGCGGACGATCGTCTCGTCGGACGACATCACGCTGCGGGCGATGGGCCTGCCGTTCTTTTACTGGCCGACCTTTGAGGGCGACCCTGAGCAGGTTCCGCTGCGGGATGTGCGGATCGAGAACTCCTCCGGCTCGGGCGCCGCGGTGAAGACGACCTGGAACGCCTACGGGCTGCTGGGGCTTCGCAAGCGCGACTGGCTGGACGCGGACATCATGCTCGACGCGTACTTTGAGCGCGGGCTTGCGATCGGGACGAGGCTCAACTGGCGCGAGGTGGATCGGCGCGGCTCGGCCTTTGCGTACCTGGTCCCCAACGACACGGGCGAAGATCTCTACGCGCCGGGCACCAAGAAGGAGCGCGACGGCGAGGTGCGCGGGATGGTGTACGCCGACCAGGTCGAGAAGATCGACGAGAACTGGCGGCTGTACCTGGAGGGCGCGTACATCTCCGACGAGGGATTCGTGGATGCGTTCTTTGAGCGCGATGCACGCAATCGGCGCGAGTTCACCAACCGGGCGAACCTGCGCTACCGGGATGAGAACTCGTACTTCGCGGTCGAGGCCAAGGGCAACGCCAACGATTTCATCGCCAACGAGTACCTGCTGCAGACGCCGGGGTATGTGACGGCCAGGACGCCCGAGGCGAGGTACATCCGCCAGTTCGACGACCTGATCGGGAGCGACGACCCGGAGATGCCCGGGCCGCTGCTGTGGACGCACGAGTACCGCGTCGGGCGGCTGGAGCTTCAGTTCGATGAACCCAACGCCGACGAGCGGGGCTTTACGAACAACTCGCTTTCGCAGCGTGCGTTCGGCATCGGCCGGACACAGTCGATCGCCGACCGCCTGCGGGCGCAGGGGTATATCGAGGACGGCATCTTCCGCGCCGACACGCGGCAGGAACTCGACATGCCCCTTGAGTGGGGTGAGCTCAACATCACGCCGTACACCGTGGGGCGTGCGACGGTCTGGGACAACGACTTCACGCAGTACAGCCCCAACGAGGAGGACAACGTTCGCTTCTGGTACGGCGCGGGCACGCGCGTCTCGACGACGATGCAGCGCGTGGACGATTCGGTCGACTCGCGGCTCTTTGACCTGCACCGGATGCGGCACATCGTGACGCCGTACGCGGACCTCTGGCAGTCGGGCACCAACGTCGACCGCGTGGACCTGCCGGTCTATGACGAGGAAGTGGAAGGGATCGCCGAGGGCGGGATCGCGACCTTCGGCGTCGACCAGACGTGGCAGACGCAGCGCGGCAAGGCGGGTCGGTGGCATTCGGTCGACGTGTTCAAGCTCGGCGCGGCGTACACGAACTCGAGCCGGGATTCTGACCGCGAGAGCCCGATCGGCCGCTTTGTCTCGTACCGGCCCGAACTCTCCAACGTCGGCAACTTCTTCAACCTTGAGGGCGTGTGGCAGGTTTCGGACGCGCTGGCGCTCTCGGGGAGCACGGTCTACGACACGGACGCGAGCCAGCAGGCGCGTTCGAGCCTGGGTGCGATCGTTCAGCACTACCCCGACTTCTCGAGCTTCGTCGAGATGCGGTCGCTCAACGCGGAGGACAGCACGCATCTTGACTTCGGGCAGGCGTACAAGCTGAGCATGAAGTACCGCGTGGCGTGGGTCGCGAGCTACGAGACCAACGAGGGCGAGTTCAGCGACACGGCCTTTGAAGTCCAGCGGAGCTTCCCGACCGCTGACCTTGGGTTTGGGATCTCGTACAACAACATCACCAGCGAGACGAGCTTTGGGTTTGTCTTCCGCCCGACGGCGGCCAAGGGCCGCGGCGCGAGGCTGCAGGGGATCGGCAGCACCGACGAACGGCGGCAGAGCGGAGGATGGTGAGAAGGCCGCGGAGGCGCAGGGCGGCACGGCGGCCAGCGGCACAACTGCACAACGGCACAGCCGCACAGCCGCACAGCCGCACAGCGGCACATGTTGCCGGGCGGTGATTGGTTGGCGTGACACGGCGGTGTACGAATCGTGGAGAGGTCAGTCTCGGTGGCATGTGGCGGCGCCCCTGCGCCGCGTTGCCGATCTGCCGCGGGGCGATTTTTCCGCTACCACCAGCCCCGGGCCGGGTCGGGCAGCGCGGCCTTGGGATCAAACCACTTCTCGATCTCGCGCGGGAAGGTGAAGAACGCGGCGTGACCATCCCCAAAGAGGATGTTGTATTGGCGCAGGACCTGGATATTGTGCCAGAGGTTCTGCGGCTGTGAGAGCGAGCGGTTGCCGTGCCAGACCCACTCGGACATCACCAGCTTGTTTGACTGCGGTCCGCGCGGGTCAAAGTCCTTCATCGGGCGGTGGTTCCTGTCGGCGTTGGTCGCGGTGGTGTGGGCCGTGGCGAAGTTCTCTGAGTTCCATGAGGGCAGATAGCTCGTCCCGTAGGCCTCGTAGCAGTTGCGGGTGTTCTGGAGCACATCGCCCCGGTCGTCGGGGCAGCGAGTCACCGTCTTGTGGTCGAGATAGCGGTTGAGGGGGCGGATCTTCACCTCGACGCCGCCGGGCGTTGCCTCGCCTTCCCAGCCGGTGTTGTGTTTTTCATCGTAGAACTGTGGACGGTTTCCCCACGGACCGACGAGAGACGCCCAGTTCTGGTGGACGGCGTACGAACCGCGGAAATCGTTGAGGTACTGCGTATTCGCGACGCCGATCTGGGAGAGATTGGCGCTGCACCGGATGAGCCGGGCGGCGGTCTTGGAGCGGGCCATCGCCGGCAGGATGATCGAGACCAGCACCGCGATGATCGCGATGCAGAGCAGAAGCTCGATGAGCGTGAAGCCGCGCGGGGGGCGATGTGTCCGGGTGGGGATCACCGGGCGCAGGATACCACAAGCACCCCGCGCAATCCCCGGGAAGACGCCCGGATCGCGAGCATTGCCGATCGATCGGTCGTTCGGGCCATCTTCCGCACACGGGCGTGGGCGATACCCTTTCTCATGCCCTCCCCCGGCCGATTCCAAGTCGTCGCGCCCTTTTCTCCCATGGGTGATCAGCCCACCGCCATCGCCAAGCTGACGCAGGATCTCCGCGCGGGGCGGCCGGCGGCGTGCCTTCTGGGCGCGACCGGCACCGGCAAGACCTTCACGATGGCCAATGTCATCGCCAACCTGAACAAGCCGACGTTGATCATCAGCCACAACAAGACGCTCGCAGCGCAGCTCTATGAAGAGCTCAAGGAGTTCTTCCCGCACAACAGCGTCAACTACTTCGTGAGCTACTACGACTACTACCAGCCCGAGGCGTACATCCCCCAGCGCGACATCTACATCGAGAAGGATTCATCCCGCAACGACGACCTCGACCAGCTCAGGCTCTCGGCGACGAGCAACATCCTCAGCCGCCGCGACACCGTGGTCGTCGCCTCGGTCTCGTGCATCTTCGGCCTGGGTTCGCCGGAGGCCTATGGGCAGAAGGTCCTGACGATCACACGCGGCTCGCGGATCGACCGGCGCGCGTTCCTGCTCCAGCTCAACTCGATGCAGTACCAGCGGTCGGAGATCGAGTTCAAGCGCGGGCAATTCCGTGTGCGCGGAGACGCGCTGGAGGTCTGGCCCGCGTACGAGAAGTACTCCGTGCGGGTCGAGCTCTTTGGCGATGAGATCGACCGCGTCGACCTCGTGAACCCCACGAGCGGCGAGGTGCTGGCGGCCGAGTCGCAGTTTTTCCTCTTTCCCGCGGTCCACTACGTGACACCCGAGGACCAGATGCAGCGGATCCTCTCGGAGATCCGCGCGGAGATGGACGCCAGGGTGATGCAGCTCCGCCACGAGGGCAAGCTGCTCGAAGCCCAGCGGCTGATCGCCAGGACCAAGTATGACCTTGAGATGCTGGAAGAAACGGGGATCTGCAACGGCGTTGAGAACTATTCCCGCTTCATGGACGGCAGGACGCCCGGCGAGCGTCCGTACACGCTGATGGACTATTTCGACTTTGCGCCCCCCCAGGGGAGCGAGAGCAGGCTCTTTGCGGCGGTGCCCGCGCAGGATGCGCCCAGGGCCGCGGACGGGTCGGTGATCCTTGGGTACGGGGGCGGCCCGGTGCCCCCCTCCCGCAGGCCCAACTACCGCGACTGGCTGCTGATCATCGACGAATCGCACGTGACGCTCCCCCAGATCCGCGCGATGTACAACGGCGACCAGGCCCGCAAGCGCGTCCTGGTCGAGCACGGGTTCCGGCTCCCAAGCGCGCTGGACAACCGCCCGCTCCGCTTCGAGGAATTCGAGTCGATCGTTCCCCAATTGCTCTTTGTGAGCGCCACGCCGGGGCCGTACGAGCTCGAGCGCGTGGGCGGCGACGTCGCCGAGCAGGTGATCCGCCCCACGGGCCTGCTCGACCCCGAGGTCGAGGTCAAGCCCGCGCGCGGGCAGGTGCCCGATCTGCTCGAACAGTGCAGGGAGCGTGTTGAACGCGGGGAACGCATCCTCGTGACCGCGCTGACCAAGCGCCTGTGCGAGGACCTGACGAGCTACCTGGATGAGCAGGGGTTCAAGGTGCGGTACCTGCACAGCGAGATCGAGACGCTCGACCGCGTCCAGATCCTGGCGGACCTCCGCCAGGGTGAGTTTGACGTCCTGGTGGGCGTGAACCTCCTGCGCGAGGGTCTTGACCTTCCCGAGGTCTCGCTCGTGTGCATCCTCGACGCCGACAAGGAAGGCTTCCTGCGTTCCCCCACCTCGCTGATCCAGCAGATGGGCCGGGCGGCCCGCAACGTCAACTCCAAGGTCATCATGTACGCCGACACGATGACGCCCGCCATGCGCGCGGCGATCGAGGAGACCGAGCGGCGGCGCGCCAAGCAGGTCGTGTACAACCAGGCCCACGGGATCACGCCCCAGACGATCCAGAAGGCGATCCGGCGCGGCATCGAATCATCCCTCAAGGGCCGCAAGGCGGCGCGCGAGGCGCTGGGCGTCAAGGAAGAGGAGTTTGAGATTGATGAGATGATCCGCCAGCTCGAATCGGAGATGTTCGAGGCCGCGCAGGCGATGGAGTTCGAAAAGGCCGCGGCGATGCGGGACCAGGTTCTTCGCCTCAAGAAGATGCGCGACGCCGCCGGGCCCTCGGGAAAAAAGAAGGTCACGCGCTCGGAACTTGAAAAGGGCGACGCCAAGCCCAAGGGCAAGGCGGGGATGCCCGGCGTCCGCGTGGTGCGGAGGAACAAGGGCAAGAAGGGCGGATAGCCGGTTCGATGTGCAGCCAGCGCGAGCGCTGGGCTGAGAGGGCCACGAGTGCGGGCCGCCCCCACGCCCCCACGTCCCCACGGGATTGCGTGTGCGTCGGGCGGAAGACCGTCAGCCTCGCCGCCGGCGCAGGAGGTCAAAGGCCACGGCCGCGATGATGATGTGGCCCACGATCATCTGCTGGACGAACTGCTGCCATTCGTGCAGTGTGCAGCGGTTGACCAAGTAGGCCATCATGAGCGCGCCGCACAGGGTACCGGCGATCGAGGCGCTCCCCCCCGCCAGCGATGCACCGCCGATGACGACCGCGGCGATCACATCAAGTTCAAGGCCCGCCGATACGGTGGGATCTCCCTGCGTGAGGCGGGCCATCTGGAGCACACCGGCAAGACCGGCGAACCCGCCCAGCAGGATGTAGGACTGTACTTTGACCCGAGCGAGCGAGATGCCGGCGTAGCGTGCGGCGGTCTCGTTGCCGCCCACCGCCAGGACGCGTCGGCCAAAGACGGTCGCCCGGATCGTGATCGCCACCGCGCAAGCCAGGATGAGCATGAGCCAGACGCTGGGCGCGACGCCCAGCCAGGAGAATTCCGCCGGCGGCGTGGGGAGCACCAGCGCATCGAGCCCGTAGAGCGTGTCGGGCGAGACGGGGCTGCTGCCGGCGATCCACTTGGCGACGCCGCGGTAAAAGCCCAGCGTGCCCAGCGTGGCGATGAAGGGGGGAAGCCTGAGCAGGGTGATGAGCAGGCCGTTGTAGGCGCCGCACAGCACGCCGGTGAAGATCGCAGCGCTGATCGCCGCCGGGAGGCCATGGCCGCGGTCGAGCACCACCGCCGCCACCACGCCGCAGAGCGCGACCGTCGATCCCACGGAGAGATCGATCCCGCCTCCCGCGATCACGACGGTCATCCCCAGCGCGACGATTCCCACGCCCACCGTGTGCACAAGGATCGTCTGAAGCTGCAGCAGCGTGATGCCGTGGTGGGGAGGGATGGCGGCGAAAATGGCAATGACCAGCACAAGACCCAGGACGGGCCCGATCATGTGCAGCAACTTTCCGGCCGCTCCGGGGATCGTTCCCGACTGGTCGCTCACCGCCCACCCAGGTAGCTTTCAAGGTCGGGTGCGAGGAGTTCCTTGCTCTCGGGGGTGTTCATCGTGTCCTTGGTGATGAGCACAACGCCGGTGTCGATCAGTTCTTCCACCTTCTCACCGCGGATGTGCCTGGCCGCCGTCATGACGCCCAGGTATCCCATCCGCATCGGGTTCTGAACGACCAGTGCGTCGATCTCGCCCTTGCCCAGCGCCTCGACCAGGCCGGGGCTTGCGTCAAAGCCGACGAATTTCACCTTGCCCGCGAGACCCTTGCCGCGGATGGCAAGGAGCATGCCGAACGTGGAGGATTCGTTGGGGCAGTAGATGCCCGCGTAGTCGTTGCCGGCCAGGAGAAGGTTCTCCGCCGCTTCCTGCGCGGTGGCGCGGGTGGCGCCGGCATAGCGCTTGGGGTCGACGAGTTCGATCCCGCCGGCCTTGCCCACAGCGTCTATGAAACCCTGCTCGCGCTGGGCGGTGCTCGCGGAGCCTTCCTGGTACCGCAGGATGAGCACCTTTCCCTTGCCCCCGACGAGTTCGACCATCTTTTCGCCGGCCATCGCGCCGCCCTTGTAGTTGTCGGTGGCGATGAAGCTGACAAAGTCCTTGCCCACCTGCGCCTTGAGGCCCGAGTCGATGATGACGACCGGGATTCCCGCCGCGGTGGCCTGCCTGACAGGTCCGGCGAGGGCCGTCTCATCCAGCGGCGCAAGCACGATGGCGCTCGTGCCCGAGGACGTGAGGTTCTGCACAAGGTTGACCTGCTGCTGGCGGTCATCTTCTCGCTCGGGCCCGCGGAAGGTGACTTCCACGTTGCCAAGCTCTCGCTGGGCCTTGATCGCGCCGGCGTGGATCGACTTCCAGAAGTCGTGCGTGGTTCCCTTGGGAACGACCGCGATCTTGAGGACCTTCTCGCCCGGAGCGTCCTGCGCCACGGGGCCGGATGTTGCCTTCTTGTCAGGGGCCGGTGTCTCCTGCTTGCCACACCCCCAAAGCCCGGCGGAGGCGACCATCGCGGCGCCGATGGCCAGGAGGGTTTGAAGGCCAGGGGCAAGTCGACGCGATGGGGTAGTGGAACCTGATGCACACGTGTTCATGCCGTCTCGCTCCAGCACTGAAGTCGACACACTTCGATCCGGGCGATTCGCACCGACCGGGCGGGCATCGTACGGATTTCGGGGGTTTTATGAAAGGCCCATGGGGGGGCATCCACGCCGGACGTCGTGGGAACCGGCCGGCAGGATCGCCGTAGCATGAGCCATGGCACTTGCCGCGATTCTACTGGGTTTGAGTCTTTTCCCGGCCCCGCCGGGCAACCTGCTGGATGTGGAGAATGGACCCGCTGAGAGGTTCATCGTGGCAAGGACGCACACGCTGCCGGGAGCATTGCTCGAGGATCGCCAGACGCTGTCATCGCCGATGCTTGCGCGGCTCGCCGACGTGGCACTGGAGGATCGGTCGGTGGGGGGCGTGGGGGTCATGGGGGTTCATGAGGGCGCGGAGGCACGGGTGTTGCGAAGCGCTGGACCGGGCACGGAGCCTTCCGAGCCGCTGCTGGGTGTTGAGAGCGTCGCGTTCATTCATGCGCGCGGCAGGGCCGCCGGACGGGTCTTGGAACTGGCGCAAGCGCAGACCGGGCAGTTTGTCATGTACGAGCTGGACGGAAAGGGTCAGCGGGGACGTGAAGTCGTGCCCAAGCAGGATGTGATCGCATCGCTGATGACCCGGTGGAACATGTACGAGGGGTCCTTTGGGCCGGGTTCCGAGGGTGACGCGGGGCTTGTGCCCGGAAAGACGGTCAAGCTTGCGGGCGCATACAGGCCGGGGTGGGTCGCGTTTGACCAGGGCACACTGGGGAGGCGGTTGCTGGCCGGCGGCAAGACCGAGATCGCGGGGGCGACGAGGGTTCTCGCGACGCAGGAGCTGTTTGTTCGACTGCCCAAGGCGTATTCCCCCCGGAAGCCGGCGGGGCTCGTGATCTGGATCGATCCCGGCGAGACGGGCATCATTCCGCAGACGTACGAGCCCGCGCTCGACGAACTGAACCTGATCGCGGTGGGGGCGGCGGGGATGGGTAATGCACGCGAGATGGCGGACCGTCTTCAGCTTGCGATGGATTGCCTGGCCACCGCGGCGTGCCGGTTCCACGTCGATCCTGCACGCGTCTACATCACGGGCGTGTCGGGTGGCGGGAGGCTTGCCTCCACGCTGCTTGCGTGTTTTCCCGAGCAATTCACCGGCGCGATCCCGGTGGTGGGGGTCTCCTGCTATGAGAACCTGCCCACGGGGACGGGAGGCTTCTGGGCGGGGGGGTATCGCAAGCCGCAGGGGAAGCTCTTTTCGCTCTTTCAGAAGCGGCCCATGGCGATCATCACCGGGGACCGCGACTTCAACCAGCCCGAGATCCACCGCGCCAGAGATGTATTTTCCCGCGACCGATGCACGGTGAAGGTCTTTGAGTGGGAAGACCTGGGCCACGCATTGCCGTCGCCCGACCGGCTGCTCATGGCCGTGCAATGGGTCGATGAGCCCGCGCGTGCGGCGGAGCAAAAGGCCACGGCGGCGGCGGAGCGGGCGCTGGGCTCGCTGAGGGAGATGCACACGCGATCTCCCCTGGCGATCAAGGCGCTCAAAGCGGAGGTCGCCCGCATCACGAACATGGCCCCGTGGTCGGAGCCGGCGTGGGAAGCGGTGGAGTTGCTGCGCAGCGCGGAGCGTGGGGCCGCGAAGCCATGAGGGCGATGCCCCGCGTGTGCAGGCGGGATGGGTCAGTCGGGCTCGACCGCCCGCTCAGGGCGTACCGCCGAAAATCACCGTCAGCCCCCGCATCACGAAGATCGCGGTCGAGATCGATTTGTCAAAAATGTGCCCGCTGACCAGGAAGAAGACCAGCGCGAAGGCGATGAGTGAGAACATCGCACCGCGTTCACCGTATACGAGGTTCCGGTAGGCCGGGACGAAGGTGGCGACGATCTTCGAGCCGTCGAGCGGTGGGACCGGGAGCAGGTTGAGAATCATCAGGGCAAGGTTGACGGCCGCGCCCACGAAAAAGAACATCCGGAGGTTGTCGCCGAAGGTGGTGCCGATCGAACCATGGGCCCACCACGCCGCGCCGAGCACCACGGCGACGATGAAGAGGACAAGGTTCATCGCCGGGCCCGCCCCCGAGACAATCGCGTCGTCATGACGTCCGCGGAAGTTGCTGGGGCTGACCGGCATCGCGCCCCAGGCGATCCCGACCACCGCGAACATGATCAGGCTCATGCCGCCCATGTGCACAAGGGGGTTCCAGGTCATGTGCCCCAGGGCGCGGGGCGTGTCGTCGCCGCACCAGAGTGCGGCCCAGCCGTGTGCAAGCTCGTGCATCACGATCGAGAAGATCACCCAGAAGACCCAGGACGCAAAGAGCGCCGGGCTCTGCTGGAACATGTCCGCCGCCCACCAGTTCATGCAGGCCTCCGTGTGTGTGCTCGGCCCGCGTTGCGAGCCCGGCTCTTTGGGTCATTCCCACTCGATCGTCGCCGGCGGCTTGCTGGAAATGTCGTAGACGACGCGGTTCACGCCCCGGACTTCGTTGATGATTCGGCTGGAGATGCGGGCCAGGACGTCATAGGGCAGGCGGCTCCAGTCGGCGGTCATGAAATCCTGCGTCTCGACGGCGCGGATCGCCACCACGCTGTCGTAGGTCCGGCCGTCGCCCATGACGCCCACCGACTGCACGGGGAGCAGGACGGCAAAGACCTGGCTGGTCGAGCGGTAGAGATTGGCCGAGACGATCTCCTCAAGGAGGATCTCATCGCACTCCCGCAGGATGTCGAGCTTGGGCTTCACGACCTCGCCCAGCACGCGGACCGCAAGTCCCGGCCCCGGGAACGGGTGCCGCCAGATGAGAGCTTCGGGGAGCCCGAGCACTTCACCCAGCTTGCGGACCTCATCCTTGAAGAGATCGCGCAGCGGCTCGACAAGCTGAAATCCAAGGTCCGCCGGCAGCCCGCCGACATTGTGGTGCAGCTTGATGTTCGCCGACTCGCCCGCGTGCCCGTGTCCTGATTCGATCACGTCGGGGTAGAGCGTTCCCTGTGCGAGGAACCCGGCTCCCTCGATCCCCTGGGCCGCCTTTTTGAAGACGTCGATGAACCGGTGGCCGATCCGGCGGCGCTTTTCCTGCGGGTCGGTGATCCCCTTGAGGTCTCCCAGGAACTCCGCCGAGGCGTCCACCACGCGAAGATCGATCTTGAAGTGGTCGCGGAAGGTCTGTTCGACCAGGTCGCGTTCGGCGTTGCGGAGGAGCCCGGTGTCGACAAAGACGCACGTGAGCTGGGAACCGATCGCCTTGTGGATCAGGGCCGCCGTGACGGCCGAATCAACGCCGCCCGAGAGCCCGCAGATCACGTGGCCCTTGCCGACCTGCTCGCGCACCTTGAGGGCGGTCTGCTCGGCAAAGTCGGTCATCCGCCACGCGCCCCGGCACCCGCAGATCTCGTGGACAAAGTTGCGGATCAGATCCTTGCCGTGGGGCGTGTGCGTCACCTCGGGGTGAAACTGCACACCGTAGATCCGGCGCGACCCGCTGATGATCCGCATCGCCGCCACGGGGCAGGTGGGCGTCGAGGCGATCGACTCGATGGCGACGCCGCCGACATCGGCCACCTGGTCGCCGTGCGACATCCACACCGTCGTCTTGTCGGGGATCGTCGCGAACAGCAGATCCTTGCGGTCGGCGATGTGCAGATGGGCCCGCCCGAACTCGCGGCTTTCTCCCGGGCTCACCTTGGCCCCCAGGAGGTGGCAGGTAAGCTGCATCCCGTAGCACACGCCCAGGACCGGGATACCAAGATCAAGGATACCGCGGTCGATGGTCGGCGCCCCCTTGTCGTACACGCTCGAGGGGCCGCCCGAGAGGATGATCCCGCGCGGGTTCATCGCCTTGAGCTCCGCCGCGGTGATCCTGGGCGAGACCAGCCGCGAGTACACGCCCGCCTCGCGGACGCGCCGGCAGATCAACTGCGCGGTCTGGCCACCAAAGTCGACCACCGGAACGATCTCATCGTGGATCGTGGACATGGATGAGCATCACCATCTCGCAACCGCAACCTCCCCCGAGCACCCGGGACGCCCCGGGGCAGGGGAAACGGAGACTTTAGGCAAGGGCCCTTCTGCGGGCAGCCAGATGCCACGATCCGGTCCTTGGACCAGGGACATACCATCTCGCCATGGCCCCAACGCCGCCGGTGCTTTCAGACCGATCACGCGTCGATGTAAGTGCAGTCGCAAGTCTTCTTGCACTCAGTCTTTATGCACACGGGTGCCGTCCGGCAGCGCCCCAGGGGATCGATTCACCCCTCCCCCAGGAGCGCATGGAAGCGGCGGTCGACGCCGCCGAGCGCAAGGACCAGTCGGCGGTGCCGGGCCTGGTCGCCCAGCTCGACAGCGATGACCCCGCCGTCCGCTTTGTCGCCATCCACTCCCTGATGAAGATCACCGGCGAGGACCTGGGGTACGACCACGCGGCGGAGGAGCCGGTCCGCAGATTGGCCGTCGACCGGTGGGAGGCGTGGGTGAAGGAACATCATCGCGCTGCCCAGGAGCCGAGCCGACCGGCCGGCCTTCCCGCCCAACCGCAGGACGCAGCGGGGGGTTCAACGCCGGAGGTTTCCCGATGAGCCCCTCCTCTCGCCCCGGCGCGGAGGCGTTTCCGACCCCCGCCCGCAACCCGGACCTGACGCTGCACATGCTCAGCGATCCCCGCTTCCTGTCGGGCGCGCGGAGCCTGCTCTCCTCGGTCGCCGAGAAGACGGGGCTTTCCTCGACAAGCTGTGCGCAGGTCGCGCTCGCGGTCGACGAGGCCTTGTGCAACGTGATCCGGCACGGGTATCAGCGCCGGACCGATGCACCGATCTGGGTCAAGCTCTGGCTGCTTTCCAGCGACTCGCGCGGACCTGGAATCCGCATCGTGATCGAGGATGAAGCGCAGCAGGTCGACCCGTGCGAGATCAAGAGCCGGGACCTTGCCGACATCCGCCCCGGCGGGCTTGGCGTCCACATCATCAAGGAAGTGATGGACTTTGCCGAGTACGAAAAACGTTCGCCCACGGGCATGCGGCTGACTTTGGTGAAGTATGATGGCCCTTCCCCGGACCGCGCTGCTTCTGGCGACGCGTCCTGAATCCGTCCGATCGCGTGCACTTCTTGGGAGTATGGTGAGCTCATGGCCGACCAGCCCGGTTTGACCGTCAAGTTTGAGCAGATCGGCAAGGCCGCCGTGGTGACTCCGCAGGGCGAGATCGCCTACTCCGAGGCTCCGCAGTTCCGCCAGTGGCTCAAGAAGGCCCAGGAAGCGCGTCCCGAGCGGATCGTGGTCGACCTCTCCGCGATCGCCTACATGAATACTCCCGGCGTGGCGACGCTGGTCGAAGCGCTGCAGATCGCCAAGAAGAACAAGTACCGTCTCATTCTCGTGGGGCTGAGCACCAATGTCCGTGCGGTCTTTGAGGTTGCCCGTCTGCACACCGTCTTTGAGATCGTCGAGACCCGCGACGCCGCGCTGGCCTGAGCAATCGGCTTTTCCTGACCATACCCGGCCATGGCTGATCATTCACCGAGCACATCTTCTCCGGGTGAACCCAAGCCGCTGCCTCGCATCCTCGCGCCGGTGAATTACCTGGGCGAGAGCATCATCAACCTGCTCTCCCACACGGGGGCGATCGTGCTGCTTCTGCTTGAGGCGGCACGCTGGTTCATCCGCGGGATGGGGGGCGGGAAGGTGCGGATCGGGCGAGCGGCGATCGTCTCGCAGATCGTGCGCGTGGGTGTTCGGTCGATCGGAATCGTCTCGATCGTTTCGGGGGCGGTGGGATTCATCCTGGCCTTCCAGCTCGCGCCGCCGCTCGAAGAGTTCGGCCGCAAGGACCTTGTCGCCAACATCATCGCCGTGGCGGTTCTGCGCGAGCTTGGCCCCTTGATCGGGGCGATTGTTCTGACCGGCTTTGCGGGAGCCTCGATCGCGGCCGAGATCGGCACCATGGTCGTCAGCGAGGAAGTCGAAGCGCTGGAAGCACACGCGCTCAACCCGGTGCGATTCCTGGTCGTTCCCCGCGTGGCGGCGTCGCTGGTGAGCATGACGGCCCTGGCGGTCATCTCCGACATCGTGGCGGTGATCGCGGCCCTCTTTGTGGGCGTGACGATCCTGGACATCCCGTACTCAACGTTCGTCAGCAACATGCTCGACCAGGCCAAGCTCGTCGACTTCCTGACGGGGATCGGCAAGGCGACGCTCTTTGGCACGCTGATCGGGATCATCGCCTGCGGCAACGGGCTCTCGGTCACGGGCGGCGCGGCGGGCGTGGGCAAGGCCACGACCGGCACCGTCGTCCAGTGCGTCGTCGCCATC
>DATGXW010000361.1:0-1996 GCA_035298585.1 Phycisphaerales bacterium
GTGATGCCTGCCCCGGGCTCAGGGCAGCCCGGAGCAGGGCACCCGGCAGGGCACCCGGCGGGGCGCCAGGCGTGTGGTGAGCCTGGTCCGTGGCGCTACGTTTTGGGTTGATGTCACGGATGAGCGAGATTCAGGAATCGCTTCGGACCTATTGGGGGTTCGATGGGCTGCGTCCGATGCAGGCCGAGTCGATCGAGGCGACGCTGGCGGGGCGTGACACGCTCACCGTGCTGCCGACGGGCGGGGGCAAATCGCTGTGCTACCAGCTTCCGCCGCTGGTGACGGGTCGGCTGACGCTGGTGGTTTCGCCCTTGATCGCGCTGATGCGGGACCAGGTGGCGGGGTTGACGATGGCGGGGGTGCCGGCGGCGGCCGCACACAGCAACCTTTCGGCGGAAGAGAGCGCGGAGCTGCGTGCGCGTGCGCGGGCAGGGGAGCTGAAGCTGCTGCTGGTGGCGCCCGAGCGGCTGCTTTTGCCGGAGTTTCTGTCGTTCTGCGTGAAGCTGCGGATCGGCGCGATCGCGATCGATGAAGCACACTGCATCAGCCAGTGGGGACATGATTTTCGGCCTGAGTATCGGAGGCTGTCAGAGCTGCGGGAGGTTTTTCCGGGGGTTCCGGTGGGTGCGTACACGGCGACGGCGACGCCGCGTGTGCGGGAGGACATCGTCCGGCAGTTGCACCTTGCGGATCCGACGGTGCTGGTGGGGTCGTTTGATCGGCCGAACCTGACGTACCGCGTGCTGCCGAGGATCCGGCTGGCGGACCAGGTGGCGGAGGCGATCCACCGTCACGAGGGTCGTGCGTCGATCGTCTACTGCATGACGCGCAAGGACACGGAGGAGATGGCGGAGATGCTGCGCGCCAAGGGGATCGAGGCGCGGGCGTATCACGCGGGGCTCGACGCGAACAAGCGGTCGAAGGTGAGCGATGATTTTCGGGCTGAGCGGCTGAACGTGGTGTGCGCGACGGTGGCGTTCGGGATGGGGATCGACCGGGGGGATGTGCGGTGCGTCGTGCACGCGGCGATGCCGCGGTCGATCGAGCACTACCAGCAGGAGACTGGCCGGGCGGGGCGTGACGGGCTGGCGGCCGAGTGCGTGCTGTTTCACTCGGCGGCGGACGTGGTGCGGTGGAAGCAGATCATGGAGCGTGGGGCGATGGAGACGGGGGCGTCCCCCGAGCATCTGCGGTCACAGTTTGATCTGCTCGACCAGATGCACAGGTTCATCGGCGGGGCGCGGTGCCGGCACGGGGCGCTGGTGGAGTATTTCGGGCAGGCGTATTCGGAGCCGGCGTGCGGGGCGTGCGATTACTGCCTGGGAGAGCTGCAGGAGGTGGCGGATGCACACGACACGGCGAGGAAGATCATCTCGTGCGTGGCGCGGTGCGGGCAGCGGTTCGGGGCGGGGCACATCGCGGACGTGCTGGTGGGATCACGAGCGCAGCGGGTGATCAGCGCGGGCCATGCGGAGTTGAGCACGTTCGGGCTGCTCAGTTCGTGCACACGGGACCAGGTGGTGAGCTACATCAACCAGCTCATCGACGCGGGGTATCTGAACCGGACGGTGGACCAGTTTCCGGTGATCCACCTGACGCGCGAGAGCGCGAGTGTGCTGCGGAACGAGATCATCGCGTCGCTGGTGGAGCCGCACATACAGAAGGAAGAGGCGGCGGTGCAGTCGGCGGTGAAGCGCCGGAGCGCAGCGCGGCAGGCGCCGCTGACGCCGGATGAGAACCGCGTGTTTGAGCACCTGCGCGCGTGGCGGCGGAACACGGCGGCGGAGCGGGGTGTGCCGCCGTACATCATCCTGGGGGACGCGGCGCTCGAAGAGCTTTCGCGGGTGCGACCGTCGACCACGCAGGGGCTCCTTGGGATCAAGGGGATCGGTGTGCGGAAGGTTGAGGATTTCGGGCATGACCTTGTGCAGGAGATCCGGAGGTACTGCGAGGAGCATGAGCTGGTGCAGGATGCACAGCGCGGGGTGGGCGGGGT
>DATGXW010000362.1:0-1688 GCA_035298585.1 Phycisphaerales bacterium
GGGCTTCCTCCATCAGGGGGCCGCGGACGCTGGGGTTGCTGTAGATCTGGTTGATGAAATCGCCGAAGCGGGCGCGGCCGAGCTCGCGGGCGACGATGTCGACGAGCTCACCGTAGAGGAAGAGCTCGCCGTCTGATTCTCCGCCGACAAAGCCGGAGCGCTCGGCGTCGCGGGAGAGGAGGAGCCAGTGGAGGTCGTCGCCGTCGCGGATGCCCAGGAAGTTGGTGAGGGCGGGGGCGAGCTTGTTGATCGCCATGAGCTCGCGGTAGGCAAGGCTGTAGTCGGCGGCGAGGACCTTCTCACCCCCGACATAGGCGACGACGCGCTGGTTGGGGTCGCCGCGCATCTGGTTCATGGCGGAGGGCATGATGAATGCCACCATGAGGAGCGAGCCGCCGATGACGAGGACGTACTGCTTGTACTTCTCGAGGATTTTGAGCATGGATGGACCGTGTGAACGGTGAGAAGAGCGGGGACCACTGGGGGACGAGAAACAAGAACGGGCCTGGGATGTCTCCCAAGCCCGTAGGGTAGCGGGGTGTGCGGCGATCCGTGCGCCGCGGGGAGGATTAGCGGTAGAACTCGACGATCTTGTTGGGATCGACGTCGAAGGGGATCTGGTCGGAGGTGGGGAGCGCGACGACGCGGATGGTCAGCTCCGAGGGGTTGAAGTCGAGCCAGCCGGGGACTTCGTGCCCGGCGAGCGATTCCATCGCGGCGCGGCAGAGCTTCTGTGCACGCTCACCCTTGAGGGTGATCGAGTCGCCGACGCGGACGGTGCAGCTTGGACGGTCGGTCTTGCGTCCGTTGACCTTGACGTGGCCGTGTGCGACGAGCTGGCGAGCAGCCCAGATGGTGCGGGCGAGGCCCGCGCGGCGGACGACGTTGTCGAGGCGGCGCTCAAGGAGCTGCATGAGCAATTCGCCGGTGTTGCCGGGGCGGCGACCCGCTTCGGCGACGACGCGGCGGAACTGGGCTTCCATCACGCAGTAGTGGAACTTGACCTTCTGCTTCTCGTTGAGGCGGAGGCCGTAGTCCTTGAGGCGACGGCCGCGATAGCCGTGCATGCCGGGGACGTTGAGCGCACGCTTGGAGGTGTGCTTGGGGATGTCGACGACGGGGACGCCGACGCGACGTGACAGCTTGAGCTTGGGACCAGTGTAACGGGCCATGGAGTGTTCTCCGTCCCTTCCGGGGTTCCTCGGCAGACCCTACCTCGGGGTTGCCGGTTGTCACCGGGGGTGCCCCGACGTGTGCGGGGCGATCGTTGGCCGGGTGACCGAGACTTCGGGACCGGCGGGTTTTGATCCGGGCATACGGGCCTGGATGTGGGAGAGGATTAAAGGGGGGCGAGGGGGAGAAGGCAAATGGGAGAGAGGGGGAGATGAGGGGGATGTTAGGAAATGGCGAAGACAGCACAGCGGCACAGCGGCACAGCGGCACAGCGGGGATTCTCAAAAAGACACAGAGTCAAAGGGCCAGGTTGCAATGGGCCATGCACAGGCTGCGGCGTGTGATGCCTGCCGGTGGCTCAGTGCGGACAGGAGAAGGGAACCCGGCAGGGAACACGGATTCAAAGGGCGGTGTGGATTGGGAGCGTGGGATGCCTGCCCCGCTCAGAGCAGCGGAGCAGGGCACCCGGCAGGGAACACGGATTCAAAGGGCGGTGTGGATTGGGAGCGTGGGAT
>DATGXW010000363.1:0-2137 GCA_035298585.1 Phycisphaerales bacterium
AATGCCGACGTGTACCGCGCTGACATGAAGTAGCAGAACGGCGCCTCGTCCCGCGGCCGCGACGGGTCCGCGTAGGTCTCCACCGTGTCCAGATACGCCCTCATCTGCTCGGTCCAGCCCGGGCCTTTCTCGTCGCCGTTCTTCCCGTCTTCGGCCGTGCCGAACTTGTCCCAGTGCTGCCAGCCCGACCAGTGCGGGAAGTTCCCCTTGCGATCAGACGCGTACATCGTCAGCGCCGACCCGATGCTCCGCAGATTCGCCGCACACTTGGTCGTCCGCGCGTTGTCCCGTGCCCGCCCCAATGCCGGCAGCAACAAGCCGATCAGCACCGCGATGATCGCGATCGCGACCAAGAGCTCGATCAACGTGAACGCACGAACAACCTGACGACCCGTTTCGCGACTCGACATCACAGCGCTCCTTCCCTCCGCAGCGTAACGCCAACGACGCGGAATCGAAGCACTGAATCGACGAACTGCGGCGAGTTTCACGAATCAGACACACCGTGAAACGCCGCGTTTCACCGCTGCCGCACATTGTTTCACGCGGCGCGTGCCACGCACGTGCGTCCGCTCACTTCGTGGTCCGCGTGAAGACCAGATCCCCCAGTCGCGCGTGCTTGACCGTCACCATGTTGTCGCCGATCTCGCCCGTCGCCGGCCCCAGGTCCGAGCCCTCCGGCACCGTGAACCCGCCCTCCGCCGCCACCACATCCAGCGGCATCGCCCCGAGCCGCGCACCCCATCGCTCCCCGGCCGCGTTCTTCCCCACTTCCAGCGTCAGCGTGCCGAACAACTCGTTGGTGTACGCGCCCGCCGCCGCACGCAGCCGCGGCGTGATCGCATCGCCACTGATCATCAGCGTCGGCACCGCCGGCCGGAACGCCTCCTTCTTCGCCCGCTCGACATACGCGTCGTACACACTCGTCCCGTCCTTGGACTCCACCAGCCGCTCCAGCACATCGATCGCGATCACATCCGCCAACCCACGCGCCGCCCCCGACGCGTTCATCAGCACCACAAACCCGCTTTTCTTCTCCGGTAGCAGCGCCACATACGCGCTCGCACCCTCATAACCGCCGCTGTGCGACGCCATCGGCGTGCCCTTGTACGTCCCCACCTGCCACGCCAGCCCGAATCCCTCCACGATCCGCAGCTGGCCCTGTGGCTTGTCGAATCTGGCTTCCACCCTCGTCATCGACGTCAGCACGCCGGGCTTGAACACCTGCTTCCCATCGATCGCTCCGTCGTTCACGTGCACCTGAATCCACCGCATCATGTCCCGCGCCGTCGAATCCAACCCGCCCGCCGCGTGCATCGTCGCGTCCGTCTTCCACGGCGTCACTTCCTCAAACCCCTTCTCCGTCCGCCGCATCGGTGCCGCGCTGTTCGCGTCCCGAGCGCTGATGAATCCCGATGTCCGCGTCATCCCGACCGGCCCCAGCACCAGCGTCTCAAGCGATGTCTGCCACGCCTTGCCAGTGGCCTTCTCAATCACCCGTCCCAGCAGCGTGAAGTGCGTGTTGGTGTACCGCGGCGCGTTCCCACGCTCGCCGTACCGAGCCAGCAGCCCGAAGAACCGATCATCGGTGATCTCGCCGGTGTACGCATCGAGCAGCACCGCCTGGCCGCAGTTCACACCCTTGCGATGCGAGAGCAGATCACGGATCGTGATGTCGCCCGTCTCCCCGCTCGCCGCCCCACCAGGCAAGACAAACCGCGGCAAGTGCTTCACCGCCGCATCATCAAGCGACAGCGTCCCCTCCGCCGCCAGCGTCACAACCGCCGTCGCCGTCATCGTCTTGGTGATCGACGCGATGTAGAACTTCGTGTCAAGGTCCGGCGCGTGGCCCTTCCCGTCGCGCACACCCCACGCCTGAGCCGCGTACACCCGCCCGTCCTTCACGATCCCGACCGCCATCCCTGGCACGCCAAAGAGGTCCATCACCCCGGCCCACCGAGCCGGAAGATCCGTGAAATCCGCGCGCTCCTCCAACATCGGAACACCCGCCGTCCCCACAACTGACCCGCCCGCCGCCCCGTCCCCCGCCCCGCACGCCACATGCACGCACACCGCCATCATCAAAACCCCGCAACCACGCACCCCCGCGTTTCGGATCGACATACTCATGGCAAAC
>DATGXW010000364.1:0-3366 GCA_035298585.1 Phycisphaerales bacterium
GGTGGTGCTGTATGACGCCGAATCGTGCGACGCGGTTCTGGGGGGCGGGTGGATCCAGGGCGTGCATTCGGTCGAATCCTCCAAGACCGGTGGCCGTGCGTAGCGCATGCTGAAGATTGCACTCAAAATGCTGTTCGGCGACAGGACCAAGTACGCGATCCTCGTGCTGGGGATCGCGTTCGCCACGCTGCTGATCAACCAGCAGGGGGCGATCTTCCTGGGCCTCCTGATCCGCGCCACGGGGCCGCTCCAGAACGTACACCAGCCCGATCTGTGGGTCAGCGATCCGGGCGTGCGTTTCATCGCCGAGTACCGCCCGCTGGCGGATCAGAAGCTCAACCGCGTCCGCTCGGTGCCGGGGGTCATGTGGGCCGAGCCCCTGATCAACAACTGGGCGGTGGTTGAACTCGCGGACGGGCGGTTCGAGAAGGTCAACATCATCGGCCTGCCCCGGACGAGCATGGTCGGGCAGCCGCCGGAGATCACCGCCGGCAGCATCGACGACCTTCGCGCCCCGGGGGCGGTCATCATCGAAGAGTCGTCGCTTCCGCGGCTGGGGAACGTCAGGATCGGGGACACGCTAAGGCTCAACGACAAGCGCGCGGTCGTGGCCGGGTTCTGCAAGGCCAAAAAGGGCTTTGAATCAAACCTGCTGATGTACGCGACGATCGACAACGTGCTCTCGTTCACGCCCTCGCAGCGGCGCAACATCAGCTACATCGTCGTCAAGTGCCAGTCGCCGGCGGATGTGCCGCGGGTCCAGGCCTCGATCAACGCACTGGGCGATATCCGGGCCTTCACGCGCGACCAGTTCGCCCTGCGGACGATTGATTTCATCCTCAAGGAAACCGGGATCGGGATCAACTTCGGGATCACGATCGTGCTGGGGTTCATCGTGGGCGTGCTGCTTTCGGCGGCGGTCTTCTACCAGTTCACGACGGAGAATATCCGTCAGTTCGCGGTGCTCAAGGCGCTGGGGGTCACCGGGCGGAGGCTGACGGGGATGGTGCTTGTCCAGGCGATGGTGGTGGGGTTGATCGGGTACGGCGTCGGCGTCGGCGCCGCGAGCGCCTTTACCATCATCACCCGGCGGGCGACCACCGAGCTCGACGCCATGCTGCCGTGGCAACTGCTCGCGGGGAGCCTCGTCGCGATGCTTGTGTGCATGCTGCTCGCGAGCCTGCTGAGCCTGCGTCGAGTCCTGCGCGTCGCCCCGGGGCTGGTCTTCTCCGGAAGCTGAAGCGTCGCAGCGGCCGGCGAGTTCGACGTGCCTTTGAGGAGTTTCAGCGTGGTCAAGTGGATTTCCATCCTGCTTGCGCTCCTGGGAACGGTGCTGGCGCTGGCGACGGCGCGGACGGCGTACCAGGAGCCGTCTGTCACGCCCCTTTCACGGCAACCCTCGATCAACCCCTATGGCCGCGGGGTGGCGGCGCTGGGCAAGGTCGAGTCGCGCGAGCGGGAGATCATGCTCGCCGCCCCGCAGCCCGGGCTGGTGACCGAGGTTTTCGCGCAGGTCGGCCGCGAGGTGAAGGCCGGGGACGCGCTGCTGCAGCTTGATGCACGCGTGCTTCAGGCGGATCTCATGCGTGCACAGGCGGCGGTCGAGGCCAACAAGGCCGAGATCGACCGGTGGCGAGCGCTCCCCCGCAGGGAGGACATCCCGCCGCTGGAGGCGGTGGTCGCGCAGTACAAGTCGCTGACGGCCGACCGCGAGGAGCAGCTCAAGCTGACCATGCTGGCGCGCGAGCGCGGCGCCGCCAACGACCGCGACGTCTCGCGGGACCGGTTCACCTACGAGCAGGCGGCGGCGTCGCTGACGCGTGCACAGGCGGATCTTGACAAGGCTCTCGCCGGCGGCTGGGCGCCCGACCTGACCCTGCTCGAAGCGCAGCTTGCCCGGAGCAACGCCGAGTTGGACGCGATCAGGCTGCTCAAGGACCGCCAGACGGTCCGCGCGCCGCGGGACGGGGTCATCCTGCGGAGGGATATCGAGCCGGGCGAGTATGCATCGGCGGATCCCAACCGTCCGATGCTGGTCCTCGGGACGCCGGGGGCGCTGCACATCCGTGCGCAGGTGGATGAGGAGGACATCGCGCTGGTCCAGCGGATGACACGGGCGGCGGCGCGCACGCGGGGCTCGGTCGTGGAGCAGTTCGATCTTTCGCTCGTGCGCATCGAGCCTTACGCGCGCCCGAAGACCGACCTGACGGGTTCGAACGTCGAGCGCATCGATACCCGGGTGGTCGACGTGATCTTCGCCGTGCCGTCGACCCCCAGGTTTACCTTGTATGCGGGGCAGGCGGTCGACGTCTTCATCGACGTCGAGCCATCGTCGGGCGGTTGATTCACCGCGTCAGCGCGTACTCCTGCTCGACGCCGGTCGAGTGGTGGAGCACGATGAACTGGTCCCCCGCGTCGATCTCGCGGAGCGTCCAGCCATCGAGGATGGTGTCGCCGATCCTGGAGACCCTGCCGTTGATGACGGCGATCTTCTCGCGTCCGTCGGCGATGCTGGTCAATTCGATCTCGGGGATCTCAATCGCCGCGGGGCGCTCATCCTCGGTGGGCTCCTCCACCAGGAGCGTCTTGATGTCAACCTCGCCCGACTTGATGGCCGAGGAGACGAAGGGGTTGCGGCTGATCGGCGTGGCGGAGAGCGTCGACGCGAGCCTGAGCTGGTCGATCTCGCCGTCGCTGAGCGAGAGGACTTCTTCCGGCCCGGCGGGGGCGGGCTGATCGCGCTGGAGAGCGCCCGGCGCGGCGGACGCCCGGGCGGGCCCGCCATGGATCGAGATCGCGCGAATCCCTGCGACCAGGAGCGCGGGCGCGACGACCTGCAGTACGAGGGTGACGCACGAAGCTGCGCGGCGTGAGATCTTCATGACTTCCTACCCTTCTTCTGCGCGGGCTGCGCGGCGACCGGCATGTGCAGCCGCAGGTGCGATGTCTCGACGATCGCGGAGACGTGCCCCTTCTCTTCCGCGGAGGGGGAGCTGATCCTGATCCCGGTGATCCGGTTGATGCCGGGCTCGGCGTGGACGGCCTGGATGAACTCCGCCATGTCGGAGTATGCGCCCCGGAGTGACATCGAGAAGGCGGCCGCCTCCCGCGCCACGGGCGCTGACGAACGCGACTCGCGAGAAGCGCTGGTCCGGGTCCGGCGCTCGATGCGATCAACCCGGATCCTGTGCGTCAACGCCAGCTCCCGGAAACGGTCGCGGAGCTGGTTGGCGTCGAGGGGCTCGGTCACCCGGGCAAGCTCGGCGTTCTGCATCTCAAGGCGGGCCAGGTCCGAGCGGATCGTGCGGGAATCGGGCAGGTCGGATGCTTCAAGAGACTGGATGTGGTCCTCGAGGCTGGCCACCT
>DATGXW010000365.1:0-5467 GCA_035298585.1 Phycisphaerales bacterium
GGGGTCAGGTGGGAGTCGGGTGGGAGTCGGGTGGGGGACGAGTTTGGGGTCGGGTGGGGTACGCGGGTGTCTGAAGAACTGGTCCTGTCGGGTGCTGGCTGATCCATGTCGAATCGCCACGAGGTTCAAGTCACGATCGTCAATCGCCTGGGGCTGCACGCCCGGCCGGCGATGTCGTTTGTCGACACGGCGAACCTGTATCAGTCGGAGGTCCGCGTCTGCCGCGAGGACACGGAAGTGGACGGCAAGTCGATCATGCAGATGATGATGCTTGCGGCCGGGCAGGGGACGGTGCTGACGATCGTGGCGGAGGGGCCGGACGCGGCCGAGGCTTGCAAGGCTTTGAAGGCTCTTGTGGACGGCGGGTTTGAGGAAGAGTGACTCCGCCGGGCGTCTCTTGGCGAACTACGTTTGAGATCGTCGGCGGTGCGTCCGGCATCGAGCCGCAAGGCCGGGCGGGGCGCGGGAACAGCACGTCCGCACATTGAAGGCACCTCTCCATGCAGCAGATCGCACCTGAATCGGTCCTCTCAGCGCTCTCCTGGCGGTACGCGACCAAGAAGTTTGATCCAGCGCGGAAGATCCCGGCCGGGGAGTGGGCGAGGCTGGAAGAGGCGGTGGTGCTCTCTCCTTCGTCGTACGGTCTTCAGCCGTGGCGTTTTGTCGTAGTCGGGACGGCGGCGACGCGTGCAGCGCTGCGGGCGGCCTCGTGGAATCAGCCGCAGATCACCGACGCGTCGCACATGGTGGTCTTTGCGAGGCGCACGACGATGACGCCGCAGGACATCCAGCGGCACATCGACCGGATCGCGGAGGTGCGCGGGATCCCCGCGTCGACGCTGGATGGCTTCAAGAACACGATGATCGGCTCGGTGACGACGGGCGTGGCGGGGTTTGACGCGTCGGTGTGGGCGGGGCGCCAGTGCTACATCGCGCTTGGGATCCTGCTCTCTGCGGCGGCGATGATGGGGATCGATGCGTGCCCGATGGAGGGGATCGAGACGGCCAAGTACGACGAGATCCTGGGCCTCCCAGCGCAGGGGTACGCGGCGACGGTGGTTGCCACGCTGGGGTACCGGGCCGCCGACGACGCCTTCTCGCAGCTCAAGAAGGTTCGGTTCCCCGCCGAGCAGGTGGTCAAGCACGTCTGAACGTTCAGCGGGACTTGCCGGCGAGCCGCTCGACGAGGCGCTGGATCACGACAAAGAGCAGCATGAGACCGCCGATGGCGATGCGGGTCCACCACGAGCTGAGGCCGCCGCCGGTCGCGGCGTGCGTCTGTGCGTGGAACGAGAGGAGCGTCTGGATGAGCCCGAGTATGAGGACGCCCATGACGGTTCCATAGATGGAGCCGACGCCCCCGCGCAGCAGCGTGCCGCCGATGACGACGGCGGCGATGGCGTCGAGCTCGTAGCCGGTGCACGAGGCGGGGTTTCCCGACTGCTGGTACAGCACGAGCACGACGCCCGCGAGGGCCGAGAAGAACCCCGAGACCGCGTAGACCCCGGCGCGGACCTTTCCAACAGCGATCCCCATCAGCTGGGCGGCGTGCTCATCATCGCCGATCGCGTAGACC
The DNA here is from genome assembly GCA_035298585.1 of Phycisphaerales bacterium. Taxonomy (GTDB): domain Bacteria; phylum Planctomycetota; class Phycisphaerae; order Phycisphaerales; family UBA1924; genus JAEUJB01. Next base: position 1,577 of record DATGXW010000365.1, read on the forward strand.
GCGCGACCTGCACGTGTGCATCGGAGGATGTATCCGGCCCCGAGCACCGACATGATGAAGATGTCAACGGTGAGCGGGATCGAGACGCCGCGCGGACCCAGGGGGAGCCGGAACGTGAGCTGGGTGTTGAGTGTGCCGGCGACGAATTCGTGGACGATTCCCAGTGATTCGGGGTGGACCCAGAAGGCGGCGCCGCGGGCAAGGAACATCCCGGCGAGGGTGACGAGGAACGCGGGAAGCCTGAAGATCCTGATCAGGGATCCCTGTGCAAACCCGAAGAGGGTTCCTGCGGCCAGGGCGATCGAAAACGCGGCCAGTGGATGCACACCCGATTTTTCGATCAGGCGGGCGATGAGAATGCTCGTGAAGGCCATCACCGAGCCGATCGAGAGATCGATGCCGCCGGCGAGGATGACAAAGGTCGCCCCGACGGCGGCGACGCCCAGGACGGCGTTGTCGACCAGGAGGTTGCGGGCGACGCCAAAGGAGGCGAAGTTGGGGTACGCGGCCGCGCCGTAGAGCATGGCGCTGAGAAGGACCGCGGCGGTGGCGATGATGGGGATGGAGCCGAGTCCCGCCTTCACGCCGGGCTCCTCTCACCCCGGCGCTGCCACGCGGCCATGAGCCGTTGACGCATGATGGGGGAGTACAGCAGGCAGACCGCCAGGACCACCAGCGCTTTGGGCGCGGGGGCGATGTTGGTGTCCACGTTCTGCATCAGGAGGGTCTTGGTGAGCGTCTGGATGAAGAGGGCGCCGACGACCGAGCCAAGAAGGGAGAAGCGGCCCCCGGTGAGTGCGGTGCCGCCGATCACGACGGCGAGGATGGCGTCGAGTTCGAGGGAGATGCCGGCGTTGTTGGCGTCGGCGGCGCGGATGTAGGAGGCTTCGATGAGGCCGGAGGCGGATGCACACAGGCCGCAGAGTGCGTATGCCATGAGCATGATGGGAAGCACCGGAACGCCGGCGAGTCGCGCGGCGGGGGCGCTCTCGCCGACCGATTCGAGGAAAAGGCCCACGGCGGTGGATCGCGTGAGGAGCGCCAGGGCTGCAAGGAACGCCGTCAGCATGATGACGGGGATGGGGAGCGCCAGGAGGCTTGCGTTGCCGACGGCGGCGAGCACGGGATCATCGAACGTGATGATGAGTCCGCCGGTGATGAGCTGGGCGATGCCGCGTCCGGTGACCATGAGGACGAGCGTGGCGACGATGGGCTGGAGCTTGAGAAGGGTGACGAGCAGGCCGTTCCAGAGACCGCACACGAGCCCGACGAGGGCGGCGAGCATGATGGCGGCGGCGGGGCCGTGTCCCGCGGCGACCGATTGTGCCGCAACGGCGCCGGCGATGGCCATCACGGCGCCGACGGAGAGGTCGACGCCGCCGGTGGCGATGACCAGGGTCATGCCCAGGGCGAGGATGCCGACCTTGGAGCCGTGGTTGAGAATGTCGATCGGCGTTCCGTAGAGGCGGCCGTTCTGGACTTCGACGTGGAAGAAGCCCGGCGTCCAGAGGGCGTTGAAAATCAGGAGCAGGGCGAGCGCGACCAGGGGGAGCGCGAGCCCCCGGAGCGTGGAGACGAGTCGCGAGGTGAAGGGGGCCATGCGTCAGGTGGTGATCGTGCCGGCACACTCTCCAAAGCCGATGCGGCGGAAACCCTCTCGCTCGCAGAAGCCGCGGAGGATGACGGTGTCGCCATCGGCCAGGAATGTGCGCTTCTCGCCGGTGGGAAGGTCGATGGGTTTGCGGGGCCGGGGCTTCTTGGTGGCGGGATCGATCCCGTCCCAGGTTCGTTCGAGCAGGCAGCCGCGTGATTCGGCGTCGGGTCCTGAGACGGTGCCGCTGGCGATGAGGTCGCCTTCCTGGAAGTTGCACCCGTTGGAGGTGTGGTGGGCGATCATCTGGGCGAAGGTCCAGTACATCTCCCGGAACGAGCCGTGCGACAGCCGGACGGCGGGAAGGTTCTTCTCTGCCATCTGCGCGGAGCGGAGCCAGACTTCGAGCGTGATGTCAAAGCCGCCCGAATCCTGATCCTCCCGGCTTGAGAGGTAGTCCAGGGGCTGGGGGTCGCCGGCGGCGCGGGACCAGCCAGGACAGCGGAAGGGTTCGAGGGCTTCCATCGTCACGACAAACGGCGAGATGGACGTGGCGAAGTTCTTGGCGAGGAACGGCCCCAGCGGCTGGTATTCCCACTTCTGAACGTCGCGTGCGGACCAGTCGTTGACGAGCACGAGGCCCAGCATGTGGTGGCGTGCGTTTGCGATCGAGATCGGTTCACCCATCTGGTTTCCGCGTCCGATGACGCAGCCGACCTCGAGCTCATAATCAAGCAGCTTGCAGGGGCCGAAGGTCGGGCCGGCGGCGGGATTGTCGTCGGGGGGAGACTGCTGGCCTGAGGGGCGGCGGATGGGCGTGCCCGAGACGACGATCGATGATGCACGTCCGTGGTAGCCGATCGGCACGTGCTTGTAATTGGGCAGGAGCGGGTTGTCAGGGCGGAACATGGCGCCGACGGTGCTGGCATGGTGGAGCGAGGCGTAAAAGTCGGTGTAATTCAGGAGCGAGACCGGTGGCAGGAGCTGGACGCTGTTCATGGGGACCAGAGCGCGCTGGCGGAGGCGGCGGGCCTGCTGTCCACCGGCCGGGCCGTCGAGGAGGAAGTGCTGGACGTCCCGGCGCACGAGCGCCAGCAGATCGGGACGGTCGATGATGCCCATCCAGTGCGGGTACTCCATCGCGCGTGCGAGGTCTTCGACGAGCTGCTCATCGACGCCGCTTTCTTCCGCGGGGCGGGGGAAGGCGTTCGCTTCCCAGAGCGTCGAGAGATCAAGGATCTGGTCGCCGATCGCAACGCCGTAGTGTGCGTGCGCATGCCCATCATGCTCCTTGAGCATCGAGCACAGGGGCAGGTTCTGGATCGGGAAATCGGTCGAAGGGTCGTTGGCGGATTCGACCCAGCTGCGCAGGTGGGGATTGTGCGTGTCGTTGTGCATGCGTCAAGGCTCCCAGGGCCGGGATTATCGCGTGCTGCCGAGCGCGAGATCTCGAGATCACGGCGGGTGGGCATGGTACACCATCGAGCGATGCCGCCGGCGGGGAAGGACACCAAGGGCGGGGGAAGGGGTTCATAAACGCATGGTGCAGCGCCCGCGCGTACCATCGCCCGATGCCCGCCAAGGTCGCCAATCTGATTGCCTGGGCCGAACCCGATCAGGTCGGGCTGCTGCGCGCGCTTGCACTGGAGGCGGACCTGGCGCTGGTGGGTGCGGGGGCCAACGGCGCGGGGCAGTCACGGGCGATCGCGGGGATGCTGAATATCCAGCCGATCGAGGACCTGCGCAGCACGCTGATCAACCCCAAGGCCGAGGAGAAGGCTGATCTGCTCGTGATCCTGTCGCGTCCGGAGCTGGACTTTGCACAGATCCCGCCGACGGCGCTCAAGATCGCGACGCTCGAACCGATCCCCGATTCTGCCCTTTCGCCGGTGGCGGGCGACTGGTCGCCGGCTTCGCAGGGTCCGCGGACGACGCCGGTGCACTTCATCCCGCTGGTGCGGTTCGGTGAGCCGGTGCGGAACGCGTCGGAGCACCTGACGAGCTTTGGCGAGGTGAGTGCGTTCATGCACGAGAGCCTGGGGATGCCGGGGGAAGGCTCGCTGGGTGCACACCTGTTTGGGGCGATGGACCTGGTGCACCTGATGATGGGTGAACCCGACAACATCGATGCCATGTTCATTCCCCCGCCCGGGGCGGTGAACCAGCGGGTGATGCCGGGAGAAACCTTGGCGAAGCTCGACGGGACGATCACGGCGAGCATGCGCTTTCCGGGTCGGCGCGGCGCCACGATCGTGGTGAGCAACTGCGCTTCCAAGTGGAGCACGACGACGACGCTGATC
>DATGXW010000366.1:0-2878 GCA_035298585.1 Phycisphaerales bacterium
CCAGATGCACACGCGAGGCGGGAGTCTCGGCGAGGAGCGAGATGATGCCGCGGAGCGCATCGCGCTTGAGGAGGGTGACGGGCTTGCCGGCGGGGTCGTTCCAGTCTTCGAGTGAACGCTGCGCGGCGTATGCCTTGGAGCCGTGGACAAGGCGGAGGCCGCGGATGTCGGCGGGGACAGCGCGGGCCGCGATGCGCTTGACGAACGCTTCGGCGGGGCGGATGAGCTCGGCGTCGGTCGCGGCCTCGACCATCAGGATGGTCGGACCCCAGAGGTATTCGGTCTTCCCGTCCTTGATGATGGAGACCGATGCACGTGCGAGGGTGCTCTGCTCGCCGGCGAAGGGGCCGAGTTCGAGCGAGTGCCGGATGGTCCACGTGGAGCCGGGTCCGGAGGCGTCGGGGTTGCGTCGATCGGTTTCGAGCGTGATGAGCTGGTTGAAGTCGCCATCCTTTGCGCCGGCCCAGCCGGGCTGCTCGGCGGGGAAGCGTGCGATGCGGAGCTTCTTGAGGAGTGCGATGTAGCCTTCGATCTGGGCCCGGTCGGCGGGGACGCGCACAGGTTGGAGAAGCGCCCAGCGGCTGCCCACGCGTTGAAGAAGGGTTGGCCCGTGGCTTGGTCCGTTCTGGCTGGGTCCGTTCTGGCTGGGTCCATTCTGGGTTGGCCCGCCGGTGGTGGAAGCTCCCGTGCTGGAGGCCCCGGCGTCGGGTCCATTGATGACCACGCCCTCGGTCGGGGCGGGGGTGGGTGGCGGGAGGTAGATCCGCGCGGTCTGCGAGAGATCGCCGGGGAAGACCGAGAGGTCTCGCCAGGCCATGACATCCTGGCGCTGGAAGACCTGGATGAGCTGGCCATCGACATCGGCGGCGAGTGCCGGGAGAGCGCCCTGTGCGGGGCGGATCACCGCGCCAACTCCGCCGAAGGGACGCTTGGCGGCGGTGAGCGTGGTCGTGCCGGCGGGGCCGGCGAGCTCGATGCCGACGGGTTCACCCTGTGTTTCGGCGGTGGCCAGCGTCGTGCCCTGGACCTTGGCAAGAAGTCCCAGCGCGCCCGCCACGCGGGAGGGGATGACGGGCCATGAGCCCTGTGCAGCGCCCAGGGTCCACCGCGCCACCCACGTTCCATCATCGAGCCGGCGCATCTGCGTCGCCAGTGAGCCGTCGGCCGCCCATGCGATGGTCACAGCGTTGATGTCGCGCGCGGGCGCGGTCACGAGCGGCGCCGGCGGAGCTGCGGGGGGCGCTGCTCTGCCCATGAGAAGGAGTGCACTGGCCAGGCCGAGCGCGATGATGAGCAGGGCGATGATCATCCGGGGTGACATCGTGTGAGTGTAGTTGCGGAGGGGTGGGGCAACGGGGTGGTTGGTCGCGCGGCGAGCGGGAGCACGGCGAGGCGGGGAGAGGCCAAGAATGCGGGATGCACACGCGACCCTTGATCGGGATTACGACGGACTTGATGGAACGGACGCCGGGGAGGTGGTCGTGTGCGGTGGGGCTTGCGTACTGCGAGTCGGTGGAGCGAGCGGGGGGCGTGGCGGTCTTGTTGCCGCCGGTGGAGGCGTTGGCGAGGGCGCATGCACAGGGGATGGATGGGTTTGTGTTCACGGGCGGGAACGACCCGGACATGCGGCGATTTGGGATCGAGAACCATCCGAAGGCGACGCTGATGGACCCGAGGCGGCAGGAGTATGAGCTCTTGCTGCTGCGTGTCCTGCGCGAGGAGCACGCCGACAAGGCGGTGCTTGGGATCTGCCTTGGGATGCAGATGATGTGCCTGGATGCGGGCGGGTCGCTGCACCAGCATCTGCCGGACGTGGTGGCGACGGCGGAGGGGCATCGTGATGCGGAGCACGGTGTGCGGGCGGTGGCGAGCGCGGAGGAAGGATGTCCGGGTTGGCTGGTCGAGGGGGGTGTGTGCAGCAGCAACCACCACCAGGGTGTTTTGAATCCGGGGCAGAGAATGCACATCCTGGCGACGGGGGATGATGGGGTGATCGAGGCGGTGCGTGATCCTGGTCGCCGGTACTACGTGGGTGTGCAGTGGCACCCGGAACGGACACGGGATGATCGACTGGGCCAGGGCGTCTTCGCGGAGCTTGTTCGCGCGGCGGGGGGATGAGGGAATTGCCGAGGATGGAGAAGAGGAAAGCCGCGACGAACCCGACGCGCGAGCGAGGAAGAGGAAGAGGAAGAGGGGAATGGCCGCGGATGAACGCGGAGGGACGCGGATCGGAGGGGAAGAGAGAGACGGCCACGGATTGCACGGATGGGACGGATCGGATGGGTGAGGAGGGAATCTGATGCCGGGTGCCCTGCCTCCACCGCCGGGTGCCCTGCTCCGGGCTGCTTTGAGCCCGGGGCAGGCATCACCAGCTCACTGCCTCAATGCCTTGATGCCTTGATGCCTCGCTGCCGGGTGCACTGCCCCGCAGCCCTGAGCGGGGCAGGCATCACAAGCTCACTGCCTCGCTGCCTCGCTGCCTTTCCCCCCGCATCTACCACGTTTGTGCGCCATCTTCTGTACATGCCCAAAACAACTGAAAATCAACCCATCTCAACCCGATCTTCCCCGCATGAGCACCACCCCCACGATCCCCACCCACACCATCCCCGAAGACCAGCTCGGTGAACTCCTCTTTGAGTTCATCCACTCCTCAACCCCCACCGACAAGATCCTCGCCGAGCGCGGCATCAAGATCACCACCTTCATCGAGTGGCTCACCACCACCCGTGCACGGGAGATCTTCCGCGCGCTCCAGGACCTTGTGCAGCTCCGCACCAAGGTACTCACCGCCAACAACGCCCTCCGCGCCATCATCGCCCTGGGCGCGGTCGTCAGCACACCCCACATCGAGTCCCCCCGCCACGCCGAGACCATC
>DATGXW010000367.1:0-4269 GCA_035298585.1 Phycisphaerales bacterium
GCGATTCCTGAATCTCGCTCATCCGTGACATCAACCCAAAACGTAGCGCCACGGACCAGGCTCACCACACGCCTGGCGCCCCGCCGGGTGCCCTGCCGGGTGCCCTGCTCCGGGCTGCCCTGAGCCCGGGGCAGGCATCACTTGCCCACTGCCAAAGGAAGACCCGCCCCATCCCTCGAATCCCTGATGCCCAATGCCCAATGCCTGATGCCCCCTGCCCCCTGCCCCCTACTTCTCCGCCCCCGCCAGCTTCCCGCTCGCCTGCTCCAGCACCTCCGCCGCGATCCGCTCGGGGTTGTACCCCGCCGGAAGACGGATCAGCGGCTTGCCGTGGCGATCACAGAACATCGCCACCTCCTCCGTGTGCAGATGCCCCGCCAGCCGTATCAATACCAGCACCAGCCGCGTGTCCGCGCGACGGATCGGCGCTTCGGCCGGCGCTGTGCTCCCGTGCTCCGGCAGCGCCACCCACTCAACCTCCGCCAGCTCAAACGCCTCGCGGATGCGGTTCACCGCCTCTTCGCGCCGCTCCCCACCCACGATCACCACCCGCGACCCCGCAAGCATGTCCCGCACCTTCTGCACCGACGCCGAGTACGCACGCTCCTCGGCGGCCTCCTCCACCTCATCACCCCCGCGCATCGACTCGATCACGCGACCCAGCGTCGGGTACCCCGCACCCCCCGGCGCCGACGCCGCGATCGGCCTCAACAGATCCGCGATCTCTGGCTCGCGCAGCCGGCCTGATTCCGCCAGGCTCGCAAGTGCACTCTCGATCTTCTGCCAGTCGTGCGCCCGGTCCTCCCCCGGCGCGCCCGCGATCGCCTTGGCGTGATGCCGGATCTTGTTGATCGATGTCCGGATCTGCCGGTTCGATTCCTCATCCAGCTCCAGGCTCTTGGAGAAGCTCTCGATCCGGTCCCGCAGACTCTCCCATGCACCCGGGTCGGCCGGATCGCTCAGCTTCATGAACCGCGGAATGAACACCTGCTCGTACGTCGTCGAATCATCCAGATACCGGAACGCGTCATCCTGGTCCCGGTCCGGCAGCGTCAGCCACGTCGGGATCAGCGACACCCGCAATGCCGACTGTGCCTCGGCCAGCAGGTTCAGCGCCTGTGCACGCCGATCGCTCCGCGAATTGCGCGGCACCCGCAGGCAGCACCTCGCCGCCGCGCCAAGATTGTCGTACGCGTGCGAGATCAGCCGCATCACCTCATCGGTCGGCTGCGGCTTGGCCCGGTTCACCATCCAGAGATAGCAGTTGTCCAGCGACTTGCCCTGCGTGATCAGCGCCCCGATCTTGCGGATCTCCTCCTGCTCGGTGCTCGTCCCCGCCGCCAGCCGGCGCACGATCGCCGCATGGCACGCCTGAGACTTGAGTGCACACCGCGTCACGATCAGCTCAAGGTCCGGCGGCTGCAGCTTGCGGACCTCGTCCGAATCGCTCTCGTTCCGCGCTGACCCCTCCTGTGCGGAGAACCGCGCCGCCGCAAGATCATCACCCGTTCCAAGCACCCGCACGTGCGTCACCGTGTTGTCCGCAAGCTTCAGCGGCACAAACCCCGACGACAGCTTCACACCCGAATTCGCTGGCTCCGCCGCACGCTTCACCACCACCGGCCCCGAAACAGCCCCACTCACAGGCCCACCAACTGGCCCACCAACTGGCCCGCTAACAGCCCCACCCACCGCCCCTACCACCGGTGACGCCACACCCGGGGCTGCCGCCGCCACCGCCTCGGTGGACGCCGCAACACCCGGCGCCGCCGCAACCTCCCGCGCGGCGTTCACCAGATGCTCCGCAATCACCGCCACGCTCAGCGCGAGATCTTTGTTCTGTTCAAGGAACCGGCGAAGAACGGCGGATATCGCCTGCTCTAGAGACGGACTCGTCATGGCTTCACGCTTCCAAGAAGAATCCCCCGCCAACGCTCAGATATACCAAGCAATATATCCGAATTACACCCGGCCGTCGATGACAAACCGCGGAGGTTTTCACACAGAACGCGGAACATTCCAAGCCATACTACTCAGGCAATGACCTCATTCTCCATAAAAAAAGGCCGCGCCTCTTGGAGCGCGGCCCTTTGAGAGCGATTTCAGATCCCTTCTGAGATCACACACCCACCGGCTTGCGGCTCTCGTTGAGCAGACGACGCAGCACGGTCTGGAGCACGCCGCCGTTGCGGTAATACTCCGCCTCGACCGGCGTGTCGATCCGGCAACGGGTCGTGAACTCGGTCACCTTCCCCTGCGGACCGCGGGCCACGACCTTCACGTCGCACCGCGGCTCCACCAATCCTTCGGCCGAGACGGGCAACTGGATGTCAAAGCTCTCTTCACCCGTCAGCCCGTGCCCGCCCGCGCTCTGACCTTCCAGGAAGCACAACGGCAGCACGCCCATCCCCACCAGGTTGGAGCGGTGAATACGCTCAAAGCTCTCCGCAATCACCGCCTTGACGCCCAGGAGCAGCGTCCCCTTCGCCGCCCAGTCGCGGCTCGAGCCCATCCCGTAGTCCTTCCCCGCCAGCACCACCAGGGGAGTTCCCTCGGCCTGGTAGTTCATGCTCGCGTTGAAGATCCAGTCGATCTTCGACCCGCCCTTGCCCGAGAAGTCGCGCGTCCAGCCGCCCTCCTTGATCTTCCCCGTCGCCGGGTCGACCGCCAGCTTGTTCTTCACGCGCACGTTCGCGTACGTCCCCCGCAGCATGACCAGGTCGTTGCCGCGGCGCGTCCCGTAGCTGTTGAACTCGCTCTTGGGAATCCCCAGGCTCTTGAGATACTCGCCCGCCGGCGAAACCTCCGCGATGTCCCCCGCCGGGGAAATATGGTCGGTCGTGATCGAGTCCCCCACGTACGCCAGCACCCGCGCCCCGCGGATCGCACCCGGCACGCCCGGCTTCTCCGTCATCGTCTCAAAGAACGGCGGCTTGTGGATGTACGTGCTCTTCTCGTTCCAGTTGTACAGCTCGCTCTTGGACACCGGCACCGCGTTCCACGTCGGGTTGCCGTTGAAGACGTTCCCGTACTCCTTGCGGAACTGCTCGGGCGTCAGGCACATCGACTTGATGTCCTGCACTTCCTTCCACGTCGGCCAGATGTCCTTGAGGAAGACCGCCTTGCCATCCTTGCTCACCCCAAGAGGCTCGGTCGCAAGGTCGATCGCCACGCTCCCGGCGATCGCGTACGCCACGCACAAGGGAGGGCTCGCCAGGTAGTTCGCCTTCACGTTGGGGTGCACGCGGCCTTCAAAGTTGCGGTTCCCCGAGAGCACGCTCGCGACGCACAGGTCGCCCTCCTTGATCGCCGCCTCCACTTCCTCGGGAAGCGGGCCCGAGTTGCCGATGCACGTCGTGCACCCATACCCCACGGTGTAGAACCCGATCGCCTCGAGATCCTCCGAGAGATTCGCCTTGCCCAGGTACTCCGTCACGACCTTGGAGCCGGGCGCGAGGCTCGTCTTCACCCAGGGCTTGCGCGTCAGGCCAAGTGCACGCGCCTTGCGCGCCACCAGCCCCGCCGCGATCAATACGTCGGGGTTGCTCGTGTTCGTGCAGCTCGTGATCGCCGAGATCACCACCGCCCCGTGCGTGATCCTGCTCGGCGCTGTCCCATCCGCGTGCTTCACCGTCCCGCTCGACCCGAAGATCTTGTCGGCGGGCATCCCGAAGCTCGTGTTGCCCAGCGGCGCCGCCATCGCGCGGAAGAAGTCCGCCTTCACGTTCTTGAGCTCCACCCGGTCCTGCGGACGCTTGGGACCCGCCAAGGACGGCTGCACCGTCGCAAGATCCAGTTCCATCACGTCCGTGAACGTCGGCTCCGCCGCGCCCGGCTCCCAGAAGAGCATGTTCGCCTTGCAGTACGCCTCGACCAGCGCCACCGTCGCCTCGTCGCGACCCGTGAACCGGAGGTAATCGAGCGTCACCTGGTCGACCGGGAAGAACCCCATCGTCGCGCCGTACTCGGGGGCCATGTTCGCGATCGTCGCGCGGTCGGGCACCGAGAGCGCCACCAGCCCCTCCCCGAAGAACTCGACAAACTTGTCGACCACGCCCTTCTTCCGCAGCATCTGCGTCACCGTCAGCACAAGGTCCGTCGCCGTCGTCCCCTCGGGCAGCCGGCCACGCAGGCGGAACCCGATCACCTCGGGCGTCAGCATGTAGATCGGCTGACCCAGCATCACCGCCTCGGCCTCGATCCCGCCCACGCCCCATCCCACCACACCCAGCCCGTTGATCATCGTCGTGTGGCTGTCGGTCCCTACGC
>DATGXW010000368.1:0-3314 GCA_035298585.1 Phycisphaerales bacterium
ACGTACGGCGAGTCTGTCGCCGGAGCAGCGCTGGCCGGTTCTTGCGCCGCCGGAGGCGCGGCGGACGCAGCAGCAGGTTTGGCCGTGCGGGTTGGGGCGCTGGCCCATGCCCAGCCGGCGGCCGTCGCCAAGGCCAGCGCCAAGCCTGCACACCGCGATGTTCGCCATGCACCGGGCATTGACTCGTCCTTTCCGTCAGACGCCCTTCCACATCGGCCGCGGCGAAACCGGTCAGCCGCCGTAACCCTTGGGGTTCTGGCGGAACCACTTCCACGCCGACTCAATGATCGTGTGCAGATCGGTCACCTTCGCCGACCAGCCGATCTCGCGCTGGATCTTGCTCGCATCCGCGAATAGACGCGGTGGATCACCCGCTCGCCGCGCCTGCTCGCGCACGACAAAGTCGCTCCGCGTCACACCCCGCACCGCCTGGATGATCTCCTTGACCGAGTATCCCTTGCCGATGCCGAGATTGTAATGACGCTCCTGCCCGGGCTCGAGAACACCCATCACCTTCACGTGTGCATCCACGAGGTCCTCGACATGCACATAGTCGCGGATGCACGTGCCGTCGGGGGTCGGATAGTCTGTGCCGAAGACCGACACGCCGTCACGCCTCCCCAGCGCGGCCTGCAGCACCACCGGAATGATGTGCGTTTCAGGGTCGTGGTCCTCGCCGAGCACGCCCGTCCGGTCGGCGCCCGCCACGTTGAAGTACCGCAGCGCGGCGTACGAAAAGGGCCGATTGGAGCGGCGGCATGATTCGGCGACATCCCGCAGCAGCCGCTCACCCTGCAGCTTGGTCTCGCCGTACGGTGAAATCGGCGCCTGCGGGCAGTGCTCGGGGATCGGCACCATCTCCTCGGGAGGAACCCCGTAGGTGGCGCAGCTCGAAGAAAAGACAAACCGCTCCACGCCCGTCGAGATGCACGCCTCCAGCAGCGCCACCATCCCGCACGTGTTGTTGCGGTAGTAGAGCAGGGGCTGCTCGACGCTCTCACCCACCGCCGCCAGTGCGGCAAAGTGCATCACCGTCTCGATCTTGTGCTCGCGCAGCAGCCGTTCCACGCCCGAGCGCTCGTTCACGTCGAGCTTGGCAAAGATCAATCTCCCCCCCGACGAGGGACGCAGGCGGTCGATCGCCTTCTCGTGCCCGCGGATCAGGCTGTCCATCGCGAGCACGGTGTGCCCGTCGCGCAGCAGCCGCTGAACCGCGTGCGAACCGATGTACCCAGCCCCACCCGTCACAAGCACGTTCATGCACAATCCTTTATTTGAGCCGCGACCGCCGGCGTTCCCGTCCGGCCCGGCGCCCGCGAGCGATCCATCCTGCCTCTGGTCCTCAGCGCTCGGTTTGCTGCGGCAGGCCCGCCGGCCGTTCTTCCGGCGGCAGGCCGCGGACGCACACCGCTTCATGCCACTGTACGCGCCCCGCCCCAGCCCCCGAGCTTGTCGCCCCCCCGTGCACGCCCGAGGAACCCGACCGCCAGCCCCGCCACGATCATCCCCACGCTCAGCCACTGGCCGCGCGACAAACCCGCGATCCTCTGGATGTGCAGCTGTGCATCAGGCAACCGGTACAGCTCGGTCACGATCCGCAGGATGCCATACCCGACAAGGAACATCGCCGCGACCATTCCCGGCGTGCGCGGGCGGCGCCAGAACATCAGCAGGCAGACGCCAAGCACCAGCCCTTCCGCCGCCGCCTGGTACAGCTGCGAGGGATGGCGGGCCGAGATCCAGGGTTCCAGCGCACGTGCAAGCTCGGTGTTGCCCGCCTGGATGCGTTCGAGGGTGCGTGCATACCCCAAGACCAGATCGCCCTCGTACCCCGCGCTGCGCACCACGCCGGCGATCGCGCGGGTCCTGGCCTCCGCCGCCTCGGGCGTCATGAACTTCGAGCAGTCGTGGCCTTCCAGGAACTCCTGCGGGAACTTCACCGCCCACCAGGGCGCGGGCTCACCGGGCATCGCGACGATCTTTCCCAGGAGCTCGCCGTTGATGAAATTGGCGAGCCTGCCGAGCATCAGCCCCGGCGGGGCGAGAAAGGCCGTGACGTCGAGCATGTGAAAGAGCGGGGAGCGCGGCGTGCGCGTTCCATCAGTATTCCGCAGCCCGCGCGAAAGATAGATGCACGCGAGAAAGACGCCGATCATCCCGCCGTGGCTCGCCATCCCGCCCTTGTTGACCGCCAGCACACCCCACCACGGGAACGAGCCCGTGAACGTCACGAACATCCCGGGGTCGTAGAAGAGGACATACCCCAGCCGACCACCCACGACCGCGCCGATCACCAGGATCATGATCGCGTCGCCGGCGCGCTCCGGGGGTATCACCGTCGCCCCGCGCGTCCCCAGCCAGCGCAGAAGAAGGTACGCGATGATGAACCCCGCCGCGTACGAGAGCCCGTACCAGCGCAGGCCAAAGTCATCAGAAAACTTGAGAAGGAACGGAGAGAGATCGTGCAACCAGGCCAGCATGGATGCTCCGCCGAAGCGCGGCCGGGCCGCGGTGGCTCAGCCCTTGTTTTCCTCGGGCTTCTTTTCCTTCTTCGCGTTGGAACGCTTCGCCCTGCTCGAACCGATCCGCCGCGTTTCCGCCCAGCTCCGCAGCGTGTAGTGCGCCGGCATCGCCGGAGTCCCAAGCCATGACTCACCGGCCGGCACGTTGTCCATCACGCCCGACTGCGCGCCCACGCGGCACCCCGGGCCCATGTGCCGGCTGTCCGCAAAGCCCGCCTGCCCGCCCACCATGACCCCGTCGCCGAATGTGCACGAGCCGCCCACCGCCGTCCCCGCCGCAAAGAGGCAGGACCTCCCGATGCGGACGCCGTGCCCGATCTGGACCAGGTTGTCGAACTTGCTCCCCGCGCCGACCACCGTCGCCCCGAACTTGGCCCGGTCGATGCACGTGTTGGCGCCGATCTCAACACCCGCGCCGATCTCGACGATCCCCGTGTGCGGGATCTTCACCACGCCCCGCCCATCCGGGCTGGGCCGGTATCCAAACCCGTCAGCGCCGATCACGACACCCGGGAAGAAGTTGCACCCGTCCCCGACCGTGCACCGGTCCAGGATGGCCACATTGGCCTGCATGTGGCACATCCGTCCCACGCTCGCCCCGGCGCCGATGAAGACATTGGCACGCAGGATCGTCCCGTCGCCGACGCTCGCCACCGCCTCGATCACCTTTTTTATAATGATTGATAAGTGTTAAATTCCTATGGCAAACGGGCATGGGTATGTTATTCTATCGTTTATTTAGGATATGAGATCAAGTGGTCTATATAGATGGGTCCCACAGCAGGTGATATT
>DATGXW010000369.1:0-9882 GCA_035298585.1 Phycisphaerales bacterium
TGATTTATGAACGACTCATAATTCATGAATCTCTCAGCCCCCTTCGGCCAGGAAGCAAAGAGGTTCAAGCTCTTTTGGCGAATTCGGCGTGTATTTTACGCACGCAAAGCACGGCGCTCCCCCCGCACAGAAGTGGGCTCAACGCCTCACCCAAAGCTCACCCCAACACCCCGCGCCGCCGCGATCAACGGCTCATCCGCGCTCACCAGCCGCTGCTTGTTCGCACATTCCGTCATGTGCACATCCCCTAGCCCGCCCTTGGTCATCACCACCAGCCGGTGACGCTTCCCCTCCAGGAGCAGCTTCACCGCGCGATGCCCAAACTGCGTCGCCAGCACACGGTCCGCCGCCACCGGCGTACCCCCGCGCTGCGTGTGCCCCAGCACCACATACCTGCACTCAAGACCCGTCGCCGCCTCCGTCTTGTCGGCCAGAAACTTCCCGATCCCGCCCAGCCGAATCGGATCGGGGGACGTCGGGTCGATCTTCGCGATGATCTTCTCTGCACCCTCGGGCTTCGCACCCTCCGATACCGCCACGATGCTGTACCTCGACCCGTGCCTGCTTCGCTCAAGCACCGCCTTGCACAACCCATCCATCGTCCACGCAAGCTCCGGCAGCAGGATGATGTCCGCCCCCGACGCCACCCCCGCGTGCAGCGCGATCCACCCCGCGTTCCGGCCCATCAGTTCCACGAACATCACCCGGTGATGGCTCGCCGCCGTCGTGTGCACCTTGTCCAGCGCATCCGTCGCCGTCGCCACCGCCGTCGCAAACCCGAACGTCACTTCCGTTCCGCACAGGTCGTTGTCGATCGTCTTGGGCACGCCCACGAAGTGCAGATCAATGCCCGACGCCATTGCACGCTCCCACAACTGGTGTGCAACCGTCATGCTCCCATCACCGCCCACCACCACGATCGCCTCGATCCCGTGCTGCTTGATCGTCTCCAGGCATCGGCCCGAAACATCCGCAAAGACCGGCGACCCATCCGCGTTCTTACCCACCGCAAACCGCGTCGGATTGCTCCGGTTGGATGATCCCAGGATCGTCCCGCCCACCGTCAGAATCCCCGATACATTACCCCACGACAGCACACGACACCGATCCTCAATCAACCCCAGAAACCCATCTTCAATCCCGACAACCTCAAGCCCCGCGCGCATCGCCTCCTTCGAGACCGACCGGATCACCGCGTTCAACCCCGGACAATCACCCCCGGCCGTCAAGATCCCGATCCGCTTCGGTGTGCTCATGCACCATGATACTCCCCGATACCCACCGCACACCCCGCCCTCCGCCCCGCCTTCGGGTGCCCTGCTCCTGTCTGCCCTGAGACAGGGGCAGGCATCACAGGCCTGCTTTACCACGGCCTTTGAATCCATGTCTCCACGCTGGCATACGAATCACGCGTGAATCCTCTTCACCACCGCCCACTTCGCCACCTCCAACACGAGGTATGCAGCCAGCCCCACGATCGCGCCCTGAAGATAGAACCGCTCCGCCCCCCCGTTCACAAATCCCACAAGCATTCCCTGGTTCCACATCGACCCGCTCAGGCCGGTGCACTGCAATCCGATGAACCCACAAGCACATGTCCACTTCGCCAGCCGCACCGTGTGCAGCGGCTTCCACACAATTGCAAGCGATAGCAGGAATGCCAATTGCGGCATGCACACCAGCGAGATCGCAAACCGAGTCGGCCCGTCCAGGAGGTCGATCCGTAGACGCACCAGGTGGAGCTCAAGCGGCAGTCTCTGCGTCGCGTACGCGAGTGCACTGGCCGTCAAAGGCGCTGCCCACGCGGAGGCAAGATACCCGCCCAGCATGATGAGCAGTATCCGCCGAAAGCCCGCCCGCAATTCCCGGACTCTTCGTTGCTCCGCCTCTTCCCGGATCGAGGCGTCTCGCGATGTGCCGCACTCCGGACAGACCTCCGCGCGAACCCCGGAAAGGTCGTACTGGCACGAGTGACACACCAGTGCATCCCGCCCGTCGCCGGGAGCATCCATCGGCGAGCAGAACACCCGCAGCAGCAGGTACCCCGACAGCAGCGATGAATAGCCGACGATCATGGAGATGTGGTGTGCTTCCATTGCTGACACAAGGACCGGTCGCCGTGCTCAAGTCCGTTCTGAGACACCCGGTCGCGTCGCAGGTTTCCTCCTACTCAATCACATCAACCGCGGCATTCATTCCCCCCACCCAACCTTGATCGCATTTGCCCATCTTTGCCCCATTTGCCCCATTTCTCCCATCGCCCCACCCGATACCATACATCAGGCATGCCTGAACCCGCCCCCGACCCTCTCCCCGACTCCCACGCAGAGCCTCGCCCAGGCGCCCTTCCAGAGGTCGATCCGTCCGTCTATCTCCATCCCCAGACACTCGCGCGCCTGGGCAGCTTTGAACTCCGCGCCAAGATGATCGTCGAGGGCATCTCCAGCGGCTGGCACCGCTCTCCTTTCCAGGGTTTCAGCGTCGAGTTCGCCCAGCACCGCCCCTACGTCGCGGGAGACGACATCCGCCGGCTCGATTGGAAGGTCTTCGCCAAGACCGACCGCCTCCAGATCAAGCAGACCCACCAGGAGACGACCTTTGACCTGCTCATCATGGTCGATTCCTCCGGCTCGATGAACTACGGCAGCCGAAGTTACGCCGAGGCTTCGGGCGAGGGCGCCGCGACCAGCGCGGATGGACGTGCACACTGGTCCAAGTACGACCACGCCACCGCCGTCGCCGCAGCGCTCGCGTACATCACGCTCCACCAGGGCGATCGCGCGGGGCTCTATATCTACGCCGACGAGGTCCGCGCCGCCGTCAAGCGATCCTCCAGCCACAGCACATGGCGACAGATCATCGGCGCCCTCTCGCTCCACCCGCTCTCCCACCCCGGCCCCGCGCGGCGCACCGCACTGGGGCGTGCAGTCGACCAGGCCGTCGCCACGCTCAGCAACCGCTCCCTGGTCGCAATCATCTCCGACTTCTTCGGCGACCTTGATGAACTCCGCGACGTCGTCGCCCGCCTCCGCCACCGCCGCCACGACGTCATCGCCCTCCAGGTCCTCGACCGGGCCGAGCTCGAGTTTGACTTCGATCAGCCCGCCCCCTTCGAGGGTCTGGAGCACGAAGGCCGGATCCGCCTCGACCCGCGCGCCATCCGCGATTCATACCTCGAATTGATCCGCGCCCACATCGACAGCGTGGAAAAAATCTTCAAGGGCGCGGGGTACGACTACCAACTCCTCTCGACGCACGACTGGCTCGGCCCCCCGCTCGCCGCGTTCGTCTCGCGCCGAAACGCCCTGCTGAAAAAGAGCAAGCTCGCGTGAGCCCCTACCCGCTCGCCATCCTCGCCCTCTCCTTCGTGACGCCCGCCCTCGCGGCCGCGGGCGTCGCCGCCGTCGCAATCCCCATCATCATCCACCTCCTCACACGCCGGCACCGAACACCCATCGCCTGGGGCGCGATGAAGTTCCTGCTCGAGGCCTACAAGAAGCACCGCCGCCGCCTCACGCTCGAGCAGCTTCTTCTCCTGGCCTGTCGCTGCCTGCTCGTGGCGACGGTGGGGGTCGCCCTGGCCCGCCCGCACATGGCCGATGTTCGGTCACAGGGGCCGATCCATCTCTACCTGCTCCTCGACAACTCCCTCACCTCCGCCATCACCCAGACCGCCGCCCAGTCCACCCCGGCGGGTGTGCAGGTCGAGACCGCACTCGACCGCTACAAGGCCCGCGCCAAGGAACTCCTCAAGCGTTTGGACGCGACCCGCGGCGACCGCGCTGCGATTCTCACACTCTCCGCCCCCGCGGCCGCGCCCGTGATCGAGCCCTCCACCGATTTCACCGCCATCGCCCGCGTGATCGACGCCGTCACCAGCGAATCCGCCCGTGCCGACCTCGCCGGCGCGCTCGCCCGCATCCGCGCTGAGCTCGCCGCCCGCGATGAGAAGTCAGAACCCGCCGGCCCCCCTCCCCGCGTCCTTCTTGCGATCCTCAGCGACCAGCGCCGCGGCTCGGTCGACCTCTCCACAACGCTCCCCTCCCTGGGCACGGGACCCGCTGCGCCGACCATCACCGCCCTCGAACCCGCCGCGGATGATCTCCCCAACACCGCCGTGCTCTCGGTCCAGACGCTCCGCCCGATCATCACCCTCGAAAACCAGGGCCCCGCCGCCACCTCCAACCAGGTCCGCGTCACGCTCAAACGCTTCAATACATCCGCCGCCGCGCCCAGCGCCACGCCCGTCACACTCTGGCTCACGGATGATCCCGACCAGCTTCCAGGCCAACCTTCCGCGCAAGCTCCCGCGCAGCCTCCGGCCCCCCCCGTCCGCACGACCATCCGCTGGACCCCCGGCCAGGAGATCGCCTCGGCCATCGTGGATGTTCCCTCGCCCGGCTCGCGCGGACTCGACGCACTGACCCTCATCGCCCGCATCGACGCCGACCGCCTCCCCGCCGACGACATCGCCGCACGATCGATCACCGCGCGACGCGCTGTCCGCGTCGCCGTCGTCGAGTCAATCAGGCTCGCCGCACCCAATCTCTCCTCCATCGATCACTTCACACCCGGCGACTGGCTCCGCCTCCTCCTCCAGCCCGACACGCAGAATGGTCCCCTGCAGGGCCCTTCGCTCTCGGGCCTCGCGCCGACGACCATCGACCCCGCCACCGTCGGCCGGAGCGGCCTCGCCGGCTTCGACGCCGCCGTCATCCTCGCACCCGACGAACTGGCCCCCGAGGCATGGGAACGTCTGGCCGACTTCTCCCGCTCGGGCGGTGTCCTCTTCTTCACACCCTCGGCGACGCAATCGATCCAGCTCTGGACCGATCTCTTCCTCAAGACCTTCGGGCTCGACTGGACCATCGCGCGCGAAGCCGTCGACACGACCTCCGCGCTGCGCTCCCTCGCGCCCGATGTGCCCGGCGGCACATCCAACCCGCTCCTGGGCCTGCTCGCTGGAGAGATGGACGCACTCACCCGACCCGTCACCGTCTTCCGGGCCCTGCGCATCAGCGCCCCGGCGGGCACGCTCCTCCCGATCATCAATTTCGCCGACGGCACGCCCTTTGTCGCCGCAGCGCTCCCCGCCAATCCATCCCAGGACTCCGGCCGCCACGGCCTGATCATCCTCCTCGCCTCGGCGATCGATCTCTCCTGGTCTGATCTCCCCACCAAACCGCTCATGCTTCCGCTGCTGCACGAAGCGCTCCGCGTCGGTGTCGGCCAGACCCAGCCCACCTTCGATGTCCTCGCCGGCGCCAGCGCCCGCTTCCCCCAGGGCGCGGTCGAACTTGCACCCGCCGATCCACGTGCACACGCCCAGGGCGCCATCACCACCCGCGATGCCTGGATCGCCCGCGCCGCCGGTCTCTGGCGTGCACGCTCCTCCCAGGGCGCCACGCTCACCTTCCTCGCCGTCAACCCCGACACCGCCGCCTCCGACACCACGCCCATCACCCCCGAGCAGTCCCGCGAGTTCCTCGCCCAGATCGCCGGTGCCGACCGTCTCATCCCGCTCGGTGAATCCACGCAAGATCGTGACTCGGCCGCCGCCGCGCTCGCCGCCACCTCCAGCGACCAGGACTCCTGGGGACTCTGGCTCCTCCTCGCCGCCCTCGTGCTTGCGCTCCTGGAGATGGTCCTGGCCCGCCGCTTCAGCCATGCACAGCGTCAAGCGCCCCTCGGTCGTATGGCTCTTGGGAGTCTTGGTGCCCGTGGAAGTGGTGGGGGTCGTGGGGGTGGTGGTGTTCGTGGGGGTGATGGAGGAGGGATCGCCGCATGAACCAGCCGGCGCCAACCTCTCAAGCCGACCTTCCGGGCTCATCGCCGGCCGGTCCCGCGACGCCTCCCTCATCACAGGCCAGCATCGTCTCCGGTCGAACGCTCGACCCCGGTGATCCCGGTGTCCGTCTCGATGCCGCCATCCCACTCCCCGCGTGGGCCTGGGTACTCATCATCCTCACCGCGTGTGCAGTCAGCCTCTGGTCCTACCGCAAGTCCAGCGCAGGGTCCCGCCCCTGGCGGCTCGCCCTCGCCACGCTCCGCACACTCACCCTCATCCTCCTTGCCATCCTCCTCTCAGGCCCTCGGCTGGTCTTCCAGCCCGAGCGCACCGAACGCGACTGGGTCGTCTTCCTGAACGATCGCTCCGCCTCGATGTCGGTCGCCGATGTCACCGCGCCCGACGGCTCGCGCATCTCCCGTGATCAGCAGCTCGCCGCAAGTCTCGCCGCCGCGGCCCCGGCCCTCGACAGGCTTGCCGCCGACCGTTCGACGCTCTGGCTGGGCTTTGACTCGGGCGCGTTCGATCTCCCCGCCCCACTCGCGACCCAGAACGCTCCCGCGCCGCCCGCGTGGCAACCCGCCCAGGGCAGAAGCACCGATCTCTCCCGCCCCCTCGAACAGGCCCTGGCGCGCGTCGCCGCCCGGCCCGTCAGCGGCATCGTCATCCTCTCGGATGGCCGCTTCGCCGCACCCACCAGCCGCGCCATCCTCCAAAGACTCGCCGCCGAGCAGATCCCGCTCTTTGTCGTCCCCCTCGGCTCGCCCGAAGCGCTGCAGGATGTCGCCGTCGACCGCGTCGAAGCCCCCTCACGTGCATTCGTCGATGACACCGTCCCCGTCAACGTCCGTCTCACCCGCAGCCGCCTCCAGGACGCCGCCGCCCCCGCGCAGCCCTGGAAAGGCCGAGTCCAGCTCGTCGAAACCTCAACCGGCGTCCTGCTCGACGAGATCGACCTCGCTTCCATCACCACCACGCCTCCCGACGAGAGCACACCCGGCCCAGACCAGCTTGAGATCTCACTGGCCGCCCGTCCCACCACCGCCGGCCGCCAATCCTGGATCGTCCGCCTCGACCCCCAGGGCCCCGATCTGACGCAGGACAACAACCAGCGCCCCATCTCCGTCGACCTCACCGACCGCTCCCTCCGCGTGGTCTACTTCGATGGCTACCCGCGCTGGGAATACCGCTACATGCGCGGCCTGCTCGTCCGCGAAGCTTCGATCAAGTCCTCAACCCTCCTGCTCTCGGCCAGCCGCAAGTACCTGCAGGAGGGTTCCGAGGTCCTGACCACCATCCCCACGACCCCCGCCGACTGGGCCGCGGTTGACGTCGTCATCATCGGCGATGTCCGCCCCGAGCTCTTCAGCCCCGAGCAGCTCGAAAACCTCAAGAACCACATCTCCAAGGCCGGCGCGGGACTTCTCTGGATCGCCGGGGCCTCCGCCACGCCCACCGCCTGGGCCGATTCTCCCCTCGCCGACCTTCTCCCCTTCAACCTCCGCCGCCAGGGCCAGGACGCCGCGCTTCTCTCGGTCTCGACGCTCCCGGTCGTCGTCGAACCCACCCTCGCCGCCGACCGCCTGGGCCTGCTCCGCCTCGGTGAAGAGGGCGATGCGCGCTGGCCCGAAGTCCTCAGCGACCCCGCCTCCGGCTGGTCACGCTTGTGGTGGACCCAGCGCATCGACCGCGCGCTCATCAAGCCCACCGCCGAGACGCTCGCCACCCTCTCTTCACACCCCGCAAGCCAGGACGCCACCCCCGCCCTCCTCACCATGCGATACGGTGCAGGACGCATCATCTACGTCGCCACCGACGAGACGTGGCGCTGGCGCTTCGGCCGGGGCGAAGCCCTGTACGAGCGATTCTGGCTCCCCATCATCCGGCTCCTGGGCCGCGAGAGTCTTGCTTCCTCCGGCCAGCCCGCGATCCTCGAAGTCGCCCCCGACCGTCCATTGGTCGATGCCCCCGTCCGGGTCTCACTCCGGCTGGTCGATGAATCCCTCGCCGGTCGACTCCCCCCGCAGCTCACCGTCCGGGTCCAGCGCGATGGCGCACAGCCCACGGGCGATCCCGCGCTCGACGCAGGCTCGACGCTCACGCTCCTTCCAGAGCAGTCCCATGAAGGCCGCGCTGCCGGCTACGCCACCACCTGGACGCCCCCCGACGCCGGCCGCTACACGCTCACCGCGACCGACGCCGCACTCGCCGTCGTCAGCGCTGCCGCCGCGCCCGCCGCGCAGGTGGAAGTCATCGCGGGCGATGATGAACGCCGCACACCCCAGACCGACCACGCCGCGCTCGAAGCGATCGCTCGCCAGACCGCCGGCGCGGTGATCCCCCCCGCACAGCTCGCGCAGCTCCTGGAAAAACTCCCCAACCGCCAGCTCCGCGTCCTGGGCACACCCGTCATCGACCCGCTCTGGGATCGACCCTGGGTCTACTTCCTCTTCATGACCCTGCTCACGCTCGAATGGCTCGGCCGTAAATGGCTCCGCCTTGCCTGACGAACCCGCCGCGCAAGCAAGGGCTCCTGTCCTTGTCTTCGTGTCTCTTCTTTCGCGACTCCCGCAACGACCGCGCCCTCTCCCTTCGCGTTCATCCCCGGCCATCCTCACCCCAGCATCCCCGCAAAGTCCCGCCAGAACCCCGCGTACGTCTTCGCCACGCACTTGGGATCCCGGATCACCACGTTCGGACGCACAAGCCCGATCAACGCCAGCGACATCGCCATCCGGTGATCGTCGTACGTGTCAAATACAACCCGCGGCGCATCCGCCGAGCAGTCCACGCCCCCCTCCGGCGGCGTGATCGAGATCGCACCCGCATCACCCGAGATCGGCGTCACGATCCGCACACCGATCTTCGCAAGCTCCGTCTGCATCGCCGCGATCCGGTCCGTCTCCTTCACCCGCAGCGTCTTCAAACCCTTCACCACCGACGTCCCCTCCGCGAACGCCGCCACCGACGCCAGCGTCATCGCCGTGTCGGGCATGTCCGAAAGGTCCGCCATGATCGGCGCGATCTTCGCGCCCCCCCGCACCTGGATCCAGGGTTCCTGCACACCGTTCCCCGCAGACGTCGTCACCGTCGCGCCCATGTGCCCAAGCAAGTGCGGGAAATTCGCATCACCCTGCAGCGAATCACCCCCAAGCCCCATCACCCGCGCCCGCGCCCCGGGCACCAGCGCCGCCGCGCCCCAGAAGTACGTCGCCCCGCTCGCATCCGGCTCCACCCCAAGGTCAAACGCGCTCAACCCCTTGCTCCCATCCGCCAGGGTCGCGCCCATCACCCGCATCGTGTGCAGATCCGCCGACGTCTTCACCGTCGCCCCCAGCCGCTCCAAAAGCTTCAGCGTCATCGTGATGTACGACTCGCTCGTGATCTCACCCACCAGCTTGATCGTGATCCCACCCCTCATCCACGGCGCAATCAACGCCACCGCCGAGATGAACTGGCTCGACTGCGTCGTCGGAAACGTCACGCTCGTCTTCAGCCCCTCCACCCCCCCCGCCATGTGCACCCGCATCGGCGGGAAACCCTCCCGCGACAGGTACTCAACCCCCGCCCCCATCTGCACAAGCGCGGTCCCAAGCTCACCGATCGGACGCTGCCGCATCCGCTCGTTCCCGTCAATCGTCAAACCATCGGGCGCCAGCACCGCCGCCGCCGCCAGAAACCGCGTCGCCGTCCCCGCGTTGTTCAGGTTGACCGTCACCCCACCATTCTGCGTCTTCCACCGCCCGCCCACGCCCGCGATCACAAGATCCCCCGACGCCTCACGCTCAAACTCCGCCCCCAGCGACGTCAGCGCCCCGATCATCCGCTGTGCATCGTCCGCATCCAAAAGCGGCCGACGCAGCCGGCTCCTCCCCGAGGCAAGCGCTGCCAGCAGCAGCGCCCGGTTCGTCAGGCTCTTGCTCCCCGGCGGACGAATGTCGATCTCAAACGCGCCGCCGCCCGCCCGCGCTGCCACCGGCCCGGGTATCTCCAGTTCGTGCGGCATCGACCCGACAGGTTGAAAAAACACCTCACGCACAGTCACGTCAGCCCGCCCCTCACCCCGCCCGTCCGCTCAACCCCCACCAACCCCC
>DATGXW010000370.1:0-10376 GCA_035298585.1 Phycisphaerales bacterium
CGGCTGGTCCAGAACGGTTCGCGCCGGAACAAGCACCTCTACGTGCGAGCGGCGTACCTGGGCGTACTCATCATCGTGCTCCTGTGGGCGCTCCTGCTTCGGGGCGGGAGCGGTTCGGCGATGTCGTACCGTGCGCTCGCCGCCGCCGGGGCCTTCAGCTTCAACGCGATCGCCTACCTCCAGATCGGGCTCATCTGCATCCTGGCCCCCGTCTTCATGGCAAGCGCGATCGCGCAGGAATCAAGCCCCAGGACGTGGGAGGTCCTGCTCACCACCCCGCTCAGCGGCGTTCAGATCGTCCTGGGCAACCTGCTGGGGCGGCTGTTCTTCGTCCTGGCCCTCCTCTTTGCAAGCCTCCCGCTCTTTGCCGTCACGCAGTACTTCGGGGGCGTGCCGGGTCCATCGATCCTGGCGAGCTACCTCATCGCCGCCTGTGCAGCCTTTCTGGTCGGTTCGCTCGCGATCTCGCTCTCGGTCTCGCGCCTGGTCGGCAAGCGCGCGGTCTTCACCTTTTACATCTCGGTCATCAGCTATCTCGCGGTCACGGTCGCCGTCGACCGCTGGATCGTCTCCTCGGGGGGGGGCGTCGGACCTTCCGGCCAGGGCGTGACCTGGCTCACCGCGCTCAACCCGTTCCTGGCGCTGTACGCACTCTTGAATCCCTCGGTGTACATGCGTGCGGCCGAGGGAAGCTATGACGGCATCGCGGCGTGGTTCCTGGAGTCTCCGGTGACCACATGGTGCGTCGGGAGCGCCTCGCTGAGCGTTCTCCTGATGCTCGCCTCGACGCTAACAGTGCGGACCGGCGGGCTCCAATCCCTCTCCGGTGAAGGGATCGGCGTCCCCTGGTACCGCAAGATGCTGGGCCTGGGCGCCTCGGGCGCGGAGCACCGCCCACCCCGCTCGGTGTGGAACAACCCGATCGCCTGGCGGGAGGCGGCGGCGCGAAACTCGACCCTCATGCGGATCCTCCTGCGCTGGCTCTTCATCGCGGCGGGCGCGATCTTCGGGCTGGCGCTGCTGGTGATGCTGCACACGGGGAGATTGACCAGCGGCGAGTTCCGCTTTGCGATGCTGGCGACGATCTGGGGGATGCTCATCGTGACCTCGCTGGTGGCGATGAACATGGCGGCGACGGCGATCAGCCGCGAGCGCGAGGATGGAACGCTCGATCTCCTGCTCACCACGCCCATCACGCCGGGTCAGTATCTTTCGGGCAAGCTGCGGGGGCTGATCGCCTACATCCTCCCCATGATCGCGGTCCCCTGCGGCCTGATTGCGGTGCTGGGGGTCTATGTTCTTTTCGACGGGCTGGGCAGGCCCGGGGGCGTGGTCGAGACCGTCACCTCCGTCGGACCCACGCCTATCTCGCTGCCGATCATGTTCCCCGAGGGGGCATTGCTCGCGCCGTTTGTCATCATCCCCTTCATGGCATTTGCGTGCATGGTGGGGCTCCACTGGTCGCTCCGCAGCAAGGGAACGATCGGCTCGGTCGTCGCCACCGTCGCGGTCGTGGGGATCATCTCCGGGATCGTCGGACTGTGCGGATGGAACTCGGCGGCGGAGATTCCCGGCATCGGGCCCGCGCTGGCGGCGCTCAGCCCCGCCTCCCTGGTCTACGCCATCATCAATCCCGCCGACGCGCTCTTCACCAACCTGAGCCGAAATGGCGGACCGGCGTCCGCACGCGCCGCCATGGCGATCGGCACGGTCATCGCGTGCGTGATCTACTGCGCGACCGTGTACGGGATGCACGCGAACATGGTCAGGACCTTTGACATGACCGTGCGCAGGCTCGCGGGGGGCCGCTGAACGCAAAGAAGCCCGAGTTGCACATGGTCAGCGCGCTGAGACCGTGTGCACTCCGCCCATCGACGCACGCACGCGCGACCGGGCCGCGTGCTCGGCCGCGGATACATCATCGATCGATGCCAGCGTTCGAGCGGGCACCTGCTCCATCGCATCCTCGACCAGCGATGAGATCCGGCCGAAGGGGATTTCCCGGCGAAGGAAGGCGCTCACGGCTTCTTCGTTGGCGGCGTTGAGAATCGCCCCCAGCGTGCCCTGGGACGCGGATGCGCCGATCACCGCCCGTGCAAACCGCAGCGCTGGGAAGCGGTCAAGGTCCGGGGGTTCAAACTGCAGCGATTGTGCACACGACCAGTCGATCCGCCGCCAGGGCCCCGGCGCCGCCGAAGGCCACGAGATCGCCTGCTGGATCGGAAGCCGCATGTCTGCACATGCCAGGTGTGCGAGCAGCCCGCCGTCGGTGCACTGGACCATGCCGTGCACGAGCGACTGGGGATGGATGACGGCTTCGAGGCGGTCGTTGCCGACGCCAAAGAGCCAGTGTGCCTCGATCAGTTCGAGGCCTTTATTCATCAGCGAGGCAGAATCGACCGTGACCTTCGCGCCCATGCTCCAGGTCGGGTGCTTGAGCGCCTGCTCGGGCGTCGCCGCGCTGATCGCCTCCCGCGTCCAGGTCCGGAAAGGTCCACCCGAGGCGGTGAGGATCAGCTTCTCGACCGAGTCACCGCACACCAGCGGGGGGGCGACGGGCAGGATGGCGTTGACCGCGGCGCCGCCGCCGGGCGAGGTGGCTCGCCCCGCAAGACATTGCCAGAGCGCGGCGTGCTCGCTGTCGACCGGCAGAAGCCTGGAACCCGACTTGATCGCGGCGGGGACGATCAACGCGCCGGCCGCGACGAGCGTTTCCTTGTTGGCCAGCGCGACGTCCCGACCCAGTTCGACCGCCGCGAGCGTGGCCCGAAGACCGGCGGAGCCGACGATCGCGGCGATGACAAGGTCGGCCGGCACCGTGTGCACAAGCTCCTGCGCGGCGGAATCACCGCACAAGAGACGCGCGGGATCGATTCCCACCCCCCGTGCATCCGCGGCGGCATCGCCGGCGATCGCAACCTTGGCGTGCGGGAACGCACGCGCCTGTTCAGCCAGAAGCCGCAGGTTGCTCCTGCACGCCAGGCCGACGACCTCGTAGGAACACGCGTTGAGGCCCCGGCCGTGGAGTGCATTCAAGTGGGCGATGACATCGACAGCCTGCGTGCCGATCGAGCCCGTCGAACCGAGGATGATGACGCGGCGGTGCATGCGTGGCGGGCGGAGAGGAAAAGCGTGCACCGCAGCGCTTGCCGCGGTGCACGGGAAATCAACGGATTGCAATCACTCGGGCTTGGGGCGACGGTTGAGTTCGCTCGCCGAGAGCTTGCGGCGGAAGCTGTAGAGCAGCTTGGGCTGCGGAGCGGCAGGCTGCGCGGGCAGGGCTGCGGGTGTGCTTGGCGCACGGTCAGCGCCCGAGCGGGAATCGGACCGATTCTCCGATCGGCGCGAACCTTCAACCCCATCACCCCCACTACCTCCACCACCACTACTGCGGCCATCGCCTCGGCCGCCGCGACGATCGCCGCCGCGTCCGCCCCGGTCTTTGCCTCCGCGACCCCCGCGTCCACCGCGACCCCCGCCCTCGCCGCGACCACCTCGGCCGCCTTCCTCGGAACGGTTCTCGCGGACACCGCGTGCATTCTCATCGCGGCTCACTGGCCGGGGTTCACGAAGAACCTCCTCGCGCCGCTGGGGGCGCTCCATCGAACGGTCTTCACCGGCACCGGTGGGAACTTCACGGGCACCTTCGCCCGCGGGTTCGCCGTTGCCTCCAGCACCTCCAGCACCTCCAGCACCTGCACCACCGGCCGCGCCGTTACCCCCGCGGCCACGACGACGGCGGCGGCGGCGGCGGCGACGGCCATCACCGCGTTCACCCTCACCATCGGGCCCCGAAAAATCGCCTGCGCCCTCTGCTTCGCCTGCATCGCCATCGCCTTCGTCCGACCGCGAATCATCTTCGCCGGCAGGCTCCGAGGCGGCTGGAGGCGCGGACTGTTCCGCGCGGGCGCGCCGGGGACGGACATCGGCGTGTGCATCTTCGTCACCGCCCCGTGATGAACCGGTACTCTGGCGATCCACCGGGTCTCCACCATCTTCATTCGCGCTGTCCGCATCGGGAGAGCCCGCGCTGGGGCCCGCGCCATTGACAGCATCTTCCCCGCCTCGACCGCGGCCGCGGCGGCGACGACGACGCCGGCGGCGACGGGGTTCACCATCGGGCCCGATCTCGCCGTGCTGATCACCCTCCGCCGGTCCACCCTCGGCGTGCGGACGAAGATCCATGCTGGAAGTGTCACGTGCATCATCGGGGCCTTCCCCGTGTGCATCGGGACCACCCGCATCACCGCGGGGTTCGGCGTGCTGGCGGGGCGCGGGGCGTTCATCGCGGCGCGGGCCGCCTCTGCCCTCGCTGCGGCCCTCACCCCGGCGATCGTTCCGGACATCGCTTCGTCCCTCACCTCCGCGACCTTCTGCGCGGCCTTCGCCGCGGCCAGACGCCTGGGCTTCGCGACCACCCTCTCCCCCGCGGCCCCCTCGCCCGCGGCGGCGGCGGCGGCGGCGTCCGCGCCGGTCGCCATCACCGTTCATGTCGCCGGCGGCGGCGCTGGTCGACGCCGAGACCGACTCGATCTCATCGTCGTTGAGCGGATCGGCGTCGTCGATCTCGATGGGGTGCAGGTCTTCTTCCTGCTCTTCGAGGGGTTCGGGTTCGGAGGGCGCCTTCATCTCCTCGTCGGTGATCGACCAGCCCTCCTCGGCGGCGGCCTTCTTTGAGTCTGGGTCTTCCCAGGCCTTGAGATCCCGCGGCCGGCGCGGCTTGGGAAGGTTGGAGAGATCGATATCCGCTCCCTGCGGGTCGTAGGCGTAGAACGAGACGCGGTCGGCCGGGAGCGTCTCGCTCACGCGGACGTCCACGCGCTTGCCGCTGTTGCGCTCGATCCGCGACAGGAGCTGCCGCTTGGTGCTCAGCAGTTCACCGGCCACGCGCGGCGGAACGACCAATTCCACCTTGGCGATGCGGTCGACGTCGAGCACCGCCGCGAGCTCGCGGAGCGCATCGGAGGCGACCGATTCGGGCCGCTGGACCAGGCCGCGGCCACGGCAGGTCGGGCAGTCGTGGAAGTGCACCTGCTCGTGGCTGCCGCGCATGCGCTGGCGGGTCATCTCGAGGATGCCGAACTCGCTGATCGGCGTGATCGTGCTGCGTGCACGGTCGCGCTTGAGCCTCTCGCGGAACCGTCCCTCGATGTCCTTGCGGTGCGAGGCGTGACGCATGTCGATCAGGTCGTTGATGACGATGCCGCCCAAATCGCGGAGCCGGAGCTGGCGGCAGATCTCGTCCACCGCCTCGATGTTGGTCCGGTAGGCGTTGTCCTCGGCGTCGCGTGCGTCGCGCGACTTGCCCGAGTTGACGTCGATCGCCACCAGCGCCTCGGTCTGGTCGATCACCAGGCGGCCGCCCGAGGGGAGCGGGACTTCGCGTGCGTTGATCAGCGCGATCTGCTGCTCGATCCCAAAGGCGTGGAAGATCGGCGTCTTGCCCGGGGCCTGCAGCAGCTTGGTCGTGGTGCGCGGGGCGACGATCTTGAGGAACCGGCTCGCGCGCTTCAGGGCCGTCTCGTTGTCGATGATGATCTCGTCGGTCTCGGCGGTCAGGACGTCGCGCAGGCACCGGACGAGCAGGTCGCTCTCAGAGTACAAAAGCCGGGGCTTGCTCCCGGTCGAGAGCCGCTTGTCCATGTCCTTCCAGAGCCGCTGGAGGTAGGCAAGGTCGCGCTTGAGCTCGGTCTTGGTCCGGTCCATGCCCGCGGTGCGGAGGATGAACCCGAAGCCCTCGGGCAGGTCGAGCTGGTCGAGGATCTCGCGCATCTTGTGGCGGACTTCCTCATCCTCCACCTTGCGCGAGACGCCCACGCGGTCCATCTGGGGCATCATCACCAGGAACCGGCCCGGGATCGAGAGGTAGCTCGTCAGCGAGGGACCCTTGGTCCCCACGCCCTCCTTGAGCACCTGGACCACGACCTCCTGCCCCCGGCGCAGGCAGTGCTGGATCGGGGGACGTTCGCGCCGAGGCGTCTTGTGGCCGACCCGCTCGGTCGTTTCTTCCACGTCCTCGCCCGGGAAGTAGCGCGGGTGCAGGTCCGAGATGTGCAGGAACCCGTTCTCCTCGACTCCAAAGTCGACGAACGCCGCCTGGATCGACGGCTCGACGTTCGAGACCTTCCCGAGGTAGATGTTGCCGACGCGCGACGCGGAGGCGAAGCGTTCGGTGTGCAGTTCTTCGAGCTTTCCATCCTCAACCACCGCCACGCGGCACTCTTCGCCGGGGACGTAGTTGATGATCATCTGTGTGTGGGGCATGAAGCGTCCTTTCCCTGGGACGCACACCGCCGGGAGACGCTGGTGATCGGAGAACTGTGAACCCCCTGAGCCCGCCCGCCCGACCCTGCGGCCTCCTGGGCCGCACGTCGGGGGCGAAGCTCCCGAAAGACCGGGAGCGCCCGACCGGAGCGAGAAGCGATCCGGCCGACACACCCGCGAATTCTCGACGCTCTGGAGGGACCGGCCGCTCATCCTGAGATTCAGGGGAGGGTCGTCGGCTCGACACGAGCGGAGGACTGCACACTTCTCCGATCAGAGGGGCCCGGCGAGGGCGTCTGATCGCTGTTCTGTTTCCCGAATGCTCCCGCCGCCGGACCATTCCGGCGTTCCAAGCGTGCACACGACCGGCCCCACGGAGGGCCTCATTCAGTCGCCGACACGATCGTCGAAAGCTTCGGGGACAATCTTGCGTGCACAATCCCGGAGGTACGCCGAGACCTGCACGTCTGAATCAAGCGAGATGACCTTTCGGGCAATCCGCTCGCACTGGGCGATGCTCACGCTCCGGATCAGACGCTTGAGGTCGGGGATCGCGGAGCTGGTCATGGAAAGGGTACGCAACCCCAATCCGAGGAGCAAAATCGAGAATTCAAGGTCCGAGGCCGACTCCCCGCAGCAGGAAACCGGGATGTTGCGTCGGCGGGCGGCCCGCACCGTGTCGCGGATGAGCCGGATCACCGCCGGGTGCGCCGGATTGTAAAGACTGGCGACCCGCTCGTTGGTGCGGTCGACGGCCAGGGTGTACTGGACCAGGTCGTTGGTCCCGATCGAGAAGAAGTCGACCTCCTGGGCGAAGGCGTCGGCCATCAGGGCGGCCGAGGGAACCTCGACCATCATGCCGACCTTGATGTTGCGGTCAAAGGGGATCGCCTCCTCGGCCAGGTCCTCCATCACGTCGTTGACCAGGTACTTGGCCTGCCGGAACTCCCCCGTCGAGGTGATGAGGGGGAACATCATCTTGATCGGACCCAGGGCGCTGGCGCGGAGGATCGCGCGGAGCTGGGTCTTGAACATCGGCTGGCGCTTCAGGCAGTAGCGGATCGAACGCAGGCCCAGGAAGGGGTTGCGCTCGGGGATCTCCTCGCGCGACTGGGTGTATTTATCAGCCCCAAGGTCGAGCGTCCGGATCGTCAGCGGCTGGCCCGCGAGAAGCTCCACGCAGCGGCGGTACGCCTGGAACTGCTCCTTCTCGGTCGGTTCGTGCGGATCGCTGGTGAGGTACAGGAACTCGGTGCGGTAGAGGCCGATGCCGTCGCCGCCGACTTCCTTCACCTTGTGCACTTCATCCGGGAACTCGATGTTCCCCATGATCTCGATCTTGATGCCGTCGGTCGTGATCGCCGCCTGACCCGCCAGTTCGCTCAGCGAAAGGCGGTAGACCCGCGACTGCTCGAGCAATCCGCGGTAGGTCTCAAGCTGCTCGTTGTCGGGGTTGACGATCACCACGCCGCGCTCGCCGTCGAGCACGACCACCGCGCCGTCGACGCACGCCTCGGTCGCCCGCTGGCAACCGACGACCGCCGGGATCCCAAGCGCCCGCGCCACGATCGCGGTGTGGCCCGTCCGGCCGCCGAGGTCGGTGGCGAAAGCCTTGATCTTGCCCCGGTCAAAGCCGGCGGTCTGCGACGGGGTCAGGTCCCGCGCGATGATGATCGTGTTCTCGCCCGCGAGCTTCACGCGCTTGCCGGTGTCGCCGATCAGGTGACGCAGGAGGCGGATGCACAGGTCGTCGATGTCGTTGACCTTGGTCGTGAAGGCCGAGTTGGGGATGTTGCGGAACTTGGTCGCGATCTCGGAGAACGTGTGGTAGACGGCGTACTCGGCGGTCACCAACTCCGACTCGATCATCCGGCGGATGGGCCCGATGAGCGTCTTGTCCTTGAGCATCCCCTGGTGGACCGCGAAGATCTCCGCGGTCTCGGCCCCCATCTCGCGCTCGGCCTGCTTCTGGAAGACCGCAAGCTCCTCGATGGAAGCCTTGAGCGCCTGGTCGAACTTCAGCGTCTCGGTCTTGACGTGACCCGGCGAGATGGACCGGCGATGGACGCGACCCAGCCCCGAATCAAGCACCAACGCACGCCCGATGACGATCCCCGACGAGACGCCCAGGCCCTTGAGGATCTGCGGGGGTTCGGCGGGCTGTGAAATGGGAATCCGCGCCCCGGCAAGGGCCGGTGCGATCGCGTCGCTGGAGTTGGATCGGGGCTTGGGGGCCACGGGGGCCAGAGTATATCGGACGCTGAGGAAGCGGGGTTCAGGAGGGGTGTGCAGAAGGTGTGCACATGGGGATGTGACGCGCCCACGGCGCGTCCGTACGCCTTCCTACGGCCCCCTTTGACCCGAGGTTCACGCCCCGCCCAGCTCGATCACGCCTTCCTTGGAGAAGACGACCGTCGGTCGCTGGATCTCGGCGTCGTACAGGATCTTGGCGATCTCGCCCGGCGTCACGTACTCAAGCGTGCCTTCCAGCCGGTAGTTGGCCTGTCCAAAGGGACGTGCACTCTCGTCCCCCAATGGAACCACCGCGGGGAGCGTGATCTGCTGGGTGCCGAACCGCCGGAGCGTTGATTCGGGTGAGCGGTAGCCGGTGAAGACGGCCTGGTCGTTGAGGTACAGGGTGTACCGAACGCTCTCGAGTGGGAGCGACTCGGAATTGACGTTGTCGGCATCGAGCGTGAACTTGATCACCATCCCCTGGGGCGTCTGCTCACCCAGGGAAACGTTCACCACGTCGAGCGTCGGCGCGCTGTACGAGGTGCACCCCGAGAGCAGCCCCGCCGCCGCGGCAAGAAGGAGGATCCGGTAGATCATGCCGGGAGTGTACCGCAGGCGCCGCCCCGCGGGATCCTGCCGACAGCTCACACCCCCACCCCCGCGCCCACGCCCCCCACCGCCTTGGCGGCCTGGGCAACCGTGCGGACGGCGGCATCGATCGCCTCGCCCGTGGCATCCAGGTGACAGACGGCCCGGACCCGACGCGGGGCGTTGGGGAGCATCAGGACACCCAGCCCCTTGAGCCGTGTGCAGAACTCCGCGGCCGTCCCCAGCGACGGATCGACCATGAAGAAGACCATGTTGGTCTCCACGCCGACCGAGTCGAGCGTCAAGCCGGGGATCTCGGCGATCCCCTCGGCCAGTCGCCGCGCGTTCTGGTGGTCCTCGGCCAGGCGATCAAAGTGGTTGTCGAGTGCGTACAGGGCCGCGGCGGCCAGCACGCCCGACTGGCGCATCGTGCCGCCGAACATCTTGCGGAAGCGGTGAACGCGGGCGATCGTCGCCTTGTCCCCCGCGACGGCCGAGCCGCAGGGTGCGCCCAGGCCCTTGGAGAAGCAGCACGAGACCGTGTCAAAGTGCCGGGCGTAGTCGCCGGGCTTGTGCCCTGAGGCGATGCACGCGTTCCAGACGCGGGCCCCGTCGAGATGTCGTCGGAGCCCCAGCTCCTTGGCGCGACTGGTCACGCGCTGGACCTGCTCCATCGGCCAGACCGCGCCGCCCCCTCGGTTCTGGGTGTTCTCGATCAGCACCATGCGGCTCGCGGGCGCATGGATCGAGGCCGGACGGTGCAGTTCATCAAGCTGGTCGACGTCGTACAGACCCCGGTGCCCGCGTGCACCGCGGATCATCACCCCCGAGAGCGCCGCCGGTGACCCGGTCTCGTAATGAATGATGTGGCTGTCCTCGTGGCAGATGATCTCATCGCCCATCTCGCACTGTGCACGGATGGCGGTCTGGTTGGCCATGGTGCCGGTGGGGACAAAGCACGCCGCTTCCTTGCCCATGATCTCCGCCACGCGCTCCTGGAGCTTGATCACGGTGGGGTCATCCCCCAGGACATCATCACCGACGACGGCGTTGGCCATCGCCTGGCGCATGCCGGGGGTGGGTCGGGTCACGGTGTCGCTGCGAAGATCGATGATGCGGTCTGCCATGGCGAAGATGGTATGGGGAATGCGGGGCGACGGGCGGGGGCGCTGCACACGCGCGAGATACCGGCATCGCTGCGCGAAACTTCAGGATTCCTTCACACGCCCGCTTGGCAGACGGCAGACGGCAGACGGCAGACGGCAGACGGCAGACGGCAGACGGCAGAC
>DATGXW010000371.1:0-45966 GCA_035298585.1 Phycisphaerales bacterium
TGCTCGAACATGATCGGCCCGGGCAAGTCGTGCTCGGTCGAACTCCTGGGCATGACGATCGCCTTCGGCGCGGGCAATCTCTTCTTTCCGTTCAGCTACATCTTCGGCGACGTCCTGACCGAGGTCTACGGCTATGCCAAGACGCGCAAGGTCATCTGGGCCGGCTTTGGCGCGATGCTCTTCTACGTCGTGATGAGCCAGATCGTCATCAACCTTCCCGTGAACCCCAGGGAACCCTTCAACGAGATCATGCAGCCCGCGCTGGAGACCGTCTTTGGCGCAGGCCCGCGGATCATCGCCGCGTCCATGCTTGCCTTCTGGCTCGGCGACTTTGCCAACTCCTACGTCATGGCGAAGATGAAAGTCTGGACGCGCGGCAAACACCTGTGGATGCGCACCATCGGCTCCACCATGGTCGGCCAGGGCGTCGACTCGCTGATCTTCTATCCGCTCGCCTTTGCCTCGCTGGAGCCGCTGCTTGGCAAGGAGAACCTCCCTGCCTTCCTGCAGGGCGGCTGGACCGTCGCCACGATCCTTGGGGTCGCCACCTTCAACTGGTTCTTCAAGCTCGGCGTCGAGGTCGTGATGACGCCGCTGACGTACTTCATCTGCAACAGGCTCAAGAAGGCCGAGAACGAGGACTATTTCGACCACAACACCAACTTCACGCCGTTTAGCTTGAAGGAATAACCTCGCCGCCGACTGCCTGCTCTGAGGAAGCGGGTGCTTCCACGCTCGCGGCTGCGTGTGCTGCAGACCCACGAGCGGGCAACGTGCGTGCACAGGAAAGGCTGCTCCCGCCGTGGAGGCATGGCAAGAACAGCGCTCTCACTGCGATTTCACCGCTTCCTGCTTTTCCCCGACCGCCTCCGCCTTCTTCACCCCCGCCCGCTCCATCACGGTCCGGAACATGTCCAGGTTCCCCTCGCGGTACACGCTGTGCCCCATGCCCTCGATGATCTCGACCACCGCATCGCTGCCGAGGTCCGCCAGCGACTTCTTGAGGAGTTCGGTTGCGCCTTCGAGATAGAAGTTATCCTCGGCCCCCGCGTAGATGTGCAGTTTCCCCTTCAGCTTGGGTGCAAGCTCCTCCCAGTTCCGCTCCAGCACCAGCCGGATGTCGTACTTCTCCCACGACTTGGCGACGTTCGCATCAATCGCGCCTGTCTTGCGGTCAAAGATCAGTTCCGGCGTTCCATCGCTCCCTCGCGGGCTGAAGACCGCCTCGAACGAGTGGATCTGTCCACCCGGCCCCAGCGCCCACTCGCGCTTGCAGAAGTCCTCGTACCACAGCGCGACGTTGCCCTGCATCCGTGCAATGGGCCTGCGGGTTCCATCCGTCATCGTGTACAGGTTTGACCCCTGTGCATAGAGATCGCACTGCTGAAAGTCCCTGAAATCGACCGGATCGGGACAGTGCGACCAGCACCCCGCGAACGCCTCGGGGTAGGTCACCTGGAGCCAGAGGCTGCTCCATCCTCCCGATGAACCGCCGGTCACGTACCGCTGCTGGGGTCCGACGCCGTTGTACCGCTTCTCGATCTCGGGTAGAAGTTCCTTGATGAGCATCTCGCCCCACGGGCCGTTGTTGGCGGAATCCGCAAAGACGCTATGGCCGCGGTAGCACAGGGGGTCGGGCACCACCATGATGACTTCGCCCTTGGCATCATCGGGAACCATGCGGGCGATCCCCAGTGCACCGCGATGATCGCCTCCAAAGCCCGTCACCGAGACCACCACGGGATACTTTCGCTGGCGCGAAGGATCAAACCCCGCGGGCAGTGAGACACCCGCCCGCACCTTGTACTCGCGGTTGTGAAACGCACTGAGCGAGGGGCTGACGATCTCGACAAGCTTGACCTGCTCGGTCTCGCGGAAAGGACGCTCCTTGACCACCTGCGTCACCCGCAGGAGTGCATCGTCCTCATCGTCCCCGCTCGCGGGGATCTCCATCTTCTCAGGATCGCTGTAAAGATCCCCCGGACCCTCGCCAGGGTTTGGGGAATCGAGATTGCGGCGAACGACCGCCTGCACCGCGTATTCGCCCGGCTTCACCTGTGAAAAGGGCGTGGGGAATCCGATCCAGGAGTCATCGACCGCGATCTCTTCTCCCGGGGCAAGATCCTGGACATCCTTGGAATAGATCATGGGCGGCCGGAACCAGTCGTTCATGCGGCGACGGGGATCCCCCTGCGAGTCTGAAAGCAGGATGTAGACGCGCCCGCTGAAGGGGCCGTCGATCACACCAGGGTCGATCGAGAGCCTGAGCGCGCGGGGCGTGGTGCTGGCGGTGGTCGCGGGGGCACGTGTGGGAGCGGGTTCCGCGGCCGGGGCGGACTGTCCGAAGGCAGAGCCGAGAAACATGGAGAGGGCCGCGAGCGGGGTGCACATCCACGCGGAACGAGACTTGTTCATGAAGGCAGTCTAGCGAAACCGGGGGAAATCCGCCCGCTCCATGTGCGTTCTTATCGCATCTGGACCCAGCAGACGTTCGACGTCGGGGTCCCATGTGCAAGCTCGGCCGTGAGCATCTGGATGTGATCGTTGTACGTGGACCACCGGAACATCAGCCAGACGAGGATCGCGACGCTCAGCCAGGCGCCGAGTTCACCGGTCCGCGTCTTTCGCGCGGCGATGAGCAGGCCCGTGGCGATCGCCATGGAGGAGAGCTTCCAGAGGGTGATGGGACCGGCCGACCCGCTGTCCATCAGTGCACGTGCGATCGGGTTGGCCTCGGCGAACCCGATGGTCGTCGCGTGCGTCAGAGTCATGATGAGGTCCGCAAACCCCATGGCCAGGCACGCGGCAAGCAAACACCCCACCCGCACCGACCGGCGGCAGGCAAGACGCCCTACCTCCGCGGCGGTGAAATGTGCCGATGTACCTGTGACCGTGAGCGTCGAGTGCATGATTCTGGTCCATCGGCCTCCGGGAATGCCGAGTTGAAGGGTGGTAACGCGCTGCGGCCCTTCTTTACAATCCATGCGGGGAGCACCACTCGTGAGGGCGCTTTCACCGGCCGATACCCCCAAGGAAAGCCTCCCATGACCTCCTGAAAGCTTTTCCGGCATGCCCCGACAGCACCGCGGATGGTCCCGACGTCCTATACGCTCTTGAGCGATGGTGAGAGAGATGCCCGACGGAGTCTTGTGACGCATGGATGCACGCGAATACGGCACATCCGTTCCACCCCGCACGCCGGCGCGTGAGCGGTGCTCCCTTCCCCGCCGCCTGCGCCTGTTCGCGATGCTCGCCTGGCTGTGCGGCGGGCCCGCGGCGCATGCACAGCTCTCGAGCAGTTACGTTGACGACTCGGTCCTCGCCCGCGAATCCCTCGCGCGGCTGGACGACTTCACGGCGTCGGGAAATCTCGGCGAGGCAGCGCGGGTGATGCAGCAGGTGCTCGACAGCGAGACCGATCGGGTGATCGAGTCGCCGGGATCACCGGAGGTCTACATCTCGGTGCGAGCTGCGATTCACCAGACGCTGCTCGCTCGCCCCGCGCTGCTGGAGCGGTATCGACAGTCGGAAGAGCCGGTGGCGGCGGCGATGCTCAAGGAGGGAAGGGCGGCGGAGGTCGAGCGATCACGCTTCCTGACCGCGTCCGGGTTCGACGCGGCGTTCCTGACGGCGGCCGACCACTTTGAGGCCGCACGATTTGACGCTGCACACCTGGCGCTGGCGGAGCTTGCCCTCCACCCCGACGCGGCGGACGCGGGGCGCGCCGCCCGGGTCGCCAACCTGGCGGAGCGGATCGCGGCGTACATCCCGCGACGCGAGGTGATCGCGTCGGCCCGGCAGTGGTCGATCAAGGCCGGGCTTCCCGAGCCGGTGATCACGCCGATCCCATGGCCCGAGCGCTGGTCGAGCACCGTGTCGCGCGATGCCACCAGGGCGGGGCCCGCTCCCAAGCTCGACGCGCTGATCGAGACGCCCCTCCAGTCGGCGTTTCTTTCCGGCGAAGCGGCGGCCGAGTACCGCGCCTTCAGCCAGCACCCGCGCGAGGACAATCTCACACTGCTCTTTCCTTCCTGGTCGCTCCCCGCGATCGTCGGCGATGACGTGATCGTGAACGATGGGCGTGCGGTCACCGCGCTCGACCGGTTCACGCTCGCGCCCCGCTGGCGTTCTGATTTCAGCACGATCGCGATCGATGATCTTGAGGGGGGGCCCTCGGGCATCCGTGGGTTCGTGGGTTCCGCCCGCATCGAGGATGGGTGCACCGTGGCGGCCGCGGGGGGCGTGGTCGTGGCGACGACGGGGATTCTCTCCCAGCAATTGCGCGAGGGTGATAACAGGCTGCATGCCTTTGACCTTGCCTCCGGCCGGTCGTTGTGGAGCCTTGCCCCGCGCGACGTGGCCGAGTCGCTCCGGCTTGCGGAGCTTCGCGGCTCGCCGGTCATCGATCAATCCATCGCGATACAGGCCTTCCGCAGGGAATCGGCCGCCCGCCGGCTCCTGAGCACCTATCTCGCGGGGATCGACGTCTGGACGGGCAAGACCCGCTGGCTTCGGATGATCGGCAGCGCGGGCAATATCGGCTCGTTCAGCACGCGTCCCAGCGAGACTCCGGTCGTCGACCGCGGCGTCCTCTACCGCGTCGATGAAGCGGGGATCGTCTCGGCCGTCGAAACCGCCTCGGGGCGGATCCGCTGGATCCGGCTGCTCAAGGGTGAGCCCGAGTTCCGCCAGGTCATCTCGGCGCCGCCCTGGGCGACGCAGGTCCCGATCGTCGACGGCGACTCGATCATCATCCTCGATCCGACGCTCAAGTCGATCACGCGGTTTGCGATGGCCGACGGCACGGTCCTTGCCACGCGCGAGACGGCGACGCTTCCCGCGCCGGTGCATTACCTGCTCGGGGTGGGCGAGGGATCCTCCAGGTCGCTTGCGATCGTGACCGACAACCAGATCGCGCTGCTCCCGATCGACAGCTTCCATACCGCACGCCCGACACTCATCCCCTCGGTTCCGGATCCGGGCTTCCGGGGGCGGGTCGCCGTGATGGGGAGCACGCTCGCGGCCCCCGTCTCGGGAGGCATCTATTCGGTTTCACTCGGGAAGCCCGGTGAACCTTCCATCAAGTCGCTCTCGACCACGGGCAACTTTGTCGCGGCGGGGAGCAACCTGCTGCTCACCGACACGTGGCGTGTCCACTCGTACCTCTCCTGGTCCGATGCGTCCGCATTGCTCGAAGCCCGGATGTCGGCGGATCCTTCGGACCCGCGGCCAGCGCTCGCGCTGGGTGAACTGGCCTTCCGATCGCAGAATGTCGATCGGCTCCTTCCCGCACTCGACCATGCCCTGGCGGCGATGCGCAAGGCGCCCGAGTCTGACATCACACGCCAGACACGTGCACGCTTCTTCACCAGCGTGCTCGAGATGGTGCGGGCGACCACCAACCCGCCACCCGAGGGGCGCAACGCCTCCGCCACGCTCAAGCTCAAGGACCTCGACACCGTCGACAAGCTGCTCGACCG
The DNA here is from genome assembly GCA_035298585.1 of Phycisphaerales bacterium. Lineage (GTDB taxonomy): Bacteria > Planctomycetota > Phycisphaerae > Phycisphaerales > UBA1924 > JAEUJB01. The sequence goes on from DATGXW010000371.1 coordinate 5,481, forward strand.
GCTGCAGTACGTCTCGGAGTCGTCGGCCGAGAACGTCGAATGGCGCATGGCGCGCGGTGCACTCCGCCAGCTTCAGAACAACCCGGCCGACGCGTGCGTCGCGTACCAGGGAATCCTCGAAGACCGTTCGCTGGCGCAATCGGTCTGGCGCGAATCAAGCCCGCCGGTACCGACGCGGCAGGTCGTGATCGCGAGGCTCCGGGACGTCCTGGGCAAGTTCGGCCCGGAGAGTTACGGCCGATTCACGCAGGAACTGGCCGCGGAGCTTGACCGCCTGGGGCCGGACCCGCGTCCCGATGCGCTGCTCGCGCTGGCGCAGCGGTATCCCGTCGCGCCGCAGACGCCCGCGATGCTCCTGCGCGCTGCGCGCACGTACACCGACCAGGGACAGGCCCCCGCGGCGGCGGATGCACTTGCACGTGCATCCGAGAACGCGTGGTGGCTGGTCTCGATCGGAATCTCGCCCCGCGAGGCATCGCTGGCGGAGGTCGTGGGCGCTCATGCACGTGCACTGGCCGCGCTGGGCCGCCCGATGACCGCAGCGCACATCCTGATGCGTGCTTCCAAGGCCCGGCCCGACCTGCTCCCCACGGCGGAGGGCTCACCCCTGAACCCGACCGCGCTCGCCGCCGAGCTGCGTGCACAATCGATCGCGACGTCGCGGCCCTCGATCGTCGGCAGCACGCCGGGAACCGACATCGACGTTCTCCTGGGCTGGTCGCTGATGCCGCCGGTGCTCGACGATTCGCTCTCTCCTCCGGTATCGCCCGAGTGGGTGCTGATGTCAAACCAGGCCCAGAAGCGCTTTGCGCTGATGCTCGACGTGGGCACGGGGCGGCTTTCGCCCGCCTGGCAGCGAGCGTTCAACGAAGAACCTCCCACCATCCTCCGCGCCTCGACCGACGCGCTGTATGTCCTCTGGCACGATGACACCAGCATCGAGCGCATCGATCCCGTCACCGGCGATTCGCTCTGGCGGAGCCAGCCCCTCGCCCAGCTTCTTCCATCCTCACCCGCCAATGGCCCGAGGATGTTCGACACACCGCTCGATGGGCCCGTCCGCTCGATCGACCTGCTGGCGGCGGTGAGCGAGAAGCACCTTGTCCTCTGCCAGCGCGACGGCGCAGCGCTTGCCTTTGAGACCGCGACGGGCAAGGTCGCCTGGTCCGCCAACGCGCCGCTCACGCGGGTCTATGACCTTGTTCTCACCCCGGCTTCGCTGGTGCTTTCGGGCGCGGCCGATCCGCAGGTCGGGCCCGAGGTCGCCGCCTCGCGCCGCACCGCCCCGGCGCCGGTCATCGCGGTGATCGACCCTGCCAGCGGCGCACCGCTCTTCCCACCGCTTCAGCCCGCGAGCGACGTCCGCTGGATACGCGCTTCGAGAAACATGCTCGTCGCGGCGCTGGTCAACTCCATCACCAGCCTCGATTTGACGACCGGCAAACCGCTCTGGGATGACATCAAGACCGAATCCACCGCCAATCTCGCCGAGGGGTGGGTCTTCGACGACACGCTCTTTGTGCTCACCAGCCAGCGCGACCTGATGAAGCTCGCGCTACGCACCGGTGAACTGGCCGAGGTCGACCCCGCCGTCGTCGACCGCATCCCCGAGAGCGGCGCCATCTTCACCGGTAAGCTCGGCAACTCGATCGGATTCAGCACCCGCCAGGGCGTCTTCATGCTCTCCCCGCAGGGAGCGCTCGTCGGCGCCAACACCGTCCCGGGCCGGCGGAACTTCATGCCCGCGATCGCGAGCCGCGATGTCATCGCGCTCGTCGAGCAGTCCACCGACGAACTGGTCGACGGTCGCAGCGCGATCAGGATCATGCTCACGACCGCCGACAGCGCCAAGCTCCTGCGCACGCTCGCCGTCATCGTCCAGGTCGAGCCCGACGTCATGAGCGCCACGTTCCTCGATGGCAAGCTCATCCTCTCGACCGACGCGGTGACGCAGGTCATCCCGCTCCCACCCGACGCCAAGCCCTGAGTCCAGGAGATTCCGCCCAGCCACCGGCCTGGACCGATGTGCACGCCGCCTGCGCCTCGGGCTCAACCCTGCTTGAAAAGACCGGCATCGAGCTTGCGCTGCTCGGCCTGGCGGTAACGCATTCTGACCACCGGCAGCAGAGATCCGAGCACGATCGCGAGAATGCCGCCCCCCAGGAGCAAGGGGTAGTAGACGTGGTACGGCTGTCCGATGCTCAGTGCGACGATGCCCGTGATCGATGTGCACACGCCAAGCACGACAAGCCCCGTGTGCAGGCCCAGCACAAGCCCCTTGGCCTTGCCCCGCGGCGCCAGCACACCCATCATCGTCCCCAGCACGCCGCCCAGGAGCCCCACCGCGCTCCCACCGATCGCCCCGACGTACATGCCGACTTCACTGCTCCACCACGCCGCCATGTGACACCTCCATCTCAAAGACCGTGTGCACACGCACATTCGCTCAGCACACCGCCGCCCCACGCACGCGGAGCGGTGACATTACTTCTTGCGGTCGTTCATCCCCTTCACGGTCTCCCCCACCTTCCGCGCTGCCCCCAGGGTCATCTCGCCGCGCTCGACAAGCCCGGCCAGCAGTTCCTTCAACGGGTCTGGCTGCTTTCCCTCGACCGCGTCCCGCAGCCGCTCGATCACGCGGTCAAGGCGCAGCCTGATCGTGGGGTAGCTCACCCCGTACGCCTCCGCCAGGTCTTTCAAAGACCCCGACCGAAGCACCAACTGCGTCACCAGCTCGAGGTCCTCCGCCGGCAGCTTGCCGAGCGGATGTTCATGGAGACTTGATGGTTCCGAAAGCGGCATTCCATAAAATGTAATCTGAACTTTCGTTTTAGTCAAGTTCATTTTTGTTTTATTCAAACAGGATCCGCCTACACTCTCTGCCCTGTCAAGGACGACACACATGCCTTTTCGTACTGTCTTGCCCGCCGCCATGGCGATGATGTTGATGATGCCCGGGTGCACATCGCCGGGTGTGCAGCATTCGGGTTTTCCATCTTCTTCCGCGACCGCCGCGGCCACCGAGCCGGGCGTGATTCTGCGGGATGAGCCAATACCCGGTATCCGGTTGCCAGAGGATGCACTCCTCCTGCAAGTCCACTTTGCCGGCCCGGTTGTATTCGTGAGCTACTCGATCGCGCCGCATGTGCATCACGCGGTGTTTGATGCTTCGAGCGGCAAGGAACTGGAACTTTCCGACCGCATCAAGGGCTGGGAGCACATCGGCGATTCGTGGTTCCGGGTCACCGAGGATCCGGGCACGGAGGTGCTGTACCACTCGGGCAGTTCGGGTCTCACGCGCGTGCGTGAGCTTCCCGGCGATCTCTTTGCCGTCTCCGCCACGGCACACCACGTCGCGGTGCTTGAATACACCGGCACGCTCACGGTGTACGAGGCATCCGAAGATGCCCTTACGCCGAGCTATTCAACCTCGATGAAGCTGGCCAGGGGAGAGTTCACAGGTCCGACGATGACATGGGTCACACCGCACGAGATCCTGGCATTGACGCCGATCCGTGCGATCAACAAGACCGTGCTGTTCACCAAGGATCTCGAACTGATCGACACGATCAACGGCAAGATCCACACGAACAACACGGGGCTTGCACACGGCGTCCTGCCGCTGAGCAATGAGCGTGGCGACCGGCACGAGCTTGTAGCCCTGGATGCCTCTGGAAGAGAATTGGGAAGGACGCCCATCCCCGGCAGCGTCCACTATGTGTCGATGCCGTCGCCCGACCAGACGCGCGCGATTCTTACGACACCAGGACTGCTCAAGGGCGAGCGCCACGGGATCATCACGGTGGAGGTCCGCGGCGGTGTGCCAGTCATCTCGACCGCTCCCCCGCTGAGGGACCGGCCGGTCGGCTGGCGACCGTGACGCCGCCAGCGCTGGCGGCTTTCATCAAACACCCGGGACACGATTCGAACGTGCGACCTGCCCTTTAGGAAAGGGCTGCTCTATCCAACTGAGCTACCCGGGCACGAACGCATCGTAGTCCGCATCGGTGGGGATGTGGAATGCAGCTCAGCGCGAATGCTCCTGGAGCCCGGGCGAGGTATCCGTCGCCGCGTGATGCGCCGCCGCGGGCTCGGTCTGCAAGGCCGGGCCCTTGACTTCAACCTTGAGAAGCCTCCCCGCGAGCTTGGCGTAGACCACGGTCACGGCCATCATGAGCATCCCCAGTCCGATGAAGCTGATCACCCGGGCAATCGCGGGAACCTGGGTCAGATCCCATGCCAGGGCTTTGAGCACCGCGACCCCGACCATCGCAAGCCCTGCCCGGCGCACATGTTCCATGCCCATCCCGTCCTTGCCGCGCCACAGGAATCCGCCGGTGATCAGGCCCAGGCCAAAGAGTCCCCACCACACCGAGACCGCCGCACGCTGGAAGGTACGCTCCTGGCTTAGGATCTCCCCGATCCGGCCGGCTTCCATGCTCGTCGAAAGCCAGAGCATGGTGATCGCCAAGGTCACCAGAAGGTTGCACAGCATCGTCGAGTGTTTCCGCACGTGTGCATCAACTCGCTCACCAGAATGCAGCAGGATCCACGCGGCCCCGGCCATCGCACCGACCAGGATCAACGCGGTCCACAGGCCCCCGCTCAGAAAGATCGGCCCAGCATCGCGATCCCATCCTTGCCATACCTGCCCGTAGCTGAAGAACCATGCACATGTCGCGCAGCCCAGCGATGCGAGGCCGGGCATGAAAACCTCGGTCCACCGCGTACGTATGGACGCAATCAGCGCCGCCAACCCGAGAACGATCCACCAGGTGCACAGGCTGGCCGCCCACGCCTGGGTGTGCACCGGCGCTGCCATGAGCGACAAGACCATGCCGATCGAGAGCATGACCTCCCTGGTTCTGTGCACACGCTCCGCTGTAGCGGCAGTATTCCCTGACGCAGTGCTCCGCGATTCCCACGCTCGTCCCAAACCCCACGCTGTCGCGATCAGGATGTTGGCCGCGATCCAGCCGCTCATGACGATTCCGCCCAGCGTCCGGCCGTCCGCGTCGTCCGTCCATCCGCCGGTCATGGGCGCCAGGCAGAGCCCAAGCATCAGCCCGGATACACCCATGGACCAAAGCCAGTTCGATGCACGCGACCTTGAGAACCACAGCAGTGAAATGCTCCCCATCGCGGCGAGAACACCCCACGACGGCCCCGCGGAAGCCTGCACGAGGGGTGCACAGAATAGAAGTCCGACCGTCGCGGAGATCAGGACGTTGGCCGCCGACCTCCAGGGACCTTCGACATGGCGCAGCAGCCACGCCTGCGCAGCCAGCGAGAGTGCGCTGGTGCTGATCGTCAGCCACCAGGCGCCAAAGGCCATGCCGGGGAGCGGCATCGAAGGAGTGGTCGACTTTCCAAACACCATCCCAATCGGCGCGAGCACACCGATCGCCATGATGTTCAACAGAATCCCCAGCACTCGCAGGCCGCCCGAGGAGTACAGCGACGCGAGAATCGAGGTCAGGACCGCCACGACACTCCCTGTGACCACCGACGTCGGACCGATCTTGGAAGTCCCGATCAAGGCGAGAAGCAGCACGAACATCCCCCCGCCGGAGGTAATGCTGCTGACGGTAAGCCACCTGCGCGACGCGTCGCGCCGGATCAACCATCCTGCCGCGAGAACGCCGGCCGAACACGCCGCGGCAATGAGGTTCCAGAGGCCAAGGTCAAGACCCAGGACTGCGATCCAGGAGCCCGCGCCAATGGCGACGAATCGCTCGTAGAGCAGGACCCTGCCCAATGCGATCACCAGCACGATCAGGCCGTACACATCCAGCCCGCGTGCACGGATCCACCGGCCCGCCATCACCGCCCCGACGCCCATTCCGACCCACGCCAGGCTCTGTGCACTTCCCGAGATCGCAAGCGCCACCGCGGCGATGAGTAGAGAGCCCGACTGCACGGCCAGCGAAACGCCCAGTCGCTCGCGGTCGCTCGTAGGGATGTCCGTGAGAAAACGAAGATGCCCGCAGAGAACGTGTGCACACGCCAGCGTTGCCGCAAGAAAACCCGCGGGGGCAAGCCACACCCACATGCTGGGTATCCTCGCAAGCGCCAGAGAAACGAAGACCGTCGCCCACGCCGTCGAGGAGAAGGATGACATCAACGGCCGGACGTTGAAATACGCGCTCCGAGCGGTCGCCACGTTCAGGGGTGCGTTCAGCATCGCTCCAAGAGGGATCTCCCGGTTGCCAATATCCTCGCCCGGCATCGGCGGAACACCGGCCGGGCGCGTGCCAAAGCCCAAGCGGCCGGCCGTGGTCATCAATTCCGTGTGCACCATTCCCCACACGATGACCGCAAAGACGATCACTCCCTCGTGCCGCTGCTGGACGAGTTCTGATCCGCACACGACGGTTCCAGCAAGCATGGTCCCCCACCACGCAAGCGACCGCACCAGCGCGAAGGTGGGCCCCTTCCACCAGGGCAGGATCAGTCCCGTTGCCAGAAGCACGAGCAGATAGGCCATGAATCCCCGTGCATCATCGCTCCGCGCTCCGACGATGATCGGGTTCAGGTACGCGCCGATCAACGAGACGACCGCGACCGACGAGAGCCCGAGTCGTGCGGAGACCGCAACGCCGACCGCACACGCGGATGCAAGGAGCGCAAACGCCGGTCCATCCCCGAGCAGGCCATACAGCCGTTCGGCGGCCCAAACCGCCGAGATCAGCGCTCCCACACCCGCGGCGCTGAAACCCGCGGATGCCGCCCGGCTCGCGCGCCTCACCGCCCATTCGCCGGTCCCCAGAAGTCCCAGTCCGACAATCGCGACGCACACACAGCGTGCCGCCGGCGAGAAGCTCAGCCAGCCTTGATCGACGGCGAGCTTGAGAAAGAGGCCCAGGCCGATCAGCACGATCACCGCGCCAATCAGCGCGTACCACCGGCCGCCGATCGCCTGTTCGAGCGAACTGAAGCCCTCTCGCTTGGAGCCGAAGTCGCGGCGTGCAAGCCTCGACATGATCGCACGCTTTGACGAAGGGTCGATGTCGGGAGTCGATGACTGCACAGTGACCGCTGCGATGGCGGGTTGGGTGTGCAATGCCTCGCTCGCGGCTGCACTTTGAGTAGCAGCGTCGGCAGGTGCGCCGACAACGAGTGCATCGCCCGCGATCGACTCCCCCACTGGAATCTCCGCGGATGATTGGCTCCCAACTTCGATGGGTTCCGAACCCGACGGTGGTTCGGCGAGACATTCGCGGTGTGCAGATGCAAGGACGATGCGTTCTTGAACATCGGGTCGAGCACGCTGTGCATCTTCGGACTTGCCATCCCCGGCCGCCGCGGTGGCCAAGCTGCGCAGCCGCGCGACCTCTGCCTCAAGTGCATCCACGCGGCGCTCCAGCGCTCCGACCCGATCCCCCATGTCGCGAGAAGTCGGTAGTTCCATATCGAGTATGTTAGCATAAACTAACTTTTATGTCAACTCTGTTCTACCTTGGCTCAACAGCGCCCATCTGCTCCAAAGCCGAGCGCGTACGGAAGACGTCAAGTTATCGGAGTTTCCACCGGCCGAGGATGGAGTGCTCAGCCCCGGCGGCGTGCAGGGTCGAACGCACAAGGCAAACTTCGTCGATCGGGATTGGCGAGTGATCCACCGTGCGCACGACAGGTTCGACGGGCGTCGGTTGCGTGAATCTCGCCAGCGTCATGTGCGGCAGGAATCGACCCCGCTCGCGCTGCTTGCGGCTGCGGGCGAGGCGATGCACAAGGCGGCGGTGGATCTCGAGCAGTGTCGGCTCGGGATCGAATTCAACGGCGACAAGGCGCGCGGGCCCCTCGCGCGGGAGCGAGATGAGGCGCCGGGGGAACGCGACGAAGGCGTTCAGGCCCGCGGCAGACCGCGCCACCGATTCGCTCACCTCTTCGAACTGGCGTGTATCCACGTCGCCGATGAAGTGCACCGTCATGTGGACCTGCTCGGGCGTCGGCGTCCGGTGGGGCGGAAGGGCGAGATCCGGTAGCACGGCCAGCATCCGCGCCGCAGTTTCGGGGGGCGGGTAGACGGCGACAAAGAGCCTGTGCACCGCCATCCTGAACTCCTTCAACTCCCTCTCTGGTTCCTCAGGACTTCTTGAATCGCTTCAGTCCCAGGAAGCCGACACCGTGGTCGGTCTTGCCGTGCATGGCCAGATCCGCCAGCACTTCACCAAAGACGGGGGCGAACTTGAATCCGTGCCCTGAGCAGCCGGTGATGAACGAGACGTTGGGATGCTCGGGGTGGAGGTCGACGACGGGGTGACCGTCGGGGGAGTTCGTATAGAGGCAGGTCGAGAGAGAAAGCAGCGGGCCGTCCGCGTCAGGGAAGTAGCGTCGAAGCGCCTCACGCGTCTCCGCCTCATCCTCGGGCCTTGCAGACCGGTCCGGCGAGTCGGGATCCAGCGTCGGTCCTTCCCGGTGCAGGGCGATTTTCAGCCCTGGCGGAGAGTTCTGCATCGGAAACCCGTAGTGAAAAAGTCCTTGCTCGTTCTCGATGGCCCAGACGGGAAAGGCGGTCATGCCAAAGAGCGCGGGCCGACGCGGCCAGTACCAGGCCAGCGACTGGCGCGTCACCTTGAGCTTGAGTCCGGCCTTTGCGAGCAGTTCGCGCAGGAACTGACCGGACCACGCACCGGCCGCGATCACCAGCGACCCGGCCTCGTATGTTGCCTTGGCGGTCGTGACTCGTACACCAGAGCGATCCGCATGCCATTCGAGCACGGGTTCATGACCGTGCAGTTCAGCACCCTTGGCCATGGCTTCGCGCGCCATGAGGGAGACCGCCATCTCGGGGACGATCATTCCTGCACACGTCTCCCAGAGTGCATCAAATCCCTCAGGCACGCGGATCTGCGGATAGCGTTGTTCAAGGTCGCGGGGCGAAAGCCGCTGCACATCCAGGCGGTGCTGCTTGGCCGAGAGCATCGCACCCTCGATCGTCCTGCAACCCTTGGGACCCGCGTAGAGAGCGCCGGTCTGGTGAAACACGCCGCCGCCCTTCTTGCGGTCAAGCTCGATCCATCGCTTGTGCGCGGTGCGGAGCAGGGGCACGTAATCAGGGTGCTCAAAGTACGCCGTGCGGAAGACGCGCGAGTGCCCGTGGTGGGAGCCGAGCATGTGCGGGATCGAGAACCGCTCGAGCCCCAGGACCTTCTTCCCGCGCTGGGCAAGCTCCGCCGCCGCAGCGCTGCCGAAGGTTCCCAGCCCAAGAACGATCGTGTCGTACCTCGGTGTGCTCATGGTCGATCCTTGACCTGCTCCTCAACCTTCGATACGCATGCGCTGGCACGGCGTGTGCTTGCGTCCCGCACAGGGCCCCCGCAATGACCTGCTCAGAAGTTCGGCGTCGGCGCCCGGAAGTGCTCCAGCTTGATCGAGCGGAAATACTCGATGGTCTTCAATAGACCATCCCGCACACTCACGCGCGGCTCCCACCCCAGCCTGCTCTTGGCGAGGGTGATGTCGGGCTGCCGCTGGGTGGGATCGTCCGACGGGAGCGGCTTGAAGTCGATCTGCGACTTTGATCCGGTAAGCTCGACGATCATCTCGGCGAGCTGGCGGATGGTGAACTCGTGCGGATTGCCCAGGTTGACCGGCCCCACAAAGTCGTCCGGTCCGTTCATCATCTTGACCATGCCGTCGATCAGGTCGTCGACGTAGCAGAAGGACCGCGTGTGGTTGCCCTGTCCGAAGATCGTGATCGGCTCGTTGCGGATCGCCTGGCGGATGAAGTTCGAGACGACGCGCCCGTCGTAGGGGTGCATGCGCGGGCCGTAGGTGTTGAAGATGCGGATGACGCGGATGTTGACCCTGTTGTGTCGGTGGTAATCAAAGAAGAGCGTCTCGGCGGCACGCTTGCCTTCGTCGTAGCAGGCGCGGGTGCCGATGGGGTTGACGTTGCCGCGGTAGCTCTCGGGCTGCGGATGGACCTCGGGATCGCCGTACACCTCGCTGGTCGAGGCCTGCAGGACTTTCGCGCGGCAGCGCTTGGCCATGCCCAGGACGTGGATCGCGCCCAGGACGCTGGTCTTCATCGTCTTGATGGGGTTGTACTGGTAATGGCCCGGCGCCGCGGGGCAGGCAAGGTTGTAGATCTCGTCGACTTCGAGCCAGATGTCGTGGGTGATGTCGTGGCGGATCAGTTCAAAGTTCGGACGCTGGAGCAGGTGCGCCACGTTGGACTTCTGGCTGGTGAAGAAGTTGTCCAGGCAGATGACGTCGTGCCCGGCGTCGACCAGCCGGTCGCACAGGTGAGAACCCAGGAAGCCCGCACCGCCCGTCACCAGAATCCGCTTGATCGTCTGTGCCAAGGAATTTCTCTCGAATCAGGTTTCACCGCTCGCAGGACCCGTCCCCGCGTTCCCCCACGTCACCCACGTCTCCCTACGCCACACGAGCGTACGCGTCCTGCATGCACAGGGCCGCGGCTGGCCGCACGAAGGCCCTCTGGATCCGGGGCTCATGATGGGGCGTTTTCCCCGCGATCCGGGGGCCCCGAGACCGCGCGGCAGTTGGCCTCGAGGTGTTCGACGCGCAGAGTTCCCACGATCGCCGACGTGACACCGGCCGTATCCACGACCATCCGAAGCGACGCGGCCGGGTCCTTCCCGTGCCCGCTGTCGAGCGCCTTCTTGATGAGCACGCCGACGCCGCGGTCCCGGGCCTGCGCGATCACGGGAAGTTCATCCAGGTAGCCGCTGTGCAGCGTCAGCATCAGCACATCGCAGTGGTCCATGCACAGGCGTGCGCCATTGACAGTCTTGGTCGATACCCCGATCGCGCGGACTTTTCCGGCCTTCTTGAGTTGAGCAAGCTCCCGCCACAGTTCATCGGGCATGTGCGTTTCGATCTGGCCATCGGAGTGAACCAGCAGCACCTCGACGCGATCGGTCCTGAGCTTTCGCAGGCTTTCCTCGACCGAGCCGCGTACACCCTGCGGGGAGAAGTCAAAGCTCGACCGCCCATCGTTGAAACGCTCGCCGCACTTGGTGATGATCGACCAGCGATCACGCTGTCCAGAGAGCAGCCGACCAAGCCGCTCCTCCGACGACCCGTAGGCGGGAGCGGTATCGAGGATGTCGAGGCCAAGTTCAACGGCCCGGGAAAGAAGCCTCTGAACCAGGTCATCACCGGGCAGTTCGAATCCCACGGGATACTTCACGCCGGTGTTGCGGCCGAGCTTGACGGTTCCAAGCCCCAGGACGCTGCACACAATCCCGGTCCTGCCAAGTTCACGGCGGATCACGGGGTGCGCTCCCAGGGGAGGGGGCCGATCGAGGGTTTGGGGAGTTCAAGCCAGCTCGGATCGTCGTAGAGCCTGGTCGCAGTGGTCCCGAGCAGTTCGCGCAGGACCATCTCGGCCGCGACCGGCGCGAGCGCCAGCTTGGTCGGCCACACCGCAAGCATCCCGCCGAACTTTCGCACCACGGGCCCGTCGGGCCTGACTCCCGACTCGGTCCTGCCCTCAGCCCTATCGATCAGGAAGCTCTCGACGCGCAGGTCCGACACGTCGGCCCACGGCACGCACTCGCGCAGCTCAGCGCGGACCGCGGATTCAAAGTCCTGCGGCGTCTGTTTCGCCCCGACTTCGGCGGCATTGCCGCCGACATACCAGACGCGCTGATCCTCGCGCCGGCCCGTCGTGATCGTGATCCTGGGTTTATCGCTCCCACCCTGGGGCACATGCCCGAAAAGCTCGAACGGGGCGCCGAAGACCATGCCCATCCGCAGCGGGCGGCGCTGGGTGATGGACGTGTCGGCGCCGTTCCACATCGCAAGGAGCTTCTCGTTGCCGACGCCCGCGCTGCACACGACCCGTTGAACGCGCAGCGTGACTTTCCCCGACGCGCCGGCGACGCCCAGGTCAACCCACGAATGTCCGTCGCCGGGCGTGAACTTCTCCACCGATCCCAGGATTGGCGTCCCGCCTCCGTTCATGTCGCCCGAAACCAGGACATGCCGAACCAGGTCGGACGCATCGAGCACCGGCTCTTCCACGCGCCAGACCTTGACCGACGAGGGCGCTCCCGCAAAGCCTCCCTTGAATTCCTCGCGTGCAAGCTCACGGACACCCGACCGCAGCGCCTTGGAAGCGCCCCAGGCAGTCAGCGTGCTGAGGATTCCCCCCACCGTCCACATGTACGTCGCGTCCGAAAGCACACGGACGCCGCGCAGGTTGACCGGTCCATCGCCGCGCAGGCACGACATCCACATCGACGCCGCGTCGGCGAGCTGGCCCGATGCGCCGCGTGCGGCCTCGCTGAACGCGTATTTCACGCCCCGGTGCAGGATCCCCTGCGAGGCAAGCGTCTGGCCATGCCCAAGCGCCCGATTCTCGACCAATAGCACCGAGAACCCCGCCCGCGCAAGCACCGCGCGAATCCACAGGCCCGCGATCCCCCCGCCGACGATCGCGACATCCGCCTTGAGCACGACATCGCCGCCGCTCATCGTGATGCACCGCCGCCCGCATCACCGGCGTCTCCCTTGCCGTTCTCGTCCTTGGGCGCGGGCGGGATCAGGAGCTCCAGCCCGAGCTTCAGGTCGTTCTCGTTGCGGAGGCGGTCTGTGTTGGCCTCGTAGATCCGCTTCGCATACGCCGTCGTGCCGTAATACTGCTTGGCGATGCCCGAGAGCGTGTCCCCCGACACGATCGTGTGCGTCTTCCATCCCTCCCGGGAAGCCTCGACCGTGGGAGAAGCCTTTCCCTGGATGTTCTGCGGGTCCAGGGGGATCAGGATCACCCGCCCCGGACGCAGACGCCGAGGGTCGATGAAGGGGTTGGCCCTCGCGATCACCGTGTGCATCGACGACGAGCCGTACCGCTTCTTGGCGATGCTCTCAAACGAATCACCCGCCTGCACCTTGTACTGTTCAAACTTCGGCGGCGTGACCTGCATCGACGGCTTGTCAGGATCTCGCGTCCCGGCCTCGGGCGGCCGCGTCGCTCCACCTCCCGACAACGCCGGATTCGGCTTTCCCGGGTCGGGCATCGCCTGCGGGGGACGGATCGGCCGTGAGCCCCCCTGCCTGATCTCGGTGGCTGATGCCTCCCCGACGCGGTGGCTGCCCAGTGTGCGATCCGCGCCCGGAAGAAGGCGGCCCGGCTCGATCTCGCCAGGCTTGCCCTGGCCCGGTTTGCCTTGGACCGGCTTGGTTCCGCCGGACTTCTCATCCGCGGGGTCGGCTGCAAACGAGATGGACTGCGCGGCGGGGGAGCCGCCGGGCGTCCACATCCAATACACGGTGACGTACACCCCCACCAGCGTGGCGAACGCCAGTCCGAGCTTCATGGCGGGGTTCTGGTCCATGCCATCTTCCCCTTGGGGGTGTGCATCAAGGGATGCACACGGTCACGTGAGAGTCTCCCGCCTCATGCCGAGGCGGGGGCCAGGTCGGTCGAGTCCTTTGCCGCGAACTTCAGTTCCTCGCGGCGCGACCAGATGATCGGCGCCGCCACCGCGACCGACGAGTACGTGCCGACGATGACGCCCATCGTCAGCGCGAAGGCGAAGGCTCGCACACCCTCCCCGCCCGCCACGTACAGCGTGATCGAGGACATCAGCGTCGTGCCCGACGTGATGATCGTTCGGCTGATCGTCTGGTTGATGGCGTTGTTGATCATCGACGCGCTGGTGTACGGCATCTTTCCGCGGTTTTCGCGGATGCGGTCCATGATGATGATCGTGTCGTTGAGCGAGAAGCCCGCGACCGTCAGCAGCGCCGCCACCATGTTCAGGTCGATCTTGAAGGGGAGGATCCCCAGCTTGGCGGCGAACGTCGCGGTCGCGGGGTTCTCATAGAGCCAGCCGCACAGGGCCAGCAGCCCCATGACGCCCAGGACGTCGTGAAGGAGTGCGACGATCGAGGCGAAGCCGTAGCGGAACGACTTGAACCGGAACCACACGTAGAGCGTGATGAGCGCAAAGCTCAGCAGCGTGGCGATGATGGCGAGGGCCTTGAAGGTCCCCGCGACCGCCGGGCTGAACGACTGGACGCTCGCAGGAGACATCGAGCGGGTGAGCGCTTCGACCGACAGGTTCCACTCGCGGGCCGCGACCTCGGCGTCGAAACGTCCCTCGCTCGTGAGGAAGCTCAGGGTCGGATCCTGGACGATCAAGACCGCGGTCTTGACCTCCTCCGGCGTGCCGTCGATCGCGCGAACCTCGCGGACGCGCCCGAACGTGTCGGAGTACGCCGGCTGGCCGCGCATCGCCTCAAGACGCTGCTCGAGCGCAGCGAGCGTGGGACGCTTGCCCGACTGTGCATCACGGATGTCCGAGAGCACGATCGCAATGCCGCCGATGCGGCTGGCGACGTTGTCGGCGACGTTGGGACGGTCGATGTTGTCGCCCAGCCGCGCCGAGAGCACGCGGTAGACCGGGGCTCGCTTCCAGTCGGTCAGTTCCGAACCCTGGAAGGCCAGGGGCGGCTGTGATTCGAGATACTCAGCGAACGCGCCGGTCAGTGCGTTCAGAACCGCGTCCTTGTCGGTCACCGTGGTCTTCACGATGAACTGGTCGCTCGTGACGCCGTCCTCGCGGGGGTTGACCGGCGAGACTTCCGCCGCCTGCAGCGGGCGGAGCGTGTCGCCATCGGGCGCGCGGTTGCCGATCTCAACGACCTTGTCTTGCGCTTGGGCGCGGGTGAGCACCATGGGCTGCCCGTCCGCACCCTCCTTGAACTTGAGCGTCACCTGCGTGCCGCCGAGGAACTCGGTGTCGAGCATCTTCTCGCCGCGGAGGGCGAACATCACGATGCCCACGCTCACCAGCACGACCGAGATCGTCACGAAGATGCCGCGGAGGCGGATCCAGTTGGTCTTCCAGGTCAGGAATTCCTGCACCGCCGGGATCGCCATGGGGAGCATCGACGTCTTGCGCCAGCCCAGGTGGACCACCGCGACGTCGAGGATCAGCCGGCTGACGACCAGGGCGCAGAAGAGCGTGGCGACGATGCCGATGCCCATCGTGATCGCAAAGCCCTTGACCTCGGGCGTGCCGACAAAGCCCAGGACAAAGCACACGATGAGGTTGGTGACGTTGCCGTCGACGATCGACGACATCGCCTTGTCGAAGCCCAGCCGGACGGCGGACTTCATGTCCTTGCCGCGGCGGAGCTCCTCCCGCATGCGCTCATAGATCAGGACGTTCGAGTCGATCGCCTGGCCGAAGGTCAGGATGATGCCCGCGATGCCCGGCATGGTGAAGGCGGCCTTGGCCAGGGCCATGCACCCCAGGATCATCACGCCGGTCACCAAGAGCGCAAAGACCGCGATCGCGCCGCAGGTGAAGTAGTAGACGAGCATGAAGATCGTCACGACGATGAACGAGATCATGCCCGCCCGCATGCCCAGCCGGAGGTTGTCGGCGCCAAGCTCGGGGCCCAGGATGCTCGTCGAGATCGGTTCGGGGCTGATCTTGCTCTGGAGGGAGCCGGAAGAGAGCACGCGGACGATATAGTTGATCTCGGTCTTGGTGAAGTTGCCCGAGATCTGGCCGTCGCGCTTGATCTCGCTCTGCAGGTTGGGAGCCGTGTAGACCTGGTCGTCCAGCAGCACGGCCATCTTCTGGCCCACGTGCTGCTTGGTCAGTTCGCCCAGGAGAACGCCCCCGCGGGGGTTCATCTGGAAGGCGATCGAGGGCTTGCCGAAGCTGTCGTGGCTCTCAAAGGCGCGGGAAACGCCCCACCCGCCCTCGGACTGGGTCAGCCGGGTCGAGGCCGTGTCCCAGCAGAGCATGTAGTACTCGCCGTCGTACTCGTCGACGATGTAGCTCATGTCGCGGAAGAATGCCTGCGGGTTCGCACGCATCTTCTCGGCGGTCTCAAGGTCGTTGTTGTGCCACTTGTCCAGCGAGTTGAGCTTGTACCAGTGCATGTCCGGCGAGCGGACGTTCTGCGGGCCGCGCTCGCGCAGCTCCTGCCGCAGGCGCTGCTCTTCGACCGGGTTGAAGCCCGGGTTGACCGTGATCCTGAAGCTCAGGACGCCCGCGTCACGCATCAGCCGGACGAGGTCCTGCGGATCGTCGAGCGTCTTGCGCTTCGAGGCGTACGCCTGGTACTTGGCCAGCACCGCGTCGAGCTGCTGCGTCGCCTCGGGGTGCTGCTCGCGGATGCGGTTGAGGGCCTCCTCGCGGGGGCTTGGGAACTCGACCGAGGTCCTGGACTTGCCGTCAAAGAGCGTCGGCTTCTCCGCCGGAAGCCGCAGTGCACGCCGGATCTCTTCGGGCGGGATCGTCGCACGCAGCACCGCCCCGCGCGCCTTGTCGGCCGCGAGGTCCGCATCGGTCGCCGCCGTCAGAAGCTCATCCTGCTCGACCGCCCCCGCCGCCGTAGCCTCCTCCAGGGCCCTCTTGGCGACCTCGGCCCGCTGGGTCGCCGCGGCGGCCTCTTCCAGCAGCTTCAGAAGCGCCGGGTTGCCGTCGGCGAGCTGTGCAAAGCGGGCGCTGCGCTCCTCGGGCGCTGCACGCAGCGCGCCCTGGAGCTCGGCGTCAGAGATCGACGACTTTCCGAGCTTTTCGAGCTCCGCCTCGTACTCCGCGCGGAGCTTCTTCACTTCCGGCCCGGGCAGGGGCATCGTGATCTCAAGCCGGTCCCGGCCCTGGACCAGGAACGAGATCTCGTACAGGCCCTGCGGATCGATTCGTTCCTTGTACACATCGATGGTCTTGGCCATCGTGTCGCGTGCATCCTCGTTGGGATTGATCTGCACCGAGTAGACAAGGCTCACGCCGCCGCGCAGGTCCTTGCCCAGCCGCAGCTTCTCCTCGGGCGGAAAAATCGCCCAGGTAAAAAGCGCCAGTGCAAGGACCGTCAGAATCAGGTTCCGGACAATCGTGTTCATGATTCAGATCGACTTTCTGATGCGGCCGTGATTCCAACGAACTCGCCGCGGCGAAAGAAGAAGCTCTATACCGAAGTACGCCCGCCATCAGTTCTTGGACGACTCCAGCACCTGCTGGACCGCCGACTTGGAGAACCTGATCTTGCCCTCTTCGACGCGCACAACCAGGTCGCTGTCAGAGAGTTCTGAGACAGTCCCGATCACGCCGCCGGTCATGAGCACCTTGTCGCCCTTGCCCAGGTTCGACATCATCGCCGCCCGGCGCTTGCGCTCCCCCCGCCCGGCGAAGACCTGGATCAGGATCATCAGCACCATCATCCCGCCGACCATCCACAGGATCGACATGGGATTCCCCTGCGCTGCCGGGAGCGGAGCGCTGGTCGGCTGCCCCGTCACACCCGGCCCGCCGGCCGTCTGATCCGCCGATTGGCCGGTCGCCGCCCCACCGCCCTGGGCGCCCGCCGGCAGTCCCGCCACGTTGGGAGTTCCCCCCGGCGCCGCAGGCGGCTGCGAGGCGGCTTCGGGCTGCATGAGAGATGCGGAGACGAACACCGGAGAAAGCCAATCAGCGTGCAGCATGCAGGTGCAACCTCTCGATAGCAGTAAAATCGCGCGCCCATCACCAGCTCCGGCGCGCCGGATTCATCCGACATGACAACCCTCCACGCCCCCAGGCCCCCTTTCAGACCGGCCCTGAACGTGGTTGGTAGAAGCCTGAACTTTATTCCGCTCGATCACCCCTCGCCCGCAACGTTGGGGAAATGTTCAACAGAAGACGCCTCCCCCCACCGCGGGCAGGACCGATCAGGCTCCAAACGCAAGGCCTTCCGTCGCCACCGGCCACCGCCGCACAAATTCATCCCACGCCCCCGTGGGGAGTGTCGCCCGAACGTCCGCCATGAACCGTTGGAAGTGCCGGATGTTGTGCAGGCTCACCAGCACCGGACCCAGCATCTCCCCCACGGCAAACAGGTGCCGCAGGTACGACCGGCTGAAAACCCCGCCGGGTTCCCGCCCCGCGTAGTCACCCCACCAACCGCCCGGGGTGCACGCCGCACAATCGCACCCTTCCTGGATCGGCCGTGGATCGTGTGCATACTTCGCGTTCCGCAGCCGGATCTGCCCCATGGGCGTGAACGCGTTGGCGTTGCGCCCGTTGCGCGTGGGCAGAACGCAGTCAAACATGTCGACCCCCGCCCGGACGGCCGCGAGCAGGTCACGCTCATACCCGACACCCATCAGGTAGCGGGGCTTGGTCCACGGCATCCGCGGCGCGGTGAAATGCACAACCTTGGCGATCTCTTCAAAGGGCTCGCCCACCGCCACACCGCCGATCGCGTAGCCCGGAAGTTCGACACCGCAGACCCGCTCGCACGACCAGGCGCGGCGGTCAAGGTCGGCCCCACCCTGGATAATCCCAAACAGCGACTGCTCCTCCGCCCGCTCGTGCGCTTGCTTGCAGCGCTCCAGCCAGCGGATCGTGCGCTCGTTGGCGATCGCAAGACGCTTCTGATGGTCGTACCCCTTCTTTCCCTTGTCTCGGGCCACCACGCGCACCAGCCGGGGGTCATCGGCCCGCTCGGCATCGTTACCCCCGCCGACCGCTCCCCCACGCTCCTTCAGATCCTGGGCTGGAGGGCAATCATCAAAGGCCATGATGATGTCCGCGCCGAGCATGTTCTGAACCTGCGTGGCACGCTCGGGGGTAAGCCGGACATCCGACCCATCCACGATCGACTTGAACGTCACACCATCATCATCGACGGCGTTGGTGTCGCTCAGCGAATACGCCTGATATCCCCCCGAGTCGGTCAGGATCGGCCCATGCCACTGCATGAAGCGGTGGACGCCCCCCATCTCGCGGACCAGTTCCGGTCCCGGCCGCAGAAGCAGGTGATACGTGTTGTTCAGAACAATCTGCGATCCGGCCCGGGCGACATCCCGCGGAAAAAGCCCCTTGACCGACCCGCGCGTCCCCACCGGCATGAACGCGGGCGTATCAAATCCCCCGTGCACGGTCTCCACGCGCCCCACCCGGCCGCGCCCGTCCGGGCTCGTCGCCTTGATCTCAAATCGAAGTGCCGTCATCGTGAGCCAACGTTAGCATGCGCGGCACGGCCCCAACGCGACATGAAACCCGGGGCCTGATGTGGATTTTTGGCGAGATGGCAGTGGTAGCCATCACCTGCATCCCGGTCGATGTGCTCTCGCGGCTGCACATCTCACGGTTCAAGTTCTTCCGCCGTCGGCGTTTCCGCACGTCGACCCGCCTCGGCCCAGGGGTCCATCGACCTTCTCCGGTCCGTCTCCTGCTTGAGTGCATCAAGCCGCCGCTTGCGTTTCAGGACCATCACCACCGCGGTCATCACCATCAGCAGGACCAATGTCGCGATCACCAGGCCCAGGATGTGGACCATCGTCCACGCCCGTGCCTCGACCGGTATGGGATTCCCCGAGGATTGCTGCACCGCGGTGCCCGTCGCCTCCCCGGCGGGGTCACCCCCCGCCTGGACGCCCTTGCCAGCTTCCTGAACACCGGCATCCTGCGCCAGAATGACGACCGTACCCAGGTCCATGGTGCACACATCCTTGCAAGCAAGCCGCCCGCAGGTGCATGGGATACCACCACCGCGCCTGTGTGCGTTTGCCAGTCGTCCATCGGCGGTTTCAGAACTCGGGCTTGAGAGCCAGCGCTCCGCCGATGTACCCCGGGCTGCTCACCCCTCCACCCCCCCTCGCAAAGACGCCCCGTCCCCGGGTCGACGGCTCTGAGGGCCCGAACGCCCCTCCTCAGGCCGCTCTCCCGAACCTCCCCGGCCACCGAGCGGTGCTCCTACCACATCGCGCGCCAGCTGCAACCTGCCCCCCATGCGGATCAACCCCTCCTCTATCCCCGCCTCACGCAGCATCTGCACCAACTCCGCATCGGATGCGCCCGGGTTGATCACCTCGACGTTCGCCCTTCCCGATACCGACATCCGCTCCAGGATTTTCGCATCATTTCCCATGACGACAATGTGGGGCGATGGAGACAAGGGCCCTGGGGTGTCAGGCAGTGGCGGCTCGGGCCTGGTGTGCACATCCCCGGCGATGGGCGATGGCTCGATCTGTTGCTCCACACCCGGATGTGCGACAGGTCCCGACATCCGCCAGACCACGGCCGCCGAGCCCGCGAGCATGCACACGATGATGGTGAATGCCCGCCGCCGACGCCGGCGCACCACCTTCTGCCGCATGTATCCCGTCAGCTGCACGAGGATCTCATCCTTGCGTGCGTGATCAACCACATGCTTTGGACCTGGTTCGGCGTTCATCGGAACATCTCCCGTGCTCTGTTCTGAAGACCAGTCAGGATCCGCCGAATCTTCCCGTGCACCGCCCCCACGGTCATCCCGGCTTCTTCACCCACCCCGCTCAGCTCCCGGCCGCGACCTACTCGCTCCCGCACCAGTTCCCGCTCGAGTGCACTGAGTTCCGCCAGCAGCCGGTCCACGCCATCCTGCATTTCCGATCGCTCCAGACTTTCCTGAACCTCGCGCGGGTGTGACGCCCCGCTCGCGGTGCATTCTCGCCGGCGAGCCCTTCCTTCTCGCCGGATCCGATCGATCGCCGCCGACGCCGAGGCCTTCCAGAGCCAGGCACGCAGGTGCTGCTCACCGCGGACGCTCGGTGTCTTGTCGATGAACCGCACCATCGCGTCCTGCACGACATCCATCGCAAAGGCCTCATCACGCTGCGTCCACTGCTGCACGGAACGAACCATCGGATCAAACCAAGCCCTGTACACCGACTCGAGCGCGGCGGCATCGCCGCGATGAACCCCCGCGACCCACTGTCGCGCAAGCTCATCGCGGCGTGCCGAATCCTCAGGCTCCGTGCCTCTTGCCCGGTCGATGTCCACGTCGATGGTTCCCCGCATGCGATGGTCAGGACCAGCCCGCGACGCTCACTTCTTCGCCGCGCCGGCGCCCTCCACAGAAGCGGGCTGGGAACTCTCCTTGCCCTCGGTCGGCTGGAAGAGCTGCAGCTCCATCTTGGACTGCTCGATCTTGAGCTTGATGGACTCGTGGTTCGCCTCCAGGACCGTCTTCTTGTTGAGCGTGGCGGACAGCTCTGACTCACTGATCAGGCCCTGCGCGAACCGCTGACGCATCTGGTCAGCTTCCTTTTCCGCGCGGAGAAGCTGCTCGGCCGTGTACTTGAGTTCAAGCTCCATCTGCGCGATGTCGTTCTTCATCTTGCGTGCATTGCCGAGCGCCTCATACGACTTGCGCCGTGCGCTGACGTCCTGCTCCAGGAGCCTCAGAGACTGCTCGACACCCTCGATCTGCCGGCGCGTGCCGCGGACGAACAGGAGCTGCGATTCGCGGTGGAACCTGATCCGCGCGGGCGCCACGTCATCTTCCTCCGCGCTCATCGCGGCGACATCGAGCGCGGAAAGGACGGTCTCCGAGCTCATCGAAACCCGTACACCCTCGGGGTCGCTGGGCCGGGGGTCCAGCACGCTCTGCAGAGACATGACCTGCGTCTGCCGATCGCTCGGCCCGCGTCCCCAGGCCGCGTAGCGGTAGGAGTAGACGGACGCGACGTCCCCCTGCCCGAGCACGACGGTGAGCTGGACGTTCTCGTGGAGCTGCGCTGGCACCGCCGCGGCGGTCGAAAGCGACACCTCCCGCATCGAGAGCGCCGGCATGATCGGCTCGGGCCCCTCTCCCATCGCAACCAGGTTGCAGGGCTCATTTCCCGCCGCCTTCCGCAGTGCGTCCATGTAATCAGAAAGCATTCCGCCCGCAAAGTCGATGCTCAACTTGATCTGCTTCCCGCTGTCGGGCACCACCACGATGCTCGGCTGCTTCATCTCGTTGGTGCTGACAATGTCCCCCGACGGTGTCAGGATGTTGCGGCTCTTCGACCCCGTTTGCCCGTGTGCCCCAGCCGTGCAGAGCAGCGTACCCGCCAGCGCGAGCCGCGCCAGCAGACCCGCCGAAACGCCGGCACGAACATTCATCAACCGATGCCCCATGTGCAGACTCCGTAAAAGGTGCTCGGACCCACAACGCCGCCCGACACCTCCATTGGCGCAGCCTACTCGCTTTTTTTGTCGGGCCAGCATGTGCATGCACACCGCGCCATCGCGTCATATCTCACAGGCCCGCCCCACCGACCTCCCGAGCTTCCCCGCCGCCAACCCGCTCCCCTCCAACCCTGTGCATACCGTCCTGACGAGAAATCAGGACCGCATTGTGGTCCACAGAAAGGGAACTCACCATGGCATACCGCACCGCTCAGGCCCAGTGGAAGGGCAATCTCACCGAGGGAACAGGCCATATCAAGGTCCAGAGCGGCACGCTCGATGCTCCCTACGACTTCCGTGCACGCACCGCCGATGGCAAGGGGACCAACCCCGAGGAACTGATCGGCGCTGCACACGCGGGGTGCTTCACGATGCAGCTCTCCGCGCTCCTGGGAGCCGCCGGCTTCACCGCCGAGCACCTGCAGACCACCGCCAAGGTCCATCTTGAGAAGCAGGGCGCGGGCTTTGCAATCCCGCGCATCGAGCTTGAACTGACCGGCAAGGTCCCGGGCCTCGATGCCGCGGGCTTTGAGAAGCATGCACAGACCGCCAAGGTGAGTTGCCCCGTCAGCAAGGCCCTCGCCGGCGCCGAGATCTCGCTGACCGTCAAGTTCGGCTGATCCAACCCATATCCTGACCAACGAAAAAACAGCGGCCTCACGGGGCCGCTGTTTTTATTTGCTTGCATGAATACGGCGGTCGGACCTGGCGCTCTCAGCGGCCTGCCGTGCCCGCGGAGCCGGCGGTTCCGGGTTCACGAAGGCAGCGGAGGTACTCAATAAAGATGTCGTTGGCCGTCGGAAGGTGCTGGCCACCCCCACCCTGTCCTGCCAAGCCCATGCGGGGCCGGAAGAGAAGGCTGGTCGGGGCGGGGGTCGGTTCGCGTGGTGGGGTGGAAGGTGAGGGGCTCATCGATTCTCTCCAACGCTCGTGCATCCACGATGTACGTCCGACAAGATGGGCGAGGGTGAAGCGTGGATGAAGCCTGCGCTGCGGACACAACAAGTCCACCAAAAATCACGGCGGGGCCGCTGAACACCAGGGCCCCGCCGCGCGAGATCCGCGTAAAACCTCTGTCTTTCCTGGGTGATTTGACTCTGCAAGTTTGTTTGCGTTTACAAGCTTGCGTGCTCCACCCGCTTCATCGCCTCCGGCGGGAAGCCAGGAGCCCTCCCATCCCCGCCAGAACCAGCGCGCCCGGCGAGGGGAGCGGATCGGCAGAGGACGCGGCCGCATCGATGTTGTCGAACATCGATGGGTTGCGATCAAACATGAGGTTCTTGTTCGTCCGATGCCAACCGGCCTCGGTGTAGGGCCGCATGATGTCGCCGTCGCGACCCTTGCCGATCACCGTGCTCCCGCCGCGGTTGCTGTGCTCGAGCCGGAGGGCATGCCCCAGTTCGTGCAGCGCCACGATGATCGGGTCATACGCCATGTCTTCGTTCACCGCCGCGTTGGTCCCCACCCCCCAGGTGGCGAAGTTGTTGAAGACGATCTCGGCCTTGGTGACGAACCTGTTGTCATTCTGATCCCGCTCGAGGATCCGGAAGAACGCCAACACCATCCTGGGATTGCCCGGGTTGGCGTCCGGATCGTTCGCCGCCTCGTGGCTGGATGGAGGCGCGAACTCGTTCTTGGAAGGATCATCGGGGTCGATGATCCCCATGCGGACGTCGATCGGGATGTCCATCGGATTCCCGTTCACCGCCAGGTTGAGGCCCCACCCCGTGGCCGCCGCGTTCCAGGACATCGCCGCGCGGCGGGTCGCGTCCGCCATCGAGAAGACGTTGTCGCCGGGGGTCGGATCGGGCTCGACGGCGCCCACCGGCCGGTTGACCGCAAAGCCGGTGGCGCTGGGCAGGAAATTCAAGTGCAGCAGCCGCCCATTGCCCTTGTAATCCCACGCGTTGGTGTACCCGGCCGTGGCGGTTCCGGCGGCAGCGGCAAGTCCGAGCGACATCCAGGCAAGCATGCACATGCGGTTCATCGTCGTGCTCCTCTGTGTGCGGACCTGAACCTTGATCCCGATCCGCACTGGTGTTCAAGCGTTCTCTTCTGTCGCCTTGCGATTCTCACCCCGATCCCGCGGCAAAGGCCCGGGAAGGGGTTCACAAGGGAGGGCTGATGGAGACCTGAACGATGCACACCTGGGAGCACTCACGCGCACATCTCGAATTTTGCCGCGCGGCCCCGTTCGCTCAGAACCACCGGCTGACGAACCAGGTCGCGATCGGGAGCACGAGCCCGACCAGGATGAAGACCACCGGCGCAGCGCTCCCGCGGGGGATGAGAAACGCCTTGTCAGGAAGCCGGGGATTCACGTGTGCACGGACCGTGGCGTTGACCGGGAAGGGCCGAAGTTCTTCCTCGGCCGCGGCCCGGCTGGCGTAGCTCTCGACGATCTCGGTCGGGTAGAGCAGGCCGCTCTCGTGCGTCTTTCCATCGAGCTGGTACATGAACTTCACCTGCGGTGTGTAGGAGGTCGTGCTGTTATCCCGCAGCAGCCTCTGATCCGTATCGTTGGACTTTGACATGCACACCTCCGATCGGGTGATCCGGGCCTCGACCACCCTGGCCCCTTCGAGCAGCCTCCGCTGCTGGATGAACTGCCCGGCCCCCACATAGACGAGCATCACGCCGAGTGAACCGAAGATCAGCATTGCGATCACGCGCGCCATGTTCTGTTTCCGGTGGTTCAATCGACCTTACCGCTGGATCCGCAGCACGACGATGAGCAGCCCGATGCAGTAGACCGCGGGGGTGATCCCGATGCCGGTCGCGAGCACGTGCCTTGAGAGATACATGGCCCACGACGCCCCGCTCAGGCCGAGCACGCCGATGGCCACGACGCTCCACATGAGCCCCTTGAGCATCGCAAAGTCGGCGGGCTTGCTGTTGGGAGACGCCATCAGCAGCAGGATCAGCATCAGGACCGAGGTCCCGGCGCCCAGGAACGTGGAGAGCAGTGAAAGAATGATGGACATAGGTGATGACCCTCTGTTGCACACCTCGCCGGCCGCCAGCGCTGCGAGAGCACGACCTCAGTAGCTGATGTTGGCGAACGTCTGGTCGCTGGTGATGGTGCCGGCGACGTCGCCGCTCGAAGAGGTCACGTTCACCAGGCTCGCGTTCGAGAGCGCCCGGACGATGGGACCGAAGCGGTTCGCGGCGACGATGCGGTAGTTAAAGCCCCCGCTGGCGTGCGCCCCGGCGATGTTCCCCGTCACCACGTTGTTGGTGCCGTCAACCCAGATCCCGTACTTGTGGTCGGTCGTGACGTTGTCCTTGATGATGATCGAGGTCGAGAACTTATCGACAAAGATCCCCGCGCCCGCGCAGCCGGTCATCGTGTTCCCGATCACCGAGGTTCCGAAGGAGCCCAGCTCGATCTCGATCCCGTTCGAACTCATCGCCGAGATGTTCATCGATCGAACCGCGCAGCGGTGGCCGGTGACAAGGACCCCGACCGTCGAATCTGAGACCTGGCCCTCGATGACCTGTGCATCGCCCTGGAGCTCGACCCCGACGGTGGAGCACGCCGTCGCGGTACAACCTCGGGCGACCGAGCCACCCAGCCGGATCCCGCGCTGGGCACTCGAAACCGCGCAGTTCTCCATGGTCGCCCCGGTGACCCCGAAACCCACCTGCCCTCCCACCACCGTGCAATTGCGCAGCGTCGTCCCGGCGCCCTGGATCTCGAAGGCGTACCGGGCGTTGAGAACATGGCACGACTCGATCGCGGCCGAGCCGTTGAGGCCCATCGCGTAACTTCCGCCGATCACCGTCAACTCCGTCAGATGGAACGAGCGGCAGAGATATGAGAAGACGCCGTTGGAGAAGTCCCGGATCGTGCCGTTGCGGACCGTCAGGTGCTCGATGTCCGGCAGTTGTTCATTGCCGTGATCGGCGATCGCGGTCGTTCCGCCGTTGCCGACCATGGAGAACCCGTTCAGGTCGATCGAGACGTTCGACGCCTCGACGCGGATGCCGATCTTGCCGGCCTCGCACATCAGGTCGCCATCGAGGTAGTAACTCCCCGGCTGGGTGATTCGAAACGAACTGGCGGCGTCGCCGGGAGTCGTCTGGGTGCTGATCGGGATCCGGGGTTCAATCTGCTGCAGGGTCTTGAACGTCGGCGCGACGGGGCCCGGCGCCGGTTCCAGCGGACCAGCCGCCGCGGCGCCGGCGAGAAGGACAAGGACGCAGGGGGCGAAAACGCGGCAGAAGGAAGTAGTACGCATGTGCTTGGTCCTCTTGAATGAGTGTGTTCCAGGCCCAATGCGACAATCCGCCCGGTGATGGCTTATGCCAAGGCCATTTCATCGGGGAAGCGCTTGTCACGCGCCAATTGAAAAAGCGGGGTCCATGATGGACCCCGCCCGATCGCCCGTTCCAATCGAGGGCGCACACGCCCCTATGTGCTTACTGCTTGGTCAGCGTCTCCCGCTCAGCCCGGCGGCGCTTCAACTCGGCGTCGATGAAGTCCCCGATATCCCCACGCAGCACGGTCTCGTAATCCGTTCGCTCGTGGTTCGTCCGGTGGTCCTTCACGCGGTTGTCATAGAACACGTACGAGCGGATCTGAGTCCCCCACCCGCGCTCCGCGCCGCCCCCCGTCGCCGCCGAGATCTCCTTCTCCCGGCGCTCATCCTCCAGAAGCTGGAGCTTGGCCTGCAGCACCGCCATCGCCTGTGCACGGTTCTGCGGCTGGTCCCGGTACGTCGACGCCACGACCTGGATCCCCGTGGGCTTGTGGGTCACGCGGATCGCCGACGCCACCTTGTTGACGTTCTGCCCGCCCGGGCCCGACGCACGAACGAACGCGACCACTTCCACGTCGTTCTCGGGGATCTTGACCTCCGTCGCCTCAAGCTCGGGCGTCACTTCCACCGTGCAGAACGACGTCTGACGCTTCCCCTGTGCATTGAAGGGCGACACCCGCGCCAGGCGGTGCGAACCCTGCTCGCACTTGAGATAGCCGAAGGCAAACGCCCCCTTCACGTGCAGCGTCACCGAGTCGATCCCCACCTCGGTGCCATGGCTCTTGTCGACTTCCTCAAGCTTCCACCCCATCTTCTCGCAGTAGAAGAGGTACATGCGAAAGAGCATCTCGCACCAGTCGTTGGCCTCGGTGCCGCCGACGCCCGCCGAGATCGTCAGGAAGCAGTTGTACGCGTCGTGCCTGCCCGACAGCAGCGACTGGAGTTCCACCTTCTCCATCCGCGCCTGCAGGTTGAAAAGCTGTGCATCCGCCTCCGCAAGGAGATCCTTGTCCCCGACCTCCTTGGACATCTGGTACGCGAGCTTGGCGTCCTCGAAATCCTTGACCACGGAGGTCAGCGGATCGACCTGGGCCTTCAGGCCGCGGAGCGATGCGACAACCTTGCTCGCACGCTGCTGGTTGTTCCAGAATCCCTCGCCCGACTGCTCGGCTTCAAGCCCGGCGATGTCCTTGAGCTTGCTCTCGTAGTTAAAGAGAGTCGCGGATGGTCACGATCCGCGCCTCAAGGTCGTCGATGATGGGTTGGTGTGCGTCGTAATGCATGGGGCCAAGTGTAGTCATGCACACCTCCCTCATCCCGCAACGAACCCGCCGCGCAAGCAAGGGCCATCGTCAAACGCATCCGCCGCCCGGGCAAGGCCCTCTTCCAACAAACCCGCCGCGCGTCCCCGCATGTCCGCGAATCGCGTGATACGCCCGGCTCATCCCGCGTTCAACGCACGCAGCCCGTCGCGGATCGATCGCAGCTCTTCCACGTGCTGCATGGTCCAGCCCGGCTCCTTCCCCGCCGCGATGCTCACCGCCCCCCGATGATCCGCGTCATCTCCCAGACCCGCAGATCGCGATGCACGCGCACGGGCCATGATCAACTCCCGCAACTGCTCGGGCGTGTCGATCCCCTGCAGCAATCCCACGTGCATGCTCGCCGCGCCGTGCGCCTGGTGCTGCCCGCCGCCGCCCCCGGCGGTGTCGATCCGAAGATCACAGATCCCAAACACCCGCTGGATCGGCCCCTGCTCGATCGTCACGTTCTGGATGTTCTCGTATGTGATCGTCGTCTCGTGGATCGTCATGATCCCCCGCCGCAGCCTGATGCTCCGGTCGCTGAGGACATACCACGTCGAATCAAACTTCACGTGCAGCGCCACATACGCCATCACCACGGGCGCCGTGAAAAACACGATCACCGGCACGCCGATGATCGCCGCCACGATCGGGAAGGGTATCGCAACCGCGACGATCGCCACGGTCGCCGCCAGGGGCATGCACCACGCCGTCAGCCAGAAGATCAGCTTCTGGTAGCTCAGATACCCGTCCGCGGGCCGGATCGCCGCGATCTGCAGAACGCCGGGCAGTTCCGGCGGCAGTTCCGGCACGCGCAGCAACCGGACGAGCACAAGCCACACGCCGTCATAGACCCATCCCACGCCCTTGCGCGGTTGTGCACGGCTCATGTCCGGCTCCCCATGCTTCCCCCCTGCCGCGCGGACATCGTCCGCACCTCATCGCGGATCTCCCGCAGGAGCGTCAACGCCTCGTCCCCGAGCGACCCACCCGCGGCATGGGTCGCCGCATCCGTGCCGACGTTCGCCCCCGCGCTCGCGGCCGATTCGGCATGGCCCTTGGCCCCGCGCATCTTGAGATACAGGAAATCCCGAAGATCATCGAACTGCGGAACACCCTGGATCTCCATCTCCGGGGTCGAGGATCCCGACGCGGTCTGCACCGAAACCGTCGCCAGCCCCATCCACCGCTCGATGATGTTCCGCGTCAGGTGGATGTCCTGTATTCGCCGGTAGGTCAGCGTGACCTCGCGCTTGAACAGGATCCCCCACGACATGCGGATCCCCTCATCATCAAAGTGGTACCGCAGCGTCTCATACTTGAAGAAGTGAACAAGAAACACCACCGGATACAGGATCAACGACGGGATGCAGATGATCGCGTAATACTTCAGAAGCGCCGGCACCGGCCTCGTGATCGACGCCGCGTCAAAGTCGGCGGACATCGTGGACGGTGGAATGTGCTCTTCGGATGCAGGCATCGAGATTCATCCTACCAGACGCCTGCCTTGCGTGTTTGGATTCCCGCAGGCCCTTTCCCATCGTTATCAGCCCGCAAGGACTGGGAACCGGACCTGAGCCTGCAAGGGAATAAAAGCAGCCCAGAAAGTGATCATTTCCAGTATGCAGCCCGGGCGCTTTGCAACCCGCGCCTCGCAGGTTTCGAATGGCACAAGCGAAGGTCGAGAACGGGTAGGTCCTGTTCTTTGAACTTCGAGCACATGAGGAGTGAGAGAAGATGATTCGGACAACGTATCAGCGCGTCTGCACGTTCACCCTGCTGGCCGCGGGGCTTTGCGCCTCGGCCGCCAGCGCCGGCACGTTCGACAGCCGTGTCGCCAGCGTCGACCTGCGTGCACTGGCCACCTACCAGGATGCCTCCGGCAACGCCAACGGCGGCAACCAGACCTATGCCAACACCACCATCACCGCGGGCTCGTTCAGCGAGAGCCGCACATCGACCGCGACCACCTCGCTCAACTCCGCGAGCCTGACCGAGGGCATCTCGCTCACCCAGAGCGCCACCCTCCTCTCGTCGACCATGAGCACCCGCATACAGCACCCGGCCATGCAGTTCGGGGTGAACGGCTTTAGCTTCAGCGGGAGCAATGCACAGGAGTTCCGGTTCTCACTCTCCGAATCGACGCAGGTGCGCTTCTCGCAGACCGTCAGCAGCCTGTTTCTCAACAGCGCCCTGATCTGGTTCATCGGACCCGGCGGCTCGGCGGTCTTCTCGCAGGCGACCGCGCCGCCGTTCTTCTTCCCCGGCACCGCCGACATCACCCTCGCCGCGGGCTCGTACCGCATGGGCTACAGCGTCCAGCCCGACTACGCCTTCCCCTCGCCCGGCGTGAACACGCTCCCCGCCACGGACGTCACCGGCGAGAGCTTCCTCTCGCTTGAGATCATCCCCGCCCCATCGACCGCGGTGCTCGCCGGGATGAGCCTCCTCGCCGCCGCCCGCCGCCGCCGCTGAGAAGTCGTCCCGAATCTTGCAGCTTCCGCAAGGGCCCCCAGCACCCGCTCGGGGCCCTTTTTCATGCGCCGGCACCACCCAAACCCGCAGCGCCCTAATTCCGAGCAAGCCCGGGGGCTGGTCGTCTGCAACAATCACCGCACCGATGCGACCTCTTACCGTCTTCCAGTTCCTCTTTGTGCTCGCCGTAACGACCGTCCTGGCGGTCCACGCCATCGCCATCGCCCGCGGCTCGGCCCGGACCGTCGAGAGGTTCCAGGCCGTCGCCTCCGCCGCCAACATCGACAGCGCCATCGACCTCAAAAAGAAGGACATCGCCGAGACGATGACCTTCGGGCTCTACAGCGGCGCCACCGACCAGAAGTCCGCACTCGACGCGCTCCGCAAGGAAGCCGAATCAAGCAGGGAGCAGGAATGGCGCGACTTTCGCGTCTTCATGCTGGTCGCCGGCGCCGCGGCGGTTCTTTCCCTCATCCTGGGCGGATTTTCGCCCCGCAGCGATGTCGTGGTCGCGACCTTGCTCTCTGTCTCCTGCGTCATGCTGGTCCTGGGCGTCTTCACGCCCATGCTCAGCTTCACCAACGAGCGCGAACTGCCCGTGGTGGGCAGCGTCATCGCCGAGGCCCAGACCAAGAGCGTCTGGGGTTCGGCCATGGCTCTTTTCAATGCGGGAGACACCTGGGTCGCGCTGGCGATCGTCGGCGCCAGCATGGCCATCCCGCTGGCCAAAAGCACGCTCCTGATCATCGTCCTGGGCAACCGGGCGATCCTCGTCGACCGGAGCGCCATCCGCCAGGAATCGGTCGAGCGACGGCTCGCCAAGCTCGCCTCGATGATCGGGCAGTTCTCCTTTGTCGACCTCTTCGTCGCCGCGGTCTTCCTCTCCATCTTCGCCCTGCGGAGCTTCGAAGGTTCGCGTGCACAGAGCGAGCCGGGGCTCTACTACTTCAACACCTACTGCACCGTGAGCCTCATCGCCGGTCTCCTTGCCTGGCGCGCACCCAAGCAGCGCTGGCATCCCCCGAGCTGAAGCACACCCCCGGGCAGAGGCTCGACGATCCGCTCACCCAATTCAGGGCGCCACCGCCAGGTTCTCATACCGGACTCGCCACGACCTGGGAAACCCGGGCGCGTGCACATCGCCCGCACCGTCCCATCCCCGCGCCATCATCGCCGCCGCGTACAAGAGCCCGCCGTTGGAGGGGAAATACGGGAACGGACCTCCCGTGGCGAGCCCGCGCTGGTCAAACTGAAAATTCGCCGATGCGTGCAGCAGGTAGTCGACCGCCAGCTCCGGCTTCCCGACCCGCGCCGCCGCCATCGCGAGCATCGGAAAATCCCATCCCCAGACGTGGCCGAAGTTCCAGACCCTCCCGACCTGTTCGAGCGTCCGCTCGAACGTCGCAACGTCCACGCCGTCTCCCGGAAGCATGCCGTACGTGCCGATCAGCGCGGGATGCTCGAAGTTGTACTTCGTCCACATCTCGGGCACACCCTCGTACAGCACGTACATCCCCTCCTCGACAGGCAGCGGCGCAAGCTTCTCCAGCACACGGTCCCACTCGCCGCTCCGGGCCCGGCCCATGCGCTCGCGCCACGCCTGCGCAGTCCGCAGCCCGAAGCGCCAGTAGCTCAGCTCAAAGGCGGGGTTCATCGCACTCTCGACCGGCGCGTTCTCGGAGACCACCTGCAGCGGCGGTCCGAGGACGTACCGCCCCGTACTCGCGTCAAAGAACGCATAGCTCGCCATGAAGTCCGCCGTCGCTTCCACGATCGGGGCCCAGCGCTCCAGCGTCGCCCGCGTCGGATTGGCCCGATACTCAAGCTCCGCGAAGAAGATCGGGTGAGGCTGCTGCCAGAGCAGCGTTGCATGAATGATGTGCGGCCACTCGCGGTTGTCGGGGCCGATGCACTTGGGCCAGCGTGCACCCTTGTACCCCTGCGCGGTGGCGAGCGCCTCGGCCCCGGGCAGGACGGACTTGTAGAAGTCGATCGAGCGGTTCAGCTCGGCCCAGCGGTTCCACAGCGCCCAGTGGGCCGCGTGCCACCACACCATCTCCAGGTGATACCGCCCGTACCACCCGTTGTTGACCAGCCCGCTCTCCTGGGGCGGCAGCGATCCCGACTCGTGCACTTTCATCAGGTATTGCGAGAGCACCAGCCGGCGCTCGAGCTCGTGTGCACGCACATCCTCGGTGCCGGAAAAATCAATCGCCCCGCCCGAGCTCCAGTAACGCTTCCAGCTCTCCTTCACCGCCGCAAACGCCTCCGAAGTCCCGGGAAGATCAGTCGGCGCAGGCGCAAGAGAAAACAGGCACATGAAGTCCAGTCGCGTGCCCGACGACTCGGGCACGAGCGTGACCCGCGACCGATCGGGAGCCGCGTCGATCAGCAGGCTCGACCCCTCCGCCGCCGAACTCGTGTACCGCTTCCCGTCGATCTCGTACTCGACCTCGAGCGTCTTGTAGACGCCGTGGATCGGATCAGGCCCCAGGTTGTTCCCCACGTTGACCGCCGCACGACCATCGCGCACCGCGTCGGCCACCGCCCCGGTGGCGTCCAGCCACCTGTCGTGTGCACCGTACCGAGCCTTGATGATCCTGAACTCCGGCAGCACCGGCGGCGGCGGCCTGATGCCCGCCGGCGTCTCCCACGCGAGCGTGATGAACGACGTGTGGTCGTCAAGGCGACGCGCAAAGTCGGCCCGTGCACGGCCGGATCCCACCGGCTCGAGCTTCGCCGGATTCGTCCAGTCGCCCACGGAATCGGCAAACTGCACCGGGTTGTTCCCGGGAACTGCCACATGCACCGACAGACGCGATTGCGAGATCAAGGGAGACTCGATCGAACAGATGACCGCGTCGAGCGTCGGGTGGACCGCGGTTATCACCAAGACCGGCACGCCCTCAAGCTCGAATGTGCTGGTGATCGTCCCCGCCCAGAGATCAAGATGCTGGCGCGTATTGGCGAGATCCGCCGGGCCGGCGACGGCCCCGTCGGACTTGAGCAGCGTCATGCCGACCCGCCCGAGGTTGATCCGGTGCGGGCTCGACGCCAGGTACTGCGAGATCGCCGGGTTCTTGTGGTCAAAGAGGGGGTAGGGCACATCGCGGCCGTGCGTCCGCATCGTCGGCATGGTGTAGTCGGCGACCCGCGTTCCCGCCGGGGGCGGCCCGCTGTGCCAGCCCCAGTGCGACATCGTGTTGAAGGGCACGAAGGTCTGGAGACCCGTGACGTCGACGTTGAACGCAAACTCGCCGTTGCCCACCGACAGCGGCCGCTTCGAATCGAGCCCCGTCAGCGTGACGTCATGCCGCGAAACCAAGGCATGCCGGTCGATCGGCGGCTCCTCCGCCCACGCACCGGACCCGCTGAGCAAGAACGCAAGCAACGCCGCCGCACAGGATGAATGCATCCGCGGAGAATACAGCGTTTCACCACCGAACGCGCGTGCAACAAGCCCTCGTCTCACTTCCCGTGTGCATGCCTTCGATCCGGCCGCTTCACGTCCCCGGCAAGACCAAACCATGACATCACCACGATCGTCCAGTACGTCACGTCCAGTTCCCACCACCGATGGCCGTGTGCCGCCGATCTCTGATCCGCGTGGTGGTTGTTATGCCAGCCTTCACCGTTGGAAATCAACGCGACCAGCCAGTTGTTCCGGCTGTTCTCACCCGTGTCGTGCGACTGGTAGCCAAAGAGGTGGCTCAGCGAATTGACGCTCCACGTGATGTGCCACACCAGAACAGTCCGCACCACCACCCCCCACACCACCACGCTGGCGGAGAAGAGTCCCGCATCCGCGGCCGAAAGCCCCATCGCAAGGCCCGCCGCCAAGCCCCCCGCCGCGAACAGCATCGCGTGTGCGACATACACCCAAAGCCAGTTCAGGCGTCGCTCGAGCGTC
The DNA here is from genome assembly GCA_035298585.1 of Phycisphaerales bacterium. Lineage (GTDB taxonomy): Bacteria > Planctomycetota > Phycisphaerae > Phycisphaerales > UBA1924 > JAEUJB01. Next base: position 39,349 of record DATGXW010000371.1, read on the forward strand.
ATGTAGAACCGCTGGCGCATCAGGTCCGCCGAGTAGCGCTGCAGCAGGCAGAACGAATCCGTTTCCGTGTTCTCCACCACCAGCCACCCCACGTGACCCCAGATGAAGGTCACAAGCGGGCTGTGCGGGTCGGGCTGTTCATCCGAGTGCTGATGGTGTCGCCGGTGGATCGCCACCCAGCGCCCCGGGCCCTCCTGAAGACAGCACACGCCGATGATCGCCAGCGTTCGCTCCACCCACCTCGAGGTGGTAAAACTGCGATGGGTCAGCAGCCGGTGGTAACAGAGATTGATTCCCAGCGTTCCAAAGACGTACAGCCCCAGCACGCACAGGATCACGCCGGTCCACGAGAAGAGCGATGGCAGGAACGCCAGCCCCGCCAGCATGTGCATCACCACGATGCTCGACGCATATGCCCACCGGATCTTGGAGGCATTCACGCCCTGCGGGAGCGCGAGCGGTCGAGTCTCGGCCGCAGCCGCCGGCTGCGATGCGGCCGCCGGCGCATAGGAAGGCATGGCCATGGGAAGCTCTTCGGCCCCCTGTGCCATCACAGGTTCGCGGGACGAATCGGGGTGGGTGGCGTCGACTGACGCACGCTCGCTGGTCGTGATCGGTGTGATTGGGTCCTCGCAGGCAGCATCACCGGCGCTCGTCGTTGGACCATGCGGCCGATGCACTGCACACATGGACGCCCCGCTCGGACCACGCGGCCTCAAGCCCGGAGCAGGGCGGACTTTAGCAGATTTCCCGCCCCGTGCACCAGCATCTCAAGAGACGAATTCTCGATCAAACGCTTGGAGCGCGGGCGAACATGCGGTATTCGCCCGCTCACGCGGGACGGATTCCGCGGTAAAACTGCTGAACGCGGTCTGATTCCTGCCTCCGGACCATCTCCAGGACCTGGCGGGGAATCCGCCACTGGTTCTGGTCGCGCGTCACCGTCGCCGCGTGCTCGGTCATGCAGCGGTAGAGGAACTTGAACGCGTCGCGCGGCTGGCGCATCTGGTCCAGGGCGTCCACCACGTCCTGCCGCGATACATCCTCCGAAAAAATGTCCAGCAGCGACATCGTCGTGGAACCCGGCCGGCGGCACGCGAGCATGCGCGACTCGCAAAGGTCGTAGAGCATCGCCCCGCTCCAGGCGAGCTGCTCGACAAAGCCCTGCTTATCCATGCGCGCCTGCTGGAAGAACGCGCTCGATTCCTTCATCAGGAGGTGCCGCAGCTCGATCGGCAGCAGCAGCTTGACGCCAAAGCCCTCCTGCTGGAGAAACTTGTTGTTGAGCAGGGGCCAGACCACCGCCCGCATCCGATCAGGATCCCCCGACACCAGCGTGGGCTCATCCACCCGGTCGACGACCAGGATGATGCCCACGTACCCCAGCGCTTCGAGCACACGGCGGAGTTTGCCCAGCATCGCGTACCGGGGCGCATCCGATTCATTCATCGGCAGGCTCGACCAGTCACGCCAGCGCCCCGGCAGCTTCCAGATGACCCTTCCGAACGACAGATCCCCCCGCCGGATGCAGCGGACCTGCCGCCGAAGCCGTGCTCCCACCGCACGCGTCAGGATGCGCTGCAGCAACGTCACCTTGAAGAGGGGGATCAGCCACAGCGCCGCCAGCACGATCGAGGTGTACGGGTTGGGGATCTCAACGTTGTAACGCGTCTCAAGCCAGTTCTCAAAGAAGTATGTCCCCGCCGCCGGGATCCACCCGATCGCCGCCGCGAAGATCCACAGGAACCGCGAGATCTCGGGCCACACCTTCAGGACCTTGCGGAGTTCCTGCGCCCGATCCTCCGCCTCCGAGGGCCTGTCATACACCGCCTGGAGCAGCAGCAGATCGCGCTTGAGCGAGCTATCCCACCGCCGGATCCGCTGCTTGGGAGTCCGCTTGGCCTCCGTCGGCAGATCGATCGCACCCGCCGCCACGCCGTTGCTCAGGATCGCATCCATCAGCCGGGGCACCGCCAGGTTGAGCAGCGCGTCGATGTGGTCGACCAGCCGGATCGTCTGGAACGATTCCAGCGGCGTCTTGCCCGCCGCCACCTGGTGGATCCGGTCCAGGAACGGGTTCAGGTCGTCGTGAACCAGCAGCAGCACCCGCGCGCTGGGATGATCAATATTGTGTGCACGGATCCGGTCGGTCATCTGGATCCGGATCGCCGTCTTCCCGCTCCCCTTCTCCCCAAAGACGATCGACGTCGATGGGTGGTATGGATTGCCCAGGAGCTTCTCAAAGTCGCTGTGGAAGGCGGGACGCGCCGGTTCAACCCGGGCCTCTGACTTCCCCTCCCCCTTGGCCTCCGAACCCCCGTTCAGCGACATCACCGCCGAGGCGGTCGTCGTCACCCGCTCCACCGAACGCGAATCGGTCCCCATCATGCGCGCAAAGACCGCGTCCGAGCGAGCTTCCTCATCCCGGAATGGGTTCTCGGTGATCTGCCAGTGCTGAAGAAGATCCGCCAGCGTCATCCCGTCCCTCAGTCCCCGCCAAAAGTGCCACGCAAACTTCCAAGGTGCACGTATGTGAAGTGCTTACCAACTTCCACGTCGCCCGCGTCCGTGCACGAGATACCCCCGGACACCACGGGTCGATCATCCCAATAGGATATCGGTCCGACCTTTGTCCGGGAGAAAGGAGTTGGGTTTCAGGAGAGACGCCGCAGGAAGACGGTCGGTCTTTGGTAGGTTTACTCTGCGGAAGCAGCGCGGCCTGGGCTCGGTTCGGGCTTGCGCACCGTCACATCGATGCGGCGGTACTCCGCCTCCGGAACAGGCATCTTGTTCTCGAGCGACCCGTGCTGGCGGCCCTTTTCCCACTCTTCCCACCGCATTTCGTCGGGCATCTCGATGTTGTCCCGATTACGGCCCTGGTAGAAGCGGACGACCAGCTCTCGCTCGACGGGAATCTCGTAGGTCCAGAGAACCTCGCCCGTCCGCGTGTCCTTCAGTTGCAGCGACTTGGGCGCATGTGATGTGCTCGTATACGTGAAAGCATCACGCGAGACACCGTCGCCGCCGGGCTTGTAGGTTGCACACCCAGACGTGGAGACAGCGCCCGCCGCGAGTGCGAGCGTCAGAAGGGAGGTTGCGGCGAGGCGAGTCATGGGGCACGATACGCGGGCGGTCATGCGGAAGTTCTCCGGACGCGGGGTCCTGGGTGGTTTGGATGGTAGTAGGCGTGCACGAGGGTGCACACGAGGGGATTATCGTCCGTCGGGGTATGGTGACTGGAGGGGGCGGGCCCAAGTCGGCCGTGTAAGGAGGATGGACCTTGGAACTGAGAGTTGGCCACGGGTATGACCTCCACCGCCTGGAGCCCATCGGACCGGGGGGTGGCCGACCGCTGGTGGTCGGTGGAGTCCGGCTGGAGCACGATCGCGGTCCGGTGGCGCACTCCGATGGCGATGCGCTCTACCACGCCGTCACCGATGCACTGTTGAGCGCCGTCGGGCTCCCCGACATCGGGCAGCTTTTCCCGGATACCGACCCGCGGCACGAGGCCCAGGACTCGGAGGTCTTTCTCCGTGCAGCCGCCGAGAAGCTCCAGGGGAGGCGGTGGCGGATCATCAACATCGACGCCACCATCATCCTCGAGCGCCCCAGGATCGGGCCTTTGAAAGACCAGATGCGGTCGAACATCGCCCGCGTCGTTGGCGTTGACGCCAGCCTGGTCAACGTGAAGGGCAAGACGCACGAGAAGGTGGACGCGGTCGGGGAGGGACGGGCGATCGAAGTCCACGTGGTGGTGCTTGTGCAGCGGGTGTGAACGCGCGACGTCGGGCACTCCAAAAAAGCCATGTGCACCGCGGTCGGCGATGCACACGGAAGTAGGTCAGATTCGAGTTCGCCCTCGATCAGCGACGACGCCGTGCCGCGCCCATCAAACCGGCCGCAAAGAGCACCGCACTTGCCGGGGCGGGAACGACGGTCAGGCGGAAGCTGGCCGACGACTCACCCGAGCCCGACCGTGCGGGAGGGCCGAGCAGGTCAGCGCTGTACCCGTGGAATTCCGCCCGCGCGAGGATGGCGTAGGTGCCGGCCGCGAGCGTGCCCGAGAACTGCGCATCGTTCGTGTAATCGCCGCCCTGGAACTGGAACCCCGCGATCGGATCGAACGTGTCGGCGTTGACCAGGCTGACGCGCGTGACGCCGTAGAGATCCGCGGGTTCGCCGTCGGGGTTGATCCCCAGGAACTTCATGCTCCCCGAGGCGGCGAAGTTCACCTGGGTGTCAGCGCCGACGCTGAAGATGACCAGGAACGCGCTGAAGCCATCTGACTGTCCGACCACAAAGCTCGAACCGGTCACCACGCTTCCCGAAGCGCTCAGGCTGCCGGTGATGGTGTCGGCGGAGATGGTCGAATTCTGGATCGCCGACACGGAGGCCGAAGCGCTGTCAGCGCCCTTGACGCCGCGGGAAACATCACCCGAAAAAAGGCTGAAATCGATCGCTTCCTGGGCGCCAGAACTCTCCTCGCCGCTGGTGAGCTGCGCGGAACCCTGCACCGAGCGCTCCTGCGTGATCGGTGAGAACTGAGCCCACGCGGCGGGGGCGATCGCGAGCGAGGCGGCGACAACACCTGTGCAGTACTTCATGACGCAAACCTCCCTGAACAGCATGGCAACCGCCAAGACTCCGATGGGCGATAGTTGCCGGATGAACTCCCCGAAAGCCGCATGGAACGCGGCTTTCCCGTATCACCGAAGCCCAGAGGACTTCGACCGGCGCGGATCTCAGGATCCGCCGGTGAACTAGGTACGCACGGGAAAAGCCCGCGGGTGCATGCGTATCGCAAGGCCGCACAATCGGTCAACCACGGATAGGCATGTCCGCTGATTGGATGTCAGTCCGTCGCACGTCGCACGCGGCTGAAATCACGGAAATCACTCCACCACAAATCGCCGCTCACGCCACAGCTTCTCCACCATCGGCCGCACGGTGGACGATGGGGCGAGCTGGTGCCCGCAGGCGATCAAGAGATCCACCAGGCCTTCGTAATCGCTGCGTGCAATGAACTCACGCTCGATCCTGGGCGGCGTGGTGTTCTTTCCAAGCTGGACATTCTCGAGGTCGGCCATGTTGTGGTAGTTGCCCAGGGGGAGGCAGATGCACGTGGATTCGTACCCCGCATCGCAGAAGACCGAGGCTTCGCACGCGCCGCCGGCCATGAGCTTGCGCTGCCATTTCCAGGCCGGGAGGGCGCTTTGCTTCTCGGATGCACGGACCGAGGCCGGACCGCCCGCGACCTCCTCGGCCCGCTTGGCGACAGCGTCGGTCAGCGAAGGGGAAAAGACGCTGACCCGATCACCCACACGCACGATCGGGCCCCCGCCGATCGGGGAATCCGCGAAAGACCGCGAGTTTTCCAGGGCCAGAACGCGGGCATCCCGCGGCATCGTCGTGTGCGTGCACGCCGCGATCGCCCCGATGAACCCGATCTCCTCCGCCCGCGTGAAGAGCAGGCGAACATCCAGCGGCGCGGAAGATTCGCTCGATGTCAATACGTCGTACGCGCTGATCGCCGCGGCGAGCGCTGCGAGGTCATCGCACGCGGGCGTGTGCACAATCCCCGCGATCAGCTCCGCTCGCGGCAGATCCCACGTCGCCACATCCCCCACTTCCAACGTCTGTGTGCTCCGGCCCGCATCAAGCTCGGCGAGATAGTGGCCAAAGGGGCTGGGCCGGGGCACGCCGCCGACCGAGAGCATCGGGGCGTCGAGCTTCTCCGTGAGCACACCGCCCAGGCGGGTGTCGGCGGCGTTGAAGATCGCCACGCGCGCATTCTTGAAATAGTCCTCCATCACCCCGCCGCGGAAGGAAAGTTCCACCACGTCGGGCGAGAGGATGCGCTCGACCACGAAGGCCGGATGATCGAGGTGCGCTGTGAAATAGATCGGCCGCGCCGAAAGGCCATCGGCCACCTTGAAGTTCGGGCGCTGGATGTGCAGATTCCCCGCAGGATCCTCGGTCAATTGAAGGTTCGGACGCTCATCTGCCCATCGCTTGATCCATTCAACCACCCGCTGCTCGCGCCCGGCGGCGGTCGGGAGCGAGGAAACTTCCAGGAGCCAGGCAAGATGAGTCTCGCGAACATCAACGGGGAGCGCTGGAGGCATGGATGATGGTACCGGGCCGACGTCCGGCAAGAGCCCGACCAGGCACTTTGAAGGGCCCAGGCGTCAATGCCTGCAAACGGCCGACCTATGCTGCACACATGGCTGTCGAAATCTCTGTGCGTTACGCGGGCAACAAGAAGTGCGACCTCACCCACCCCGAGGGAGCGACCATCCGGACCGATGCCCCCAAGGACATCGGGGGTGATGCCAGCGGCTTCAGTCCGACCGACATGGTCGCGGGTGGCCTGGCGGCGTGCATCCTCACGACCATGGCGATGTACGCCGAGCGGAACGGCCTGGACCTGACCGGGGCGACCGCGCAGGTGGAAAAGCACATGACCCAGCCACCCGCCCCGCGCCGGCTGGCGAACGTCCCGGTGGTCGTGACCCTGCCGGCAACGGTGCCGGTGGAGTGGCGCGAACGGCTCGAGCGTGCGGGCAATTCGTGCCCTGTGCACGCGAGCCTGCACCCGGAAGTGCAGGCGCCGATCAC
>DATGXW010000372.1:0-2124 GCA_035298585.1 Phycisphaerales bacterium
TCACCTGAGGAACGCTAGCCAGCCGGTCTCAACCGGATCTCAATTTCGATCCGTGGGGCACGTGAGTGAACTGCATGGCGCCTACACCACGCCTACACCGCACAGCAGTGTCTAAGAACGTGTTGGGAAAGGGGTCATGAGGCCTTACTCGACTGCCAGGGGCGGGGGCCGGGGCCGGGTGCGAGACGTCGGGTCATCAGCCCGATCATGGCCCACTTGACCATCGCCTCGGCGTGTTCGGTCTTGCGTTCGTAGTCCTTGGACAGGCGACGGTATCGGCTGATCCAGGACAGGGTCCGTTCGACAACCCAGCGGCGGGGCAGGACCTCGAAGCCGCGTTGACCCTCAGGCTTCTTGACGATGTGCACCAGCATCTTCAGGTACTGCTGGGCGAACGCGACGAGCTTGCCCGCGTAGCCACCATCGGCCCACACCAGCACGATCGAGGGCATCGCCATCCGGGCCCGGTTCAGCACCAGCCGCCCACCGTCACGGTCCTGCACGCTGGCGGCGGTGACCAGCACCACCACCAGCAGGCCCAGGGTGTCGGTCACGATGTGCCGCTTGCGGCCATTGGTCTTCTTGCCCGCGTCATAGCCGCGCGAGTCCTTCCCGACGGTGTCGGCGCCCTTGACGCTCTGGGCATCCACGATCCCCGCCGAGGCCATCGGGTCACGCCCGTCCCGATCCCGGACCGCAGCGCGAAGCGCGTCGTGGATCCGATCGGTGATGCCCTCGGCGTTCCACTCCTTGAAGTACCAGTACACCGTGGCCCACGGTGGGAAGTCGTGCGGCAGCTGCCGCCACGAACACCCGGTCCGGGTCACGTACAAGATGGCGTCCACGATCCGGCGTCGGTCGTGCTCGGCCGGGCGGCCACCGTGCCTGACCGCCACCATCGGAGCGATCAGCTCCCACTGCGCATCGGTCAGGTCAGACGGGTAACGGGCTGCGGGCTCATCGGCCATACCGCCACGTTCGCCCCACCGGTCACATCAGTCACGCAGGCACGCCGAGCACTTTCCCAACACGTTCTTAGGGCTCTCCACTTAACCGGAGTTGCTTGGACCGTGGTCGCGCTCCGAGGCGGGCAAGACTATCCACGGTCGGTGGGCGAGTTCCTGTCGTGGTTCGGCACGGACGCGGACTGCCGGGACTACTTGGCGTGGTTGCGCTGGCCGGACGGTTTCGTCTGCGATGAGTGCGGGCACGTCGACGGTTGGCAGCTGGCGGACGGCCGGTGGGAATGCGCCGTGTGCTCGCATCGCACGTCGGTCACCGCGGGCACGATCTTCGACCGAACGCGCACGCCGTTGACGGTGTGGTTCCACGCGTGCTGGTCGTTCGCTACCGCCAAGGACGGTAGCTCCGCGCTGGGCCTGCAGCGCACACTTCAGATCGGGTCCTACCAGACCGCGTGGGCGATGTTGCACCGGCTGCGTTCGGTGCTGCTCCGGCCCGGTCGAGAACTGCTGTCCGGGCAGGTGGAGGTTGACGAGACCTACATCGGCGGTGAGGAGGCCGGGCTGGCCGGTGGTCGGGCCAAGGGCAAGAAGGCGCTGGTCGCCGTTGCCGTGGAAGTCAAGCCTCCCAAGGGTTTCGGGCGGTGCCGGATGCGCGTCATCCCGGATGGCTCCGCCAGCGTGCTGCACACGTTCATCACCGACAACGTCGCCCCAGGGTCCACGGTGATCACCGACGGATGGTCCGGCTACCTGGGCATCGACAAGGTCGGCTACACCCATGATCGGCGCAGCCAGCGCGCCGCCAAGGCGCTGGGCGAGGACATCGGCAAGCTGCTGCCCGGCGTACACCGCGTAGCGTCGCTGGCCAAACGGTGGCTGCTTTCCACCCACCAAGGCGCGGTGGGCATCGAGCACCTGCCCGGCTACCTGGACGAGTTCTGCTTCCGGTTCAACCGTCGCCGTTCACGCAGCCGCGGCCTGCTCTTCCTGCGACTACTCCAACTCGCCGTCGGTCACGACCCGGTCCGCTACCGGCATCTGATCAAACGACACCAGCCACGCAAGGCGCCGCCACGGCCCCCCGGAGCGACCGGGCACCCGCCCAGCACGGCAACCTCGTGGTTGAAGTGCTGTTCGGTCACCCCCCGTAAACCGGTCA
>DATGXW010000373.1:0-4769 GCA_035298585.1 Phycisphaerales bacterium
GTATGTGGTGGCGGTGGCTGTGGGGGATGTGGGGGAGGCGGGGGATGCGGCCATTGAAGATTGTCTCTACTGGGACCTGGAGGATCCGTATCACTACGTTCGGCGTGATGGGGGTCTTGTACTGATCGGCGGGGAGGATCATCGCGCGGGGATGGATGGCGGCGTGAGCGCTGGGGAGCGGTACGGGGCGCTTGAGAAGTGGGGTGCGCGGGTGCTGGGAGTGCGCGGGACGCGGGTCAAGGCATGGTCGGGGCAGGTGAACGAGCCGGCCGACGGCGTGGCGTTCATCGGGCGCGTGCCGGGGAAGGGGTATGAGGCGTGCTATGCGATCACCGGTGACAGCGGGATGGGGCTGACGCACGGGACGCTGGGGGCGATGCTCGTGACGGACCTGATCCAGGGTCGGCGGAGCGCGTGGTCGGAGGTGTACGGTCCTGATCGCAAGCCGGTGCACGGGCTTGGGGAGTATGCGAAAGAGAACATCGTGTCGGCAGCGCAGTTCAAGGACTATGTGCTGCCGGGTGATGTGGCGTCGGCCGAGGAGATCGCCGCCGGGTGCGGGGCGGTGCTGCGGGAGGGATTGAAGCTGATCGCGGCATCCCGGGATGAAGAGGGTCGTTTGGTTCAGCGCTCGGCGGTATGCCCGCACCTCAAGTGCGTGGTGCGGTGGAATGCAACAGCGCGGGAATGGAACTGCCCGTGCCATGGGAGCCGGTTTGACCCCTGGGGGCGTGTGCTGACGGGTCCGGCGGTGCGTGATCTTGCGGATGCGGGCGAGGCGGCGCCGGAGGTCAGGCCGGAGGCTCCGTGATGGGCGGGGACGTGCGTGCGACGGGCGCGGTGAGGCGGAACAGGAAGGGCTCGTGCGGGCGCTGCGGGGTCGTTAGTCGAGGACTTCGCGGACCTTGGCGGCGAGGATGGCGGGGGTGTAGGGCTTTTGAAGGAAGTGGATGTCTTCGTCGAGGATGCCGTGGTGGACGACGACGTTGTCGGTGTAGCCCGAGGTGTAGAGGACGCGGGTGTCGGGGCGGGTGCGGGCCACGGCCGCGGCGATCTGCTTGCCGCTCATGCCGGGCATGATGACGTCGGTGACGACCAGGTGGATGTGCCGGGGGTCGTGGAGGATGTACTCGAGGGCGGCCTCTGCACTTGGGGCTTCGAGGACGTCGTAACCGTGGTCGATGAGCGCGGCGACGGCGAGCTGGCGGACGAGGGTTTCATCCTCGACGACCAGCAGCGTCTCAGCGCCGCGTGTGCGGAGCGGGGCGGCGGGGGCGGGCACGTTGGCCTGCTTGGCGCCGTGGTACCGGGGGATATAGATCTTGAAGGTGGTGCCCTTGCCGGGCTCGCTGTAGACCCAGATGTGCCCGCCGTGCTGCTTGACGAGCCCCAGGACGGTCGCAAGTCCGAGGCCCGTGCCGGTGCCCATGGGCTTGGTGGTGTAGAAGGGCTCGAAGATGCGCTGGAGCTGGTCGGGGGGGATGCCGACGCCGGTGTCGGAGATGGCCAGCATGACGTGCTGGCCGGGCGTGACCTCGGGGTGGGTCTTGGCGTAGTCCTCGCTGAGAACGACGTTCTGGGTTTCGATGGTGAGGCGTCCACCGTCGGGCATGGCGTCGCGCGCGTTGATGGCGAGGTTGACGATCACCTGCTCGAACTGGACCGGGTCGACGTGGACATGCCAGAGCTCGGGCGCGCCGGTGATGTGCAGGCGGATGTTCTCGCCCAGGAGGGGCCGGAGCAGGAGCTCGGCGTCGCGCGCGACGTCGGCGAGCGAGCAGACACGCAGCTCGATGACCTTTCGGCGCGCAAAGGCCAGGAGCTGGCTGGTCATCTTGGCCGCGCTCTCGCCCGCACGCTCGATGCGGTCGATGTAGCCGGGGAGGTTGTCGGGGTTGGGGTCGGTGCGGGCGAGGTCGGCAAACCCCAGGATGGCGGTGAGCCAGTTGTTGAGGTCGTGCGCGACGCCGCCGGCGAGCCGGCCGACGGATTCGAGCTTCTGGGCCTGGAGGAGTTCATCTTCGAGGCGCTTGCGGTCGGAGAGATCGATGACCAGGCCGACGACCTTGGCGGCGTCATCCTCGGGGGTGTAGGCGTGGGAGCGGTCGAGGATGTGGCGGTACGGGCCCTCGCTGTGGCGGACGCGGTACTCGAGGGCGAAGGGGGTCTGGGAGGATGAGGAGCGTTCGAGCTCGGCGTCGAAGCGGTCGAGATCGTCGGGGTGGATGCGGGAGCGCCAGAGGGTGAGGGTCTGTATGTCGGCGTGGGTAAGGCCGAGGGTCTCGGAGAGAGCGCCCTCCCAGTGGATCGCGCCGGTGTCGACGGAGCGCTCGTAGACGATCTGGCGGGCTGCGCGGACGGCGGCGTCGAAGCGGGCGCGCCATGCACGTGCTTCGGCCTGGGCAAGCCGGTGCTCGGTGACGTCCTGGACGGTGCCAAAGGTGGAAAGGAGCGTGCCGTCGGGGGCGACGTGCGCGATGACGTGGGCGACGAGGTGGCGGACCTGCCCATCGCGGATGATGCGGTATTCGAGCGTGCGGGGGGCGGGGTCGCGGAGGAGTTGCTCGTGGACCTTGGTGATGGCGGGGATGTCGGCGGGGTGGATCCTGCTGAAGATCGCCTGGGTGGGGATGGAGGGAGCGGGCTCGAGGCCGTAGATGCGGAAGTACTCGGCCGAGCCAGAGATGGTGTCAGCGCGGCGCACGTTCATCCAGTAGCCGATGTGGGCGATCTCTTCTGCACGCTCGAGGCGGCGTTCGCTGTCGCGGAGCTGCTGCTCGACCTGGTCGCGCCGGCGGTTCTCGCGGCGGATCAGCAGCGCGCCCAGGAACATGCCGCCGATGGCCAGGATGATGACGATGATGGCAAAGGACTGGAAGAACCCGCCGCCGTGCGCGAATTCCTGCGAGACCTGCTGGTAGATGGCAAAGAGCCGGTCGCGTGCAGCGCTGATCGTGGCGAGCAGGTCGCCAAGGCCGGCCTCGGAGTTTTCCAGGGAGCGGAGGTGGTCTGGAGAGGCGGCGGGGAGGGGCACGGCCTGGTCAGCGCGGTCGAGGGAAGCGCGGATCTTGGCCAGATCCTCTGCCAGCGTGGGGTAGCGGACTTTACGCTGGTCGAGGTCACTGAGCTGGGGCTCGGCGACCTCGCGGAGGCTGCGGGTGATGACGGCGTCGCGCAGGACGCCGACGGTCCGGGCGTGTGCGGCGGCGTTGACGTTCTCGCGCATGGTTCGAAGCGCGAGCATGGTCTCGATGATGTCGCTGCGCTTGGCCTCGAGCCGGGCCTGACGCGACCAGGCGAGACCTTCGCCCACGGCGGCGGCGATGAGCAGGATCAGTATCGACCAGAATACATAGGTGGCCCGCTGGCGCGGGGTCCCGGAATCGACGTGCATATCACGGCAGGGTACCGCATCGGGGGAGGGGTCGGCAAAGTGGGGTGGGGACGGAGGGCTTGAACACCAGGAAAACGAAAGGGCCCGGCGGAGGCCGGGCCGGGTGAGCGAGGGGAGAGGGTGATGGGTGGGTGTGGCCGGAGGAGGGCCAAGATCGCTTGCTGGCGCGAGAATAGAGGCGCTTGCTGGCGCGGCGCGTTCGTTTACTTCTTCTTGAGCCACTTCTGCCAGAGGCCTTCGTACTCGGCGACGTTGTCCTTGGTGACGATCGCGAGCTTGAAGTTATTGATGACCTTCTCGGGGGCCTTGTCGCTGGCGAGCTTGTCAACCAGGAGGACGACCGACTGGTAGCCCCAGCCGTAGCAATCCTGTCCGATCAGGGCCTGGACCTGGCCGCTCTTCACGTAGGCGAGCTGCTCGGGGAGGGTGTCGACGCCGACGACCTTGGCCTTGTCGTAGATGCCGTCGAGTGCGTTCTGGGTGAAGAGGGGCCACCCCCCCACCATCGCCCAGCCGGTGATCTCGGGATTGGCGTTCTGGACCTGCTGGACCATCGCGGCGGCGTCGTTGGCGGTTTCCTTGTTGTAGTAGGTGTCCTTGATCGTGATCTCTTTGTGCTTGGCGAGCTCTTCCTTGACGCCGCGGATGCGGGCCTGGAGGTTGGGGGCGTTCTGGTTGCCGCCGAGGATGGCGACGGTGCCCTTCTCGCCCATGCCCTTGACGAGCTGGCGGGCCACTTCGCGGCCGCACTCGACATCGTCGATGCCGTAGTAGGCCATGCGCTTGCTCTTGGGAGCATCCGAATCAAAGGTCACGACCTGGACGCCCTTGCCCACGGCGTCGTCGATGGCGCTGGTGAGGAGGTTGGCGTCGGAGCAGGAGATGGCGATGCCGTCTGCACCCTGGGAGACGAGCTGCTCGACATACTGCGACTGGAGCTGGCCATCCTCGTTGGTGGGCGTGCGCCAGTTGGGCTTGATGTCGATGCCGAGCTTCTTGGAGAGGTCGCGGCAGGCGTCCTCAGCGCCGGTGCGGGCGGCCTGGAAGACGGGGTTGGACTGGCTCTTGGCGATGACGCCGATGACTAGGGATTTGCGGGCGGGGGCCTGGGCGTTGCCAAAGCCCATGATGATGGAGCCCGCGGCGGCGAGAAGGCCGATCGCAAGGGTGCGGGTGAACATGCGGGTGTTCATGCGGAAAGCTCTCCGGCTTGCGTGAAATGTGGGTGCGTTCGGAAAGATCAGACGCACGGAGGATAGGGGAGTTCGGGTGCGAGGGAGGGAAAGTGGCGGACAGAGCGCGGGGGTAGGTCCCACGCCGTGTTTTCACGGCGGTCGCTGGAGAGGGGGCGCCCCCGAGAAGGGGGAACGGGGGG
>DATGXW010000374.1:0-5210 GCA_035298585.1 Phycisphaerales bacterium
CTCCTGGCCGTTGTCATCCCCGTCTTCAACGAAGCGAGGCTGCTGCGGCCCTGCCTTGATCGCCTGGCCGCCACGCCCCCGCCCGGGGCCTGCAAGCGACTGGTCGTCCTGGTGGATGACGGCTCGACCGACGGCTCGCGCGAGCAGGTCGCGGCCTTCAGTTCGCATCCGAGCTACATCGTCGAGCTGCACGAGCGCAACCGGGGCAAGGGCGCCTCGGTCCGCACCGGCATCGCGCGTGCACTCGCCGCCGGCGCGGACCTTGTGCTCATCCACGACGCCGACCTTGAGTACGACCCCGCCGACCACGCCGCGGCCTGCGATCCCATCCTCCGCGGCCAGGCCGACGTCGTCATCGGCACGCGCTTCGCCGCCGATCGTCACCGCCCGACCAGCCGGGTCCACCGTGCGATCAACGGCCTCCTGACGCATCTGAGCAACGCCATCACCGGCCTGAACGTCACCGACATGGAGTGCTGCACCAAGGTCTTCACCAAGGAAGTCCTGCGCCGCCTCACGATCGAGGAAGATCGCTTCGGGCTCGAACCCGAGATCGTCGCCAAGATCGCAAGGCTCGGGCTGCCGACCCCCGAGGGCGGAAGTCGCCCCGTCCGCGTCGCGGAGGTCCCGGTCACATACGCGGGGCGTTCGCACGCCGAGGGCAAGAAGATCGGCTGGAAGGATGGAGTCTCCGCGCTCCGCTGCATCCTTCGCTACGGCCTTCGCTGAAATCGTGTGCGTACGCACACGATGCAAACACCCTGCGAATCTATGGATGTTTTCGTCCTGAATCTTCGAAAACGTTTTCCTTCGAAGGTCCGAGCGGTACACTGCGAACATCGGCAGGGTGGCCCGCTCCGCACCAGGCCACAACTGGTGTAGTCGGGTACGGAAGTCTCGGCCGCCTCTCTTTCGGACGCGTTCCGCGCGCCGACGCGGGATATGAACGCGCCAGGAGGTCGCTTGCCATGGCTGTATCTGCACCGCGCTCCCCGGCTGACACCCGCAACATCCTGCTTTGCGGCAGCACGGGGAGCGGAAAGACAACCCTGACCGAACGCCTGCTCTTTGCCAGCGGCGTCATCAAGCGGATGGGGACTGTCGAGGAAGGCACCACCCACTCTGACTACACCGACGAAGAGAAGCATCACAAGCACTCGCTGCAGCCCGCGTTCTTCCACTTTGACTGGGAAGAGCACGAAGTCCACCTCATCGACTCGCCCGGCCTCAACGACTTCCTCGGCCACACGATCGCGTGCTTCCCCGCGGTCGAGACCATCGCGGTCGTCGTCGACGCCGTCAAGGGGATCCAGAGCGTCACGCGCCGGCTGATGGCGGCCGCTCGCGAACGCAAAATCCCGTCGATGATCATCATCAACCGCATCGACGACCCGCAGGCGGAGCTCGAACTCCTCGTCGAGCAGCTCCGCGAGGCCTTCGGGCCCGAGTGCCTGCCGATCAACCTCCCCGTTCCCGGCCGCGGCGACGTCATCAACGTCTTCGAGCACGACGGCACCGATGCACGGGGCGACTCGACCGAGTTCCTCTCGGTCCACGAAGCACACAAGCGCATCGTCGAGCAGGTCATCGAGGTCGACGAGGACCTCACCATGCAGTACCTGGAAAAGGGCGACGGCGCGTTCGACCCCGTCAAGCTGCACACGGCCTTTGAGAAGGCCCTGGGCGACGGCCACCTGGTCCCGATCTGCTTCTGCTCGGCCAGGACGGGCACGGGCTGCACGGACCTGATGCACATCTTCGCCAGTTTGTGCCCCAGCCCCGTCGAGGTGAACCCTCCCGAGTTCCTCAAGCGCGACGCGCCCGAGGGTGAGGAGCACGAGTGGCACGCCCAGCCCGACCCCTCGGGCAAGGTGCTGGCCCACATCTTCAAGGTCACGACCGACCAGTTCGTCGGCAAGCTGGCGATCTTCCGCGTCCACCAGGGCACGGTGAAGCACAAGTCCGACATGTTCATCGACGACCACAAGAAGTCTTTCAAGGTCGGCCACCTCTTCAAGCTGCAGGGCAAGGAGCACGTGGAAGTCGCCGAGGTCGGCCCGGGCGAGATCGCGGGCGTCTCGAAGGTCGAGGAGGTCAAGTTCAACGGCGTCATGCACGACAGCCACGAGCTTGACTCGGTCCGGCTCAACCCGCTGCCGCTCCCGCGTCCGATGTACGGGCTTGCGATCGAGCTCAAGAACCACGCCGACGAAGCCAAGTTCGCCGCGGCCGCGCACAAGCTCATGAGCGAGGATCCGAGCCTGGTGATCGAACGCATCGCGGCCACGCACCAGACCGTCATGCGCGGCCTGGGCGAGCTGCACCTGCGCGTCGTGATCGAGAAGTTCAAGAACATGTTCCAGCTCGAGTTCACGACCAGCACGCCCAAGGTCGCGTACAAGGAGACGATCGCCGCCAGCGCCGACGGCCACCACCGCCACAAGAAGCAGACCGGCGGCGCGGGCCAGTTCGGCGAGGTCTACCTCCGCGTCAAGCCCCTCGAAAACTCGCACCCCGAGGGCTTTGAGTTCGTCAACGCCACCGTCGGCGGCTCCATCCCCCGCCAGTTCATCCCCGCGATCGAGAAGGGGATCCGGCAGGTCCTCTCCGACGGCGCGATCGCGGGATACCCCATGACCGGCATCCGCGTCGAGGTCTACGACGGCAAGTACCACGACGTCGACAGCAAGGAGATCGCCTTCATCACCGCCGGCAAGAAGGCCTTCATCGACGCCATCTCCAAGGCCCGTCCCTCCCTGCTCGAACCCTTTGTCAACATGGAGATCAACGCTCCCAGCCGCTACATGGGCGACCTGGCAGGCCACCTTTCCACCAAGCGCGGCCGCGTCCAGAGCTCCGACATGGTCGGCGCCGACGCCTGCCTCATCCGCGCCATCGCGCCCCTGGGAGAGCTCCAGAACTACGCCAACGAACTCAAGAGCATGACCGGCGGCGCCGGCACCTACACCATGGACTACAGCCACGATGAGCAGACACCCGGCAATGTCCAGGCCGCCGTCGTCGCAGCCTTCAAGCCGCGGCACGACGAAGACTGAACCATTCCCATGTGCACTCCCCGGCGAAAGCCGCGGGGTGCCCTTCCCACCTCCCGCCCCTCATCTCCCCGACCCCCGGGACGTTCGTCGATCCAGCCTCTTTCGGGCCCCCCGACCCCGACGTACACTGCTCGCATCGCACTCGCCCGCCCGTACGGATTGCTCACCCAAACCATGTGCACACGGCGGATCGCAAGGGGAGACTGAGTCATGGCTGAACGCAAGTCCGGGTCCCTGCTCCTCATCATCGTCTGCCTCGTCCTCGCGGGCGTGATCCTGATGATGCAGGTCGACCGCCTCACCTCCGAGGTCCAGGCATCGTCCAAGGTGCCAGGAAGCCCCGCGGGCCTGCTCGACGCCGCACGCGGCGGCAACGCCCAGGAGATCTCCCGCCAGATCGCCGACAAGGCCGATGTGAATGTCCAGGTCGAGTCGCACGATGCACAGCCCGGTGAAGCCGGCATGACCCCCCTGATGTTCGCCGCGCAGAGCGGATCGCGCGAGGCCGTGGAATCGCTTGTAAAGGCCCAGGCCAAGGTGGAAGCCCGTTCGCGCGACGGCCGCACCGCCCTGATGTACGCCGCCGGCTGGGCCGACGCCGCGACCGTCCGGGTCCTGCTTGAGGCCGGCGCCCGGATCGATGCCCGCTCGAACGATCAGTGGACCGCCCTCATGATGGCCGCCAGCCGCGGCAGCCTCGAGAGCATGGATGCACTCATCGCCGCCGGCGCGAACATGGAGTTCAAGAACCGCTGGGGCCAGACCGCACTCATCTGTGCGGCCCTGGTCGCCGACGTCGACAAGGTCACCAAGCTCATCCCCGGCTCACCCCTCAACGCCACCGACGCCAGCGGCTTGACCGCCCTCAACGTCGCCGCGGGGGGCGTCGAGAATTCAACCGCCGTGGTCGCCGCGCTCCTGGCCGCGGGGGCCGATCCCAAGATCGCCGACGCCGACGGCGTCACCCCGTTGATGCGAGCCGCCGATCGGGGCGATGCCGAGCGCGCCACGCTCCTCCTCAAGGCCGGAGCGCCCGCCGACGCCAAGGATGCCTCGGGCCGTACCGCCCTGGACTGGGCCGCGGCGCGCGATGATGATGCGGGGCGAGCGGTCGCCGCCCTTCTCAAGGGTGGCCAGCCCCTTGAAGCCCGCTGATGGACACTCCGCTCCCCACGCAGGTCGACCAGACCAAGCGTTCCCTCCGCGCCGCCATTATTCCTCAACTCCGAGGCTTTGACCCCCAGGCACGGGAAAGTGCTTCTCGCCAGATCCTGGCGCAATTGCTCGAACTTCCAGAGTGTGCACACGCCCGCACCGTCATGGGGTTCCTCGCCACCCAAGAAGAGCCCTGGCTCGATCCACTGATCACGCTGCTCCCCGCCCGCGGCATTCGATTCGCGGCACCCCGCAACGACTGGCACGCCCGCGAGATCACGCCCTGCCTGCTTTCCTCGCCGAGCGACGCCATCGCGACGCGGCATAACCTGCGTGAACCCGGTCCCCTGTGTACACCCGTCGAGCCCAGCGAAATCGATCTCATCCTCGTTCCCGGCGTCGCTTTTGATGCCTTCGGAAAGCGGCTGGGACGTGGCGGCGGGTTCTATGATCGGTTTCTGGGTCGCCCGGACATGCGCGCACGCCGCGTCGGCATCGCCTTCGATCTTCAGGTCGTCCCCGATGTCCCCGCTCTTGTGCACGATGCCCGGATGGATCTCATCCTCACCCAGAGCAGACTGATCCGTCCCGCCCCGGCATCACGATGAACACCATTGATCGTCCGGAGCACGTCCGTCCGATCTACACGACGGCACGCCGTGTCGTGCAGCACACGTCCGTTGACCGCAGGAAAGAACCCTCATGGCCCTCCCGTCCCAGACTGAACGTTCCAGCTCCAGCGCACGCGTCTCGGCCTCCCGGACCGGCGGCGTCAACAAGGCCGCCATCACCGCCGCCGCACTCCTCCTGGCCGTGGGTGGCATCGCCGGCGCCGTCTGGTTCTTCGGCAGAACGCCCACGACCACATCCGGTGACGGCTCCAACCCCAAGTCTTCCACCGCCTCTGAAAAGCCCAAGCCCGTCACGCCCGACGATGCAAACAAGCCCCAGCCCCGGGTCGGCACGCTGACGCCTCCCCCCTCTGGCACCCCCACCCCT
>DATGXW010000375.1:0-19881 GCA_035298585.1 Phycisphaerales bacterium
GCCGCCTTCGGTCAATCCTTCAACGTCGACCTGAACGTCTCGGCGGGCACCGGCGCGGGCGTTCCGACCGCATCCTTTCCTGGAGCGGCGGGCCAGTCGAGGTTCTGGAACGGCATCAGCACATCGAACAATGCGGTGACGAATCTCGCGGACCTGTTCGGCGCTTCTTCGGGAGTGACGTTCACGCGGGATGTGGTCGGCACGTGGGCCTCGGCCGATGACGCGGGGATCGGGCTGGGGACGGGGATGAGCCATCTCCTTGAGGACTACCAGTTTCTCCCGGTTGCCGGGACCATGACGTACACCTTCGGCAACCTCCAGCCCGGCACGTACGCGGTCTACACCTACGCCAAGCGTCCGGGCGCGACGACCCAGTCGAAGGTCGCGGTCACGGGCTCGGTGAGTTCAGAGCAGGCGGTGGGCGGGACGGTCGTGAACGGGAGCCTGCTTCCGGGCACGACGCACTCGATCCACATCGTGACGCTCGCGTCGACGGGCTCGATCGAGATCAAGGTTTCGGGTGTCTCAAGCACCGCGCCGGGCGCGACGTGCGGCGGAATCCAGCTGCGCAAGCTTCCCGCGTCGCAGCAGCGCATTCGGTTCTACGTGGACGGCGGGCTTGCGGCCGGGTACGAGGATGGCGCCTCGTGGTTGACGGCGTTCCGGGATCTTCAGACACCCCTCAAGCAGTCGGCCCTGACCGGGGGCGACTGGTGCGAGATCTGGTGCGCTGAGCATACCTATACGCCCGCGGCGACGGACCGCTCGATCAGCTTCCAGATCCCCAGCGGCCTGCGGCTTTTCGGCGGCTTTGCGGGGGATGAGAGCTCGACGGAAGACCGCGGTGATCCGTGGTCGCACCCGACCGTGCTGAGCGGCAACGTCGGCGCGACCAATTCATCGCTCGACAACAGCTATCACGTGGTCCGCGCTTCAGGGGCCTCGGCCTCCACGCTGGTCGACGGGTTCTCGATCGTTTCCGGCCGTGCCGACCAGGCGGGCGGGCAGAACACGGGCGGGGGCGCGCTGATCAACCTCAGCAGCCTGCAGTTCAGAAAATGCAGGTTCCGCAACAACTACTCCGTGTTCTACGGCGCCGGTGTCTTTGCCGACGCGGGCTCGCCGAGCTTCGTGAACTGCGAGTTCTACGGCAACTGGGCGGAGAACGCCAGCGGCGGCGCGATCTACCAGAAGTTCGGCGGCCCGCTCAGGATCGCGGGCACGCGGTTTGTTCAGAACCAGGCGGGTGATGAGGGCGGGGCGGTCATGCTCTTCAACGCCGCGGGAACGGTCGCCGGCTCCTTCTTCACGGGCAACGTGAGCGACTTTGGCGGGGGCGGCGCGATCCGCTGCGGCGGCGGGGACGGGTTTGACGTGACGATCAGCGACTGCACGCTGTACTACAACCGGTCGCTGCAGAGCAAGGGCGGGGGCGTGTACGTCAGCTACGGCGCGGATGCGAACATCCACAACTCGATCCTCTGGGCCAACCTGGACAATTCGGCCGGGATCTTCCACGAGCAGCAGGCGGTGGGGGAGGTCGACGATGAGTCGTTCGTCGACTACGCCTTCACCACCGTGCACGGGCTCCACCAGGATCCCAAGTTCGTCGATGCCGACGGCGCGGACAACCAGCCCGGCACGCCCGACGACAACTGCCGCCTGCAGGCGATCTCTCCGTGCATCGACTTTGGAGCCAACGCGTTCATCCCCGCGGATGTGCTGGATGTCGACGGCGACGGCGACACCGCCGAGGCATACCCGGTGGACCTCGACGGTCGGCCGCGACGGATCCAGGTGCTGGCGGTCGATGACCTTGGCGAAGGGGACGCCCCGCTGGTTGATCGCGGATGCTATGAACGCGTCACCGACTGCATCGCGGACTTCGACGGCTCGGGCTTTGTCGACATCGAGGATTTCAACATCTTCGTGGGCGTCTTTGAGGCCGGGGAACTGCTGGCCGACGTCGACGCGAGCGGCTTTGTCGATCTTGATGACTACGACACCTTCGTGAACGCCTTTGAGCTTGGGTGCTGAGAAGCACACCCGCAAAGCCCGCAGAAAGCACAACGGCCCCCGCAGGACGCGGGGGCCGTGTTCATTCCGGGTGTCGCCAACTGACAGAGGCGCCTGAGGCGATCAGCCGCCGATCTTGCGGCGGATGGTGTCGAGGGTCTTCTGGGCGAGGGAGCGATCAATCACGCCCGCATCGACTTCGACATCGGTGATCGTGTCGCTCTTCCTGGTCAGGGTGACGGTGACGGTCTTGTTGTCGGCGGTCTTGGCCTTCAGCACGGCGGTGAGCGCATCCTTGTTGTCCTGGGTCTGGACGAACTGGAGCTCGCTGATGGCGTCCTTGGCGGCGGCGTAGGCCGAATCAAGGCCGACCGAGGCGGTCATCGTCGACCGGCCCGTGATCGTGCTCGTCTCGGTGGCCGTCGTCTTGGCCGACGAAGACCCCGAGGTCGACGAGCAGGCGGGGAGGATGGCAAGGCCCGAGAAGGCGGCGAGAACCAGGACGGACTTGATCGATGGACGCATGAAACAGGACTCCTTGAAGGGGGGTGCGACGCACGGATGCGAGCGGCACCGCCGGTTGATGGTACTCGTGCTTTCCTTGGCGCGTGACATGTCGGCCAGATGAGCGCCATCATGAAGAGACGCTTAGAAGTTGACGGGGATCCCCTCGTCCTTGAGCTTCTGCATGATCTGCTGGAGTTCGGAGAGGGCCTTGTCGAGCCTTACGGCCGCGTCGCGGATCGAGTTGTACAGGTCGGGATTGCGTGCGAGCTGCCCGAGCGTTCCCTCGCCCGCGTTGATCCCCACGGCGATCTTCTGGATCTCCCCGGCGGTCTGGTCGACCTTGCCCAGCGTCTGGGTCATGGCCACTTTCAGTTCATCGGCGGCTTGGCCGATCTTGGCGCCCTGGGTTTCGAGCTGTGCACGCGCTGATTCGGAAGTCTTCTGGAGCGACTCGGCCGTTTCCTTGAAGGCGCTGGCCGTCTTCTGGACGTCCTCGATCGCGGTCTTGGCCTTGGCCAGCACCTCGCGTGCATCCTTCTGCATCGATTCATCGCCCAGCCACTTGTTCGCGCCCGCGAGCGCGACGTCGACCCGCTGGACCGTGCTCCAGAGGTTCGGGGCCTTGCCCGCTTCCACATCGGCGATGGTGCGGTGCTCGAAGAAGTCCTCGGCCTTTGCGGAAAGAGATCCGATGCGGTCGGCAGCGTGGCCGATCCGCTCCAGGGGTTCGGCCATCGCCTCTTCCACGCGGCGGAAGAGGCTGTCGACGGTCCGGGTTCCCGCGAGAACTTCATCCTTCTTGATGAGGTTGGCGTCGTCGAGCGAGGCGCCGGGCGGGATCTGGAAGTCCAGCACGGCGTCGCCGACGAAGCCCTTGTCGAGGTAGAGGTTGAAATTCCGCGGGATGCGGACGTCGCCCTGCACCTTGACGCGCACGTTCACCCCGTGCTGCGGATCGTCATAGGCGTTGGAGATCGAGACGACGGTCCCGATCCGTACGCCCTGGAGCGCGACATCGGAGGTGGGCTTGAGCCCCGCCGCCTGGTCGACCCGCACCTCGAACTCGTAGGTCTTGGCGAAGACGTTCCGCACTTCACCGAAAATGAAAAGAAGCGACGCCAGGCCGGCAAGACCCGCAAGCGCCACCAGACCCGTCAGGAAATCCCGCGATGCACCTTTCATGACCCCTGCCCGCCCGGCGCTCGTGTCCGGGCTTTCCTTCATGTGCACACCCTGCACATGCTGCTATACCACTTCTGAAAGCGGCGGCCGCTGCCCCACCGAGAGGGCTTCGGTCGCCGTGTCTTCCTCGCGATTGTATTGACCCAGCAGGAAGTGCTGGACGTGCCTGTCGCCGCTGCGCTCAAGCTGCGTGTACGTTCCGTCGGCGATCACCTTGCCGCCCAGGAGCATCACCACGCGGTCGGCGACCTTCTTGGCCGAGACCAGGTCGTGGGTGACCACGATGCTCGTCACGTTCATCTTCTTCTTGAGCTTGATGATGAGTTCGTTGATGCCGTCGGAGCGGATGGGATCAAGGCCGGTCGTGGGCTCGTCGTAGAGCACGACGCGCGGCTGAAGGACGATCGCACGCGCCAGGGCCACGCGCTTCTTCTGTCCGCCCGAGAGCTGAGAGGGGAGCTTGTCCTGGACGCCCGCCAGGTCCACCA
This sequence comes from Phycisphaerales bacterium, assembly GCA_035298585.1. Taxonomy (GTDB): domain Bacteria; phylum Planctomycetota; class Phycisphaerae; order Phycisphaerales; family UBA1924; genus JAEUJB01. Next base: position 4,194 of record DATGXW010000375.1, read on the forward strand.
TGTCGAGTGCATCGGCGGCACGGGAGCGGCGGAGATCCTCCGGCCAGTCCGTGTGCTCGATCATCGGGAACTCAAGGTTCTCCTCGACCGTCATCGAGTCAAAGAGCGCCCCCATCTGGAAGAGCAGGCCGATCTGCAGCCGCACCGGCTTGAGCTGCCGCTCGCTGAGCTGGTCGACGCGCTGGCCGTCGAAGAGAACCTCGCCGCTGTCGGGCCTCAGCAATCCAACGATGTGCTTGAGCATCACCGATTTGCCCGTGCCAGATGGCCCCAGGACCACGGTCGTCTGCCCCGGATAGATGTCCAGGTTCATCCCGTCGAGCACGGGCTGGGGCCCGAAAGCCTTGTGAACATCGACGAGACGGATCAACGGCCCCGCACCTGGTGCGGGGCGGAGCGGCGCTCCTGGTTGTCCTGCCGTCGTCATGACGTGGGTATCCTTGGCGATGAACCAGACGGGCAATCGTACACCCGACCAAGGCCCGGCTGTAACCCGGACCACGCTTTATCGGGGGGCCAAGTTCGACTTCGAGCTCGTCCGGTATCCAGGCCGGGGGGGAACAACACTCGAACGCCAGATCATCCGCCATCCGGGCGCGGTGGTCATCCTGCCGCTGCTGCGGGAGCCCGGACGGGACGAGGTCCGGATCGTCCTGATCCGCAACCACCGCATCCCGGCGGGAACGCATCTGCTCGAGCTTCCGGCGGGAACGCGCGAACCGGGCGAACCGCCGGAGGTCACCGCCGGTAGAGAACTGGTCGAAGAGACGGGGTACCGCGCGGCGAAAATCACGCCGCTTGGTTCCTATTACACCTCGCCCGGATTGTCCGATGAACTGATGTGGGCGTTCGTCGCCACGGGGCTGGAACCGGCCGGACAGGATCTTGAAGATGATGAAAGGATCACGGTCGAAGTCGTGACCGGTTCAGAACTTGGAACATTGATCGACCGCGGTGAAATGCAGGACGCAAAGTCGATGCTGACGGTGCTCTGGGCGGTCCGCAAGGGGCTGCTCACCGGGGTCTGACCGAGGGCGTCTAGAGTGTTCGATCGGGGGCGGTTGGGTATTGAGGCAGGGAAGCCGGAGAGTGAACCAGCATGGGAATCGCTGATCGACGGTATGACGATGGGTACGGCCGGGAGCGCGGGTTCGGGCGCGACTTCCGCCTGGTCTCGTTCAATACATGGCTGATCATGGTCAACGTGGCGATTTTCCTGCTGCAGGCGCTGGGTGGAAATTCGATGGCGCTGCACATCCAGAACATCGGGTCGTTCAACTCGTACGACGCGATCCACAAGCTCGAATTCTGGCGCGTGATCACGTTCCAGTTTCTGCACGCGGGGCCGATGCACATCTTCTTCAACATGCTCGGGCTGTACTTCTTTGGCCCGATGGTGGAGCGGGCGCTTGGGTTCAAGAAGTACGCGGCGTTCTACCTGGTGTGCGGCATTTTCGGCGCTCTGATGTATCTCCTCCTGAACTTCCTGGGAACGGCCGCGGCGGGGCTCAACGTCATGGGCATTCCCGGGCTCCTGTACCCGCCTGATGGTTCGACGATGCTCTCCAAGTCGCAGCTTGTCGGGGCCTCGGCGGGCGTCTTTGGCGTGATCGTCGCGTGTGCGTATCTCGCGCCCGACACGGTGATCCAGCTCATCTTCCCGCCCATCCCGATGAAGCTGAAGACGTTCGCGTACGGCTATGTCGCGATCGCCGCGATCTCCCTGGTCCTGGGCCTCAATAACGCGGGCGGCGAGGCTGCACACGTGGGCGGTGCGCTGGCGGGGTACTTCTTCATCCGCCGCAGCCACCTGCTCTCAGACTTCTTTGACATCTTCGGCGATTCGCGCAAGCCGCGGTCTGGCCGTGCGGCGCCGCGCGGTGCTGCGCCGCGTGCACGCAAGGCGCCGGGTCTCTTTGCCCGGTTGACCGGCACAGCGCCGCCGACCGATGCGGAGATCGATCGGATCCTCGCCAAGCTGCGTGCCGAGGGGCTTGCAAGCCTCACGGAGCGCGAGAAGGATGCACTTCGCCGGGCGACGGAATCAGAACGCGAGGGTTGAGCGTTCACCCCCGGGAGTCTTCGTCGCTCTCACCGAGTCCCTCAAGACGCTGCTGCAGACGGCTCCAGCTCTTTCGCACGGCCGCAGGTGTCTTCTCCAGCCGCAGGGCGATCTCGTCCCATGAAAGCCCGGACTGGCGGAGTCGGATCAGCTCCTGATCCTCACCCGAGAGTTCGATGGCCATCTGGGCCGCATATTCCTTTCCAGCAAGGTGTGCACTCCCGCTCGGCTCGTGCCCGGCGAGTTGTTCGCAAAGACCTGAGTCGGCCGGGTGGGCTTCGAGCCCGTGCACCACGACGCCGCCGCCGCGCTTCTGCGCACGATCGTGCCGTGCTGCCTGCGCGAGCTTGGTTCGAACCACCTGCTGCAAATAGGCGACCAGCGCGGCTTCGGTGGGAAACTCAAGCCGGCCATCCCGAAGGTCTGAGACGAATGACTTGGCGACCGATTGGCAGATGTCGACGGATTCGCGGTGCCGCCGCAGGCTTTCCCCCATGCCGGCACGGACGAAAATGGTGAGAAGCCGAAGCAACTCTGAAAAGGCCCGTTCACGGGCGGCGGGATCGCCATCCTGCCGTGCGGCGGTCAAGAGTGCGGTGAGCTTTCCAGCGTGAGCCACGGTCGCCTCCGAACCCTGGGAGCCATCATTAAGCTACCCGATCTGAGGCCGGGGGGCGAGTCGATTTTGCCGGTGGCGTGTGCACATGGCTCGCTTGCGCGGGGTACATTCCCGGACCTGGTTCGGAGCGATCGGACTTGATGGAGCACGGGCACGTGTCAGCCTCATCGACCACAACGCGGTCCTTGCCCGAGCGGACTTCGCCCAATTGGGGGCTGATCGCCTGCGCGGTGGCGGGATGCGTCGCGATGTTCCTGCTCATCGGATCCCCGCCGGCGCCGAGCATCGCGGAGCGGATCACGACCCTCGACGATCTGTGTGCACAGAACCCCGAAGTTCTTCGCGCATTCCAATGCCAAAGACCAGAGGGCGTGTTCCTGGTCGTGGAGTACAAGATCCCCAAAGGGGAGCTTACGTCCGGCCCTCCCGCGGGTGTCTTCAGCCCCCAGGGTGTGCGCATGAGCTACAGCGACGACATCGGAGATAACCCATCGTTCACGCGGCACTGGTATGTGGAGCCGATGCGGGATGTTGAATCGCCGTGCACATGGGTGTTGCGGAGCCGTTGAGCCAGTGCGAGCGGTTCCGGCTCCGTACAGATGATGCTGGTATGCTCGGGCGATGGGGCGAAACCGGGGACAATCGAGGACCACCCCCATCGAGGAGGACCTTCGCGCGCACCTGGCGTCCTGGATCGATGCGGGGGCGAATCGCGAGTGGGACCGGATCACCCTTGAGATCACCGATGACCCAGAGGTTTACGCCCAAGTGCGTCGCTTTCGGGTGGGATTCTCGGAGATCGTGGTGGGGCGTGGTTTGCTGAAGTCGCTCCAGGCGATCAGCAGGCGGCATTGGAAGACATGGAAGGGTTCGAGAGAAGCACGCACATGGGGTGAGTCGTTCGTGGCGACGTTGGCAGCGCGGATTGTGCTGTACCACGAACTGGCGCACGTGATGCGAGGTCACCTGTACGAGCTTGACCGGCGGTCGGGTGGCCGCAGCGCGAGCTTCTGCTGGGGGGAAGGCAGTTCCGAGGCGCCTCGGGGGTGTGCACGCCTCGCACGCTGGATGGAGCGCGACGCGGACATCGTGGGCGCGGATCTCTTTGCGATGTTCACCGCGCTCAAGACGTGGCGGAAGCGCCCAAAGCGGGACCGACGGTCTTTTCTCCGACTGTGCATGCTGGCGGCGACGCTCACGCTCCTGGAGCTTGAACGCGTCACCCGGATGCGAGCACGCTCGCGGGTGCACGACCTGCCTTTTCAGCGTTTTCTGACGTATTTCGAAGCGCTCGGTGGCGCGCTGCTGCGCGAATTGCGGCTGGAGGAGGAGGACCTTCTGGGCGAGATGCGTCCGATCCTCGAATCAGTCGTGGAACTGGCGCCGGTCGTGAAGGTCGACCGGGCGTTGTGGGGTCTGAGGGATCCAAAGAGGTTCAGCCGCGTATCAGAACTGCACTCACGGATGCTTGATCGGTACAGTCAGTCCGAGGATCGGCATCTCTCGCGCAGGAGCAGCTTCCTTCCGGATGTGGGGCCGGGCCGCGCGGGCCGTCGCGATCGCCGGCGACGTTGATCGGCGATGTCGTTCGATATCGATCGATATCAAAGAGGGGGGGAAGGTGGCGGCGGTCAGGATCTTGCGGAAGCTGCGGCGACAGATCCGGTGCACACACGGGGAAAATCATGGCCAAGAAGAAGGTACGAAGCGGTCGCACACCAAAGCCAGGGGCTGCGCGTTCGCGCAAGAGCGGACCCGCGAAGGCAAAGGGGGGTAAGAAGCCGCCCGAGAGAGCTTCATCGCGTGGACCGCGAACCACAGGCGGGTCGGAGGCACAGCCGTTCTCAGCGCGCGGGCCGGTGACGCCGCCGATCAAGCGTCGTTCGGTCGAAGCCAAGGCGCACGCACTCCTGAGCGCGGGCGCGGACAAGCCCCTGGTGCCCGTCAAGCAGGTGGAGCGTGCGCGCGTTGTGCATCGCAAGCTCGCCGACCGCGAGCGCAAGAACCGGACGCAGGAATATGACAAGGCTGTCGCCGAGCTCTCGGGAGTGACAACGATGGGGTTCGCGGCACGAAGCCGCGCGCCCCAGCTTCCCTTGCGGATCTATGCCGAGGGAGATTCGTGGTTTGATTTCCCGTTCGGCGGCAAGCCCTTCCGCAAGGGCGACGTCATCGCCAAGCTTGCCGAGAAGATCCCTTACCCGATCCTCAATGACGCCGTGCGAGGGGAAGAGGTCCGCCAGATGCTGGGCGTCACGCAGCGTCAGCGGCTGGTCGAGCGGTTGACCGACCAGAAGCGGAACTTCAACGTCGTTCTCTTTTCCGGTGGCGGGAACGACCTGGTCGGGGATCCCTTCTGTCTGTGGATCCGCCCCAAGTCCGCGACCGACGGCAAGCCCGCCAGCGCCGTCGATGAGACCGCGTTTGCACACGCGCTGGGGGTCGTTCGCGCGGGCTATGAGCAACTGATCGACATCCGGGATCGGATCATCGAGCGGGAGCAGGGTCGCCGCATCGCGGTCTTCATCCATGCCTACGACCTTGCGATCCCCAGCGGGCAAGGCGTGTGCGGCTTTGGTCCCTGGCTCTTGCCGGCGTTGAAGCTGCAAGGGTGGGATGGGGCCACCGAGGGGAAGGAGATCCTGCGCATCGTCATGCGGAAGTTTGATGCGATGCTCCAGGACATCGCCTTCCGCCGTGCGGATGTTCATCACGTCAAGACGCAGGGAACGCTCGGGGAGGGTGAGTGGAACGATGAGCTCCATCCCACCGGGCCGGGGTTCGCCAAAATCGCCGACTGCTTCGCGGCATCGCTGCGATCGGTCTTCCCCGGCGCGTTCACCTGAAGAAGCTCATGCAGAAAAAAGAGACAGGCGAGGCTCGACGCCTCGCCTGTTGCTACATGGGTTCAGCCTGCACGACCTGCGTGCAACTCCTGTCCATTACACCTCGACGACCATCGCCACCGAGTTTCCGCCGCCCAGGCACAGCCCGGCCACGCCGCGCTTGCCGCCGGTCCGGCGGAGCTGGTGGATGAGCGTCGTGAGCACACGGGCGCCCGAGCCGCCGATGGGGTGCCCGATCGCGATCGCGCCGCCGGCGATGTTGAGCTTTGACTCTGGGATGTTGAGGGCCTTGGCGTTGCAGAGCGCCTGCGCGGCGAAGGCCTCGTTGAGTTCGAAGAGGTCGATGTCGTTGATGGTGAGGTTGGCCTTGGCAAGGACCTGCTGGACACCGGTGATGGGGGCCGCGAAGATGTCCTTGGGGGAGACGCCGCTGGTGGCGTAGGCGATGATGCGTGCGATGGGCTTGACGCCCAGCTGCTCGGCCTTGGCGAGCGAGGAGACGACAAGCGCGGCAGCGCCGTCGGAGATCTGCGAGGCGTTGGCGGCCGTGACGGTCCCGTCGGCGGCGAAGACGGGGCGGAGCTTGGCGACCGAATCGAGCGTGGTGTCGGCCCGCACGCCTTCATCGGTGTTCACGCCTGGTGAGCGCTTGTCGAGGCACTGCTCGCCGCTGAGCGCGACAACCTCATCCTTGAAGAAGCCGTTCTTCCAGGCCTCGGCCGCGCGGGCGTGCGACTGGACGCTGAAGCGGTCCTGCTCTGCGCGTGAGATCTCGTACTTCTTGGCGATGTGGTCTGCCGCACAGCCCATGGCCCAGTTCTCAAAGGCGCACCGAAGGCCGTCGTAGGCCATGTGGTCTTCCATGGTCGCGGGCCCGTACTTCACGCCCTCGCGGACGCGAGCGAAGTGAGGGGCGGCGGTCATGTTCTCAAATCCGCCGGCGACGACCAGCGCGTTGTCGCCGGCCTTGATCGTCTGGGCGGCCATCATGACGGCTTCGAGGCCCGACCCGCAGACCTTGTTGATCGTCTTGGCCGAGAGCGTGTCGGGAAGGCCGGCCTTGAGACCAGCCTGGCGGGCCGGGTTCTGGCCGACGCCGGCCTGCAGGACGCACCCAAAGATTGCCTCATCGACCTGCCCGCCCAGCTTTTCCACCCCGCCGATCTCGGCGAGGGCCGCCTTGAGCGCGTACGAACCCAAAACCGGCGAAGGGACCTTCGACAAACCGCCAAAGAACTTCCCGATCGGTGTACGTTTGGCGGCGAGGATCACGGGGATGGTGGCGGCGGACGACATGTGCGTACTCCTGAAGGGGTCGTTCCGGCGGACGTTATTCCCGGACCTGGCATCCGCGGCGCCGCCGCGAAAGGAGGTCCAGCGCACGGCCGGGAGGGATTCTAGAAGCCGACCGCCGCGGCGTCTTGGTCCGTGTTTATCAAGTCATAGGTCGTTGTGCAGACGATGGATCCGCCATTACCGCCGCCGCGTATCTCCTTTGCCGGCGTGGGGGGTTCTTTGGGAGATCCTCCCTCCTGGTCCGGCACAGGAAAGAGAGAGACAAATGAAGACTGTTCTTGGCCTCGCGGTGGTGGCGGGTCTGGCGACGCTCGCGTCGGCGGATCCGGTCGTCGTCTTCTCGTCGGACTTTGAGTCGGGCGCGCCCGCTCAGATGGGCGGGGGCGGCGGCGTCGAAGGAAGCCAGGGCCTCTCGGCCGTTGGCTTTGGTTCGAACCTGTGGCGCAACGATGGGTTCTCGTCGACCACGCTGTCGCTCGACAACCTCCCTGCACACACCTCGCTCTCGCTCAAGCTGCTCTTTGCGGCGATCGACAGCTGGGATGGCATCGGCGGCAGCCCCGGTCCCGATGCGTTTGAGATCCGCGTCGACGGCACCGCGGTGTGGAACTACGTCTTCGCGAGCGCCAGCGGCAGCAGCAATTACCCCGGCGCGGCCACGGCCGCCGGCGGCTACGGCTGGAACAGCTACAACGAGTGGGTGTACAGCCTGACCAACGAGGCTGCGCTCACCGATATCGCACACACCGCCGATTCGGTCCGGATCGAGTTTGTCGCGGTGGGCCCGGGTTGGCAGGGCGGATTTGATGAGAGCTTCGGCATCGACAACGTCGAAGTGACGGTCGATGCGATCCCGGCTCCCGGCGCGGTCGCGCTGGCGGGCATCGCCGGCCTGGTGGGCCTGCGTCGCCGCCGCTGATCGGCGGATGAACCAGATGATGGAACCAGGCGGCCGCACGGGTGTGCGGCCGCCTGTCGTTTTTCTCCCGGCGTGTGCGTGGTCATGGCGGCCGGATGATCTGAGACCTGACTTCCTCGCGGCGCGGCGGGCGCTGGGGCCGGCGCTGGGGGGCGAGTTGGGGGCGAACTGGGGCTGGTGCTTGGGCAGAGGGGGGGGGACTTGCCGTGGGCGGTGGCACAATACCCCTGGGGGGTATAATGACCGCATGGAAACGCCCACGAAAGCTGTTTGGGAATCGGACCCCGTGGTGATCCGCATCGAGGGCATGAGCTGCGGCCACTGCGTCGCGGCCGTGCGGGATGCGCTCACGGGTGCTGGGGGCCTGGAGGTGCTGGAGGTCCGGGTCGCCGAGGCACGAGTTCGCGAGCGGACGCAGGGAGCGGTCGCACGTGGCGTTGCCGCCATACAGGATGCCGGCTTTGGCGCTTCGGTGATGTCCTGAACGCTGGAGGAGCCATGGCCCGAAGAACATCCGCCGTTAGAAGCGAAAAAGCAGGGTCGGTTGGGCGGGCGTCGGGCGTGTGCGCCTGTGCACATGTCCCGGAGACGCCCCCGCACGGCGGGGAGGGTGTCCGTCGCGCGGTGTACGTGGATCCCGCGGGCAAGTCCGCGAATCTCAAGCAGCTCCGCCGCATCGAAGGTCAGGTGCGAGGGATCGCGGCCATGATCGAGCAAGAGCGCTACTGCGCAGACATCATCACGCAGGTCGCCGCGGTCCGGGAATCACTGCACAGCGTGGCCCGGAGCCTGATGAAGAATCATGTGACTCATTGTGCCGCACACGCACTCACCTCTGGCGCTGCGGAGCAGGACGCGATGATCCGCGAACTGCTTGACCTGATGGGCAAGCTTTCGCGGTGAGCGTCGGGAAGTGTGCACTGGGGATGGAAGGACCATGAGCGATCAAGCACACGGTACATCGACCATGCACGGCCCGGCGGAACGGATCGACATGCCTGTCGAAGGGATGAGCTGCGCGGCGTGTGCAGGACGGATCGAGCGCACGCTGGCCTCTCGTCCGGGCGTCGCGTCCGCGAACGTCAACTTTGCGACCAAGGTCGCGACGGTGATATTCGACCCCGGTTCGACCAACGCGAGCGCACTGGCGGAGGCGGTCCGAACGCTGGGTTTCACGCCTCATGTGCCCGTGCGCGATGTGCCGCAAGCGACCGACATGCAGGCCGCGGCGGAGCGCGCGAGGCGGGATTCGTGGCGTAATCTCGTGCTCGCGTCGATCCTGTCGATCCCGGTGGTGGTGATCGCCATGTCGCACGGCACTATCGGTTGGCTGGACGGCGCATGGGCTCCATGGGCGCAGTTGGCGTTGACGGCGCCGGTTCTCTTCTGGGCGGGACGCGGGTTTTTCCGGTCGGCGTGGAAGGGTGTCCTGCAAGGCTCGGCGAACATGGACACCCTCGTGGCGCTGGGGAGCAGCGCGGCGTTCACTGGATCCGTCGTCTCGCTCCTGTGGCCGGGGGTCATGGCGTCCGCACCGGGTGTGCATGCGGTACATCCATCCCGGCCGGACCTCTACTTCGAGGCCGCGGCATCCATCATCACGCTGATCCTGTTGGGGAAGCACCTTGAGGCACGCGCGACGGCCCGTACATCCGAAGCGATCGGGAGGCTGGCGGGCCTGGAGCCTGCACGCGCGGTGGTCCTGCGCGATGGCGGCGAAGACGATGTCCTGGTCACGGCGATACGCGTGGGAGACCGGGTGCTCGTGAAGCCCGGATCTCGCGTGCCCATCGATGGAACTGTTCTGGAGGGATCGAGCAGCGTGGATGAATCGATGCTGACCGGCGAGAGCATTCCGTCGGAGAAGCAGCGCGGAAGCGAGGTCTTTGCTGGAACGCTGAACACGACGGGGGCGATGGTGATCGATGTCACGCGGGTGGGCGGCGAGACCGCGCTGCGGAGGATCATCCGGCTCGTGGAAGAAGCACAGGGGAGCAAGGCGCCGATCGCCCGTCTGGCGGACCGCGTGAGCGCGGTCTTTGTACCCGCGGTGCTGGTGATCGCCGCCGCGACTGCACTTGGCTGGTGGCTGCTGGGTCCGGCGGAAGATCGCCTTTCGATGGCGCTGACGACATCCATTTCGGTGCTGATCGTCGCCTGCCCATGTGCACTGGGTCTTGCAACGCCGACCGCGATCATGGTGGGTACCGGGAAGGGCGCAGATCACGGCATCCTCATCCGCAGCGGCGCAGCGCTCGAGGCTGCACACGACCTGGATGTGATCGTGCTGGACAAGACCGGAACCATCACGCAGGGCCGCCCGGGTCTTGAGCGCGTCCACGCGATGCCGGGGTGGGATGCGGAGAAGGTGCTGGGCGCTTCGGCCTCGGTTGAACGCCAGAGCGAACACCCGGTCGCAGGGGCCATCGTGCGGGCTGCGCTGGATCGAGGTTTGCCGCTCGACGAGGTGCGCGACTTTCGATTGTCGGTGGGGGGCGGCGTGGAAGGGCGGGTGAATGGTGTTGAGGTGATGGTGGGTTCTCAAGCATGGCTCGAGACCCGTGGCGTCAGGATCTCCCAGCATGAAGCGGCGAGCGAGGGTGCAAGACGCGGCGCGACGCCGGTCTTCGTGGCCGCGGACGGCGTCGAGGTCGGGCTGCTTGAAGTGGTAGATCCACCCAAGCCGGGCTCGAAGGAGGCGGTTTCCGAGCTCAGGGCACTGGGGCTACAGGTCCGGATGCTGACGGGCGATCGAACCGAGACCGCACGCACCATCGCCGAGCAGGTCGGAATCGTTGATGTGGACGCGGAGGTCAGGCCGCAGGACAAGGCGGCGAGAATCGACGCGCTGCGCCGGGGCGGTGTGCACGTGGCGATGGTGGGGGATGGGATCAACGACGCCCCGGCCCTGGCCGTTGCGGATGTCGGGATCGCGATCGGGACGGGCGCGGACGTTGCCATGGCGGCCTCTGACATCACGATCATGCGGGGAGATCTGGGCGCGATCGCGCAGGCGGTACGCCTTTCGCGGCAGACGATGCGGACCATCCGGCAGAATCTCTTCTGGGCCTTCTTTTACAATGCACTTGGCATTCCGCTGGCGGCCGGCCTTCTCCACCCGTGGACGGGGTGGCTGCTCTCGCCGATGTTCGCCAGCGCCGCGATGGCCATGAGCAGCGTGTGCGTGGTGGGCAACAGCCTGAGGCTGCGGCGGACGCGGATCGGCCGGGAGGTGAGCGCCTGATGAACTTACGGTGTTCCTGGCACGCCGGCGGAATTCTGGGTCTTGAGAAGCACGTCCGATGCTTCCTGCATGATGATGTGAGCTTCGAGCCAATCGTGGGGGTGAATGACCCCCTCGAATGTGGGCCGCTTGCTCACGCGTTCGGTGGTCCAGGCCCGGGCCTTGTCGAGCCACGAGCGGGCGTCGGTCAACTCACCGAGGCGAGCGTGCACAAGCGCAAGCCAGCACCAGTTGATGAGCTGATGGCCGGGCAGCGGTGAACGGGAGTTGCTCTCTTCAAGGCAGGCGATCGCGCTTGGGAAGTCTCCGCGCCGGTACGCGAGCCCTGCCTGGAGGGAAAGCGTCCAGTGCTGGTGAATGCTGCCCTGGAGTTCGGGTTCGAAGATCGAAGTTGCTCGTTCGATGAGTTCAGGCGGGGCGGGCGCCAGCGCGACGGCCCGCGCGGCAAGGAATCGCCGCATGGAGCCATCCCGGGCACGATCCAGCATGTGTGCACGCGCCTGCTGGAATGATGCGACCTCGCCCGTGAGAACCGCGAGCGCGGCCCGTTCAAACCAGATCTCGCCGTCGAGTTCGTCCGCCGATCCGAGCGACGCGTCGATCTGCTCATACGCTGATTGCCACGCACACCGGGCCATCGCCATCCGTCCCAGCAGGCGAGCGCCCAGCCGGGGGACGTTTTCATCACCGGGGACCGCGAGCTTGGCGCGTCTGATCGTCTCCGCCAGCTTTTCCTCCTGGAGTGATTCACCGTACGCGATCATGAGGAGCTTCCAGGAACCCTCGAACCCATCCTCGATCGTGACCGCCTTCTCGAGCGCGTTGATCGAGCCGTCGAGATCTCCATCCGAGAGCATGGCCCCGCCCATGGTCAGCCAGACGAGGTAGTTTGAAGGGTTGATCGCCGTCGCGGCCCGGAAGAACTGGACGGCCCGGGACCATTCACCCATGCGGTTCAGGGCGTTGCCGAGCTCGAGGTTCACCCAGAAGTCGCGCGGGTTGCGGGCCTGGGCTTCGCGCAGGAGCAGCATCGCATCCGACTGTGCATCCATGCCCGACAGCAGGACGCTGAGGATCACCAGTTGATGCGGCGGGGCCGTGAACCCGTCTTCCCGGGCGCGGGTGAGCAGCCCCTCCAATCTGGATCTGTCGTTCCACCAGGCGGCGGTCCTGAAATCATCTCGCCACGGATCAGGATCAAGGAGCTTGGCGGTCGTGAGCAGGTGCTCGACCGAGAGCCCCGAGTGGGCCACGAACGAGACGAACGCGGCGTTGTCAAGCGCGATGACTATCTCGTTCCTGATCGCCGAGTCCGCGAGCGCCCGGGCTGCGGACTGGGGTGTCGCGGCTTCCCCAGCGCCCAGGGCGGTGAAGACCGCCTGGTAGTCGATCGCCGCCGTCCGGTAGTCGTACCCGCTGGTGTCAGGACGCGGGTAGCTGTGGCGTATCCGGTCAAGCTCGCGTGCGGTGGAAAGGTCGGACGAAACGAGTCCGATCTCGCGAGCGAGTTCGCGTGAGTCCGCCTCGGCCACCCGCTCGGTCGCGTGCTCAAGGATGTTCTGCGCCTCGGTCCAGCGGCCGTCGCGCACAAGCTGTCGCGTCAGCGTCAGGCTCGACACGATCGCGTTGCGTGCGCCTTCCTGGCGAATCAGAAGCTCGGTCCTGCGGGCCGATTCAACCCGCTGGATCCACCCTCCCAGGATGATGGTCGCGACGGCAAGAACCAGGATCGTCACCGTGAGCGCCGCGGCGGCGGGCCTGCGGCGGGTCCACTTGTACGCACGCTCGATGCGCCCCACGGGCCGCGCGAGGATCGGCACGCAGCGCAGAAAGCGATCCAGATCTTCGGCCAGCTCCCGCGGGGTTGCGTACCGCCGACCCGGATCCTTCTGGAGCGCCTTGAGGCAGATCGTCTGCAGATCGCGCGGTGTCCTGGGGTTCAGCCGCATCGGCGCTACAGGTTCGTCGTTGATCACCTGCCGCTCGGTCTCCGCCGGCGTGTCGCCGCGGAAGGGCGGGCGGCCGGTCAGCATCTCGTAGAGAATCGCTCCCAGTGCATAGATGTCGACCGCGGGCCCGAACGCGCCTCGGGCGCCCGCCGCCTGCTCAGGGGCCATGTAGCTGGGCGTTCCAAGCCGAGATCCCGTCAGTGTCAGCATGGCGCCGTCGGCGGTCGATTCGGATCGGCGTGCAATCCCGAAATCCGCGATCTTCAGCGTTCCATCCGCGGTGAGGAGGATGTTCGCGGGCTTGAGGTCGCGGTGCACAACCCCCGCCGAGTGTGCAAGCTGCATCGCGCCCGCGAGCGTGTGCACATCCCTGGCCGCGACCTTGGCCGGCCGTGGAATCCCGGCGAGCTGCGCGGCGAGCGTCCCCCCTTCCATGAACTCCATGACAAAGTACGGCCGGCCCTCCCACTCGCCCGCGTCAAAGACCTGGACGATATTGGGATGACAGAGCCCGGCGATCGACTCGGCTTCGCGCTTGAAGCGTTCCAGCTCGATCGGCGAGGCGTAGACGCCCGCGATGAGCATCTTGATCGCCACGACGCGGTTGAGCGTCAGGTGGCGGGCGCGGTAGACGATCCCCATCCCGCCGCACCCCAGCGTCCCTTGAATCTCAAACCCCGGGATCTCCGGCAGTTCGCCCGCGGGCACGATGACCCGGCGTCTGCGCTCGGGTCCCGCGCCGCCCTCGACCGGCCTTGGGGCAGGAAACAACCGCTCCACCTGCGAATCCACCGCGCGCAGCGCCTGCCATCGCACCCGGAGCTCGGGCAGGAGCGAGGGATCATCCCGGCAGACTTCTTCGGGCGTCTTCTCTGACTCCATGAGCTCTTCGAGGAGTTGTCGGATCTTCTGGACGTCGCTCATGGGCCGTGGCGCCGCTTGTGTTCGGGCGCGTCGCTCTCATGGGCCGGGGTGGTGGTCTCCGCCGCCAGCTCCTGCGGCTTCAGGTCGCCGAGCATCTCCGTCAGCAGCACGAGACTGCGGTTGAGCCGGCGCTGCACGGTCTTGGATGACACGCCCATCATCTCGGCCACTTCCGTGTGCGAAAGACCCTGGATCCTGACAAGATCAAAGACCTCCCGCTCCTCCTCGGGGAGTGCATCGATCGCGTCAAACATTCGCCTCGCGTTCGGGCTCAGCGCCGAACCGCTCGTTTCGGGGGCACGCACAAGCCCTTCATGAAGCTCGACGGCGCGCGTCTGTTCATCTAAGCGTCGGGCCAGGTCATTGAGCTCCCAGCGCATGTGCCGCGTGGCCAGCGCAAAGAACTGGCGTGCATCGGTCGGGTGAACTTCCCGCATCGCCTTGAGCAGCCGTTCGATCACCGAACTGAGCATCTCCTGGGCCTGCAGGTTGAGAGGGGGACGCGTCAATCGCGGGTAATTCCGAACAAGCAGCGTACCGCAGAGCCACTCCAGCCGGCCCGCCGCACGCTCCAGCAGCGCGCGCACGATCGGCGCGCTGGGTCCCTCCCCCGCGAGGTCCCCCAGGTAGCGTTCGACCGCCTGCGTGGTGTGCTCAGTCTCCGCCATACCGCACCGAGTCCGACCATTGGCTGCACACCGGGCCCTCCGCCCGTGTGCATCGGCAGGCACAGAGTATGTCATGACCATCGCACGACGGCGCAGCGGCAGGATTGCTGTCCACCCGCCCCGCTCAGAGTGGATGGCCGCGGCTCTGGCGCGATCTGTGAAGATCGGCCATTGTGCCGCGATTCCACGGCTCAGCGCGTTCCGACGGCAAAACACCGTCGGGGCGCCTCGGTAAGCTCAAAATCTCACGTACGGTCGACAGCCACAGCCACAAGGAGATCTCAATGGCAGGTTCACGTCCCAAGCTCAGCGAGAAGGGTCTGCTCACGCCCGACAACTGCGTGGTCGCGATGATCGACCTCCAGCCCCAGATGCTCTTTGGCGTACAGAACTTTGACCGCCAGATGGTCATCAACAACAACGTCGCGCTCGCCAAGGCGGCCCGCATCTTCAATGTGCCGGTCGTGCTCTCCACGGTCGAGTCGACGGCCTTCAGCGGCAACACGTGGCCGCAGCTCCTGGCCGCGCTCGGGCATCCAACGCCCGTCGAGCGCACCAGCATGAATTCGTGGGACGACGCCAACTTCGTCGCGGCGATCCAGAAGACGGGGCGCAAGAAGATCGTCCTGGCGGGCCTCTGGACCGAGACGTGCGTCGCGCTCCCGACCGTCCAGGCCATCCACGACGGGTACGAGGTGTACGTCGTGGAGGACTGCTGCGGCGACATCAACCAGCTCTCGCACGACAACGCGATGAAGCGCGTGATCCAGGCGGGGGCCAAGCCCGTGACAGCGCTCTCGACCATGCTCGAGTGGCAGCGTGACTGGGCCCACCGCGACACGTACAACGCCGTGATGGACGTCGCCAAGACGCACTTCGGGGCGTACGGCGTCGGAGTCGAATACGCCTACACGATGGTGCACAAGACCGCCGCGACCAAGCTCGCCGCGTACGTGCCGCCGGCGGCGGGTGGGCACTGATTCTCCAGCTCGGCGGAGGGACCGATTGCCCGCTCGGGGGCGCTCTATGGAACCGCGGCCATTCCACATCCTCATCTCGCGGAAGATCCGTCTGGACCGCCGCGCGGAGTTCGACGAACTGGTCCGGGGCTGGGTCGCGACGGCGATCCAGCACCCGGGCTATCTCGGCGTCATGATGCAC